>NZ_JAFGYZ010000021.1:0-118763 GCF_017491585.1 Pseudomonas sp. 58(2021)
GGCCATGCGCGCCGAAGACCTCGCCCGTAACCGCGAAGCCATCAAACGCGCCCTCGACTACTACCTCTGCCCCAACCCCACCAAGCCGCGCCCGAGCACGATGTACAGCGTCACTCCCAACGTCGATACCGAAAGCCTGTTGGCCAATGCCTGCGAATCGCTGGCCTCGGCCAGTACCATTGCCAGCAATTTCGCCAATGAGCTTTCCGGCCCGCAGCGTAGTACGGCGTTGGGCATTCAGCAGATCATCATGCTGGCCGAACTTGCTGTGAATCGAGCGCTGGATCGGGTTGATCCGCTGACGTGATCCGTTAGTCGAACAGTCCCCAAAAGGCACCGATCGTAGCCGTTTTGGGGCTCTTTAAAGTCCACGCGCGCAGGTATACTGCGCGCTTTCGCGGCTCGTCCATCGGGCCGGACTTTTTGCTTCGCGGAGCTTTCATGACTTCCCCAATCGACAACGCTGTGAGCGATGTCCCGGCAGAGCTGGCCGAGGCCGGTGAATCCAAGCCGACCATTCCTGCCTTCAAGTTCCCGTTCAAGCCAGGTGACCTTGCGGCTGCCAAAGCGGCGAAACTGCCGCAGTTCAAGGGCAAGGACGGTGATCGTCACGCCAAGATTCCGGGTGTGGCGCCGTCGGGCACGCGTCGTTCGATGGGCAAGCGCTGATTCCACCTCCCTCCTGCAGCCATCGTCTGTGATTTTCGGTCACAGTGATGGCTAATTGCTCAGTTCCTGAGCCAGATCAACGTTTAACCAGTGAGTGCGCTTAGAGTCAGCAGCCCTGCCGACTCTTTCCAATAAAACGAGCGCGCTTTCCATGAAGATCAATCTCCCGGTGACCGGGCGCAATGTTGATGTTGCGCCGGATGCGAACATTCTCTCGACCACCGATCTGACCAGCGCGATCACCTACGCCAACGACGATTTCATCAGGATCAGCGGTTACAGCCGCGACGAGCTGCTGGGCGCGCCGCACAACCTGTTGCGTCATCCGGACATGCCTGCGCAGGCGTTTGCCCATATGTGGCAGACGCTCAAGGGCGGGCGGTCGTGGATGGGGCTGGTGAAGAATCGTTGCAAGAACGGTGATCACTATTGGGTCAGTGCCTATGTCACCCCGGTCACGCAGAACGGTGCGGCGGTGGAGTTTCAGTCGGTGCGTACACGGCCGGATGCCCGGCAGATCACCGCAGCGGAGCGGGCGTATGCGCAGTTGCGCGAGGGGCGGATGGCGCGGTGGCAGCGGCTGCCGGCGCTGAGTTTGCGGGCGAAGATCATGGCGTTGACCAGTTCGGTGCTGGCGGTGGTGCTGGGGATTGAAGCCTGGCTGCGGCCGGAGTCTCTGGGCATCGAAGCCGCTGCGCTGTTGGTCGGCAGTGGCGCGTGTGCGCTCGGCGTGGGCTGGTTGTTGCGGCCACTGGAACGTCTGACCGAGCGTGCGCGGCTGATTGCCGACAACCCGTTGAGTCAGGGCATTTATACCGGGCGGCGGGATGAGTTCGGGCAGATCGAGTTTGCGTTGCAGATGCTCGAGGCCCAGGTCGGTGCGGTGGTCGGGCGGATCGGTGATGCGTCGCAACGGCTGGCCGGGCATGCGGCGCAGCTTGTGGATCATCTGCACAGCAGTCACACCAGCACGTTGGCACAGCAGGCGGAAACCGATCAGGTGGCGGCGGCGATTCATCAGATGGCGGCCAGTGTGGCCGAAGTCGCCAGCCATGCGCAGCAGGCGTCGGTGGCGGCCGATATGGCGGGAACGGAAACCCGTGAAGGGCATTTGTTGGTCGGCGAGAGTCGCAGTGCGGTGTTGCGGCTGGCCGAAGAGTTGGGGCGGGCGACCGAGGTCATCCATCAGCTCGAAGGCCACAGCAGCGAGATTTCCGGGGTGCTGGAGGTGATTCGCAGCATCGCCGAGCAGACCAATCTGCTGGCACTTAACGCGGCGATCGAAGCGGCGCGGGCCGGGGATGCCGGGCGTGGGTTTGCGGTGGTCGCCGATGAGGTGCGCGGTCTGGCCCAGCGTACTCAGCAGTCGACCAACGAGATTCAACGGATGATCAGCACCCTGCAAAACGGCGCGAGGGATGCGGTGCTGGTGATGCAGCAGAGCAGCGAGCATGTGGATAACAGCGTCGAACAGGCGCAGCGTGCGGCCCGGGCCTTGGACGGGATCAGCGGGCGGGTCGAGCAGATTACCGAGATGAGTCTGCAAATCGCTGCAGCCGTTGAAGAGCAGAGCGCGGTGAGTGAGGACATCAACCGCAACATCGTCAGTATTCGTACGGCCTGCGAACTGACGGTGGATGAGGGGCGCCAGAGCCAGCTCAACTCACAGGATGTGGCGGGGCTGGCGGGGGATTTGCGTTCGCTGGCGCGGGAGTTCTGGGGGCGGCGGCAGGGCGCTCAGGCCGCTCGCAACGATATGAACGCGTAGGTCTGCGGCGGTTCGGACACCACTTGTGCCCCGGCCGCCCGAACTTGCCCGGCAATGTCGTCACCGGAGACATGGAACAGCCATTCACTGGAAACTTCGCTCAATGGCTGCGCCGTGACCTGATCGATCACCGAGGCAAACGCGCCCATGTCTGGCAGGTACGCGGTAAACCCGTCGCCCTTGAGCGCGGTGGTGCGAATGCCGAGCAAGCCGCAAATCGCATCCTTGATCCGGATGTCATCGCGATCGGCCTGACGGGAGCGCTGGATCAGCGTCACCAGTTCCTGATCCACCAACTCACCGCCGACGATCAACTGCGGCCCTTGCTCCCAGGACTCTGGCGGGCAGTCCTTGGCGGCAGGGTTCAGTGGGATGTGCGGATTGATTTCGGCGGGATAGATGCGGCATACCAGCGGCCGACGTTCGTAGATACGGCACAGCTTGTCTTCGTCAAGATTCCGGCAGGGGCCGACGTTGTAGGCGGCAAAAGTGATCGCCACATGGGCGTCGGACATGCCGCTGCGCACTACCGCCGAACGGCGCTGCGCATGCTCGCGCTGCTGTTCCGGCAGACCCAGACCGTTGGCGAGAAACGCCTCCACCAGCACGATCACCTGACCGCCGTCGGCCGCCCACATGCGGGCTTCGGCGAGGGTCAGGGGCACATGGTGATCGGTGCAGCATTTGCCGCAACCTACGCAGGAAAAGGTCGTATTCATTGAGCGGGCAATCTTCAATCAGGGTGTGAATCGGCGACATAAAGCCGCCGTACAGGTCCGGAGTGAAGCAAGTTGTGCGCCATTCGCTCAGGGCTTGGCGTTCGGGCGGATCGAGTCCCATTCGGTGACGTACGCGGTTTTCGATTTCTTGTTGTACAGGCACAACTCGGTGCCTTGCTGGCCTTTCATGTGTTTTTGCGGGTACTGGCCTTGCAGCAATAGCGCGGTATAGCCGACCCGGTCATCGAATTGCGCGGCGTTGCCGACCGGTTTTGCACCTTTCAGGCCACTGGCCCTGGTGCAACTGGCGAGTACGTTTTTGTCGTAGGCCGCCCAGGCGTCGGGGCTGGAGGCGTGGGCCAATGGGGCGATGAGGCAAAGCACGGAGAGGGCGAGGCGTTTCATGGTTCGGGCATCCTTGGAGGGGTGATCGCCAAGGTTGGAGTATGCCGCAGGATTTTAGTTTGTCAGTCCGGCACCCATTCCCGGCGAACCACGTACATTCCAGACCTTTCGTACAAGCGTTGCGCTCGCTGATTGCTCTCCAGCACCTTCAGGTCGACAAACCCTTCACGTCGATCCCGAAACGCCGTGAACGCATGAAGCAGCAACGCCCGACCCAATCCACGACCCTGGGCGCGAGGGTGCACCACCAGATTCTTGATGTAGGAACTGGTCCAGCATTGCGCCACGCCAATGACGCCTTCGGCATCACTGGCGATGAAACACAGTGCCGGATCGTATTCCGGATCGTTTTCAAACTGCTGTTGCCAGACGTCCAGCGCCGGCACCCGACCGCCGCCTTCGCGGTAACCGATTTGCATCAGTTCATGCACGGCGGGTGCGCGTTCGGCGCTGTAGGTCGTGAGTTCGATGCCGTTCGGCCATTCGATGGCCGGCACGTCCTGGCTCAGGTCGCGCCGCATCAGAAAGCAGAACGTCTCGCTCAAGGCTCAGTAGCCCTGGGCGGCGACGTGTTTGGCCGCTTCGATCAGGCAGTGGGTCAGCTCGGGCGAGGAGAACTTGGTCAACACGCCGTTGGCGCCGGCGAGGCGGGCCTTTTCGCTGTTCATCGCGCTGTCCAGCGAGGTGTGCAGCAGTACGTAGAGGTGGGCGAAGTCCGGGGTCTCGCGCAGGGTACGGGTGAAGGCGTAGCCGTCCATCTCGGACATTTCGATGTCGGAGACGATCAGGTTGATCTGCTGCGCCGTACCTTGCAGGTCCAGCAGGCAGTCGATGGCTTCCTTGGCGCTGCGAGCGGTGTGGCATTGCAGGCCGAGGTTGCGCAGGGTGTGCACCGATTGCTGCAGCGCCACCTGGCTGTCGTCGACCACCAGGATCCGTGCGTTGCCCAGCACTTCGGCGTCTTCCATGCTCAGCTCGGTCGGGGCCATTTCGATCTGCGCCGGGGCGATGCCGTGGATGACTTTTTCGATGTCCAGCACCTGCACCAGCGTGCCGTCCACCGAAGTCACGCCGGTAATGTAGGCGCGGGAGCCGCCGGAACCGAACGGCGGCGGTTTGATGTCGGTGGTCAGGCAATGCACGATCTTGCTCACCGCCTGCACATGCAGGCCCTGTTTCGAACGGCTGACGTCGGTGACGATCAGGCAGCCGCCGTTCGGGTCCTCCAGCGGACGCTCACCGATGGCGCGGCTCAGGTCGATCACCGACAGCGAAGCGCCGCGCAGAGTGGCGATGCCTTTGACGTGCGGGTGCGACTCCGGCAGCTTGGTCAGCGGCGGGCAGGGGATGATTTCACTGACTTTCAGCAGGTTGATCGCCATCAGCTTGCCGCTGCGCAAGGTAAACAGCAGAAGCGAAAGTGAATCTGCGCGGGCTTTGTTGGAAGACATAAAAACCTTCTGTGGAGAAAGGTGGTGGGCGAAGGTGGAAATCGCCAGAAACTATTGATGCCGGGTTATCGGCGTCAAAGGGGTGGGCTTTAGGTTAGTTGTCGGGTGGCGTCGAGATCCAGAGCCCCTCACCCCAGCCCTCTCCCGGAGGGAGAGGGGGCCGACCGAGGTGTCTGGCGTCTGACATCGACCTGAACCACCGAGTCGATTATGGATTCAACAATGCACTTTCAGGTCGGTGTAGCTCTGAATCATCCCCCAATCGGCTCCCTCTCCCTCCGGGAGAGGGCTGGGCGGGCGGCGTTCCGATGAGGGTGCTTTTGATCTTGAATAAGCATTTCAGCTTTTCATCCCCAACCGCTTCGCCATCCGCCCCAGATTCGCTCGATCCAGCCCCAGTTCACGCGCAGCACTGGCCCAGTTGTCCCGGTTACGCTCAAGCGCTGCGCTGATCAACTGCCGCTGATACTGCTCGGTGGCTGCACGCAGGTCGCCGCTGATCAATGGCAGAGCGGCAGTCGCTTCGGACGGCACCGACGAGTTATCTACAACCTCGCGCGGCAGATCGAGGTCCATCGCGCTCAAGCTGAGAATCTTCGGGCGCACCTTGCAGTTGCCCAGCGCTTTGAGTGCGCTGCGCCCGATCAGGTGTTCCAGTTCCCGCACGTTGCCCGGCCAGGTGTAGGTCAGCAGCGCTTCCTGGGCGTCGCTGTTCAGGCGCAGGCTGTTGAGGCCCATGCGTGAGCGGTTCTGTTCCAGAAAATAGCCGCTGAGCAGCAACACATCGCGACCCCGGTCACGCAGCGCCGGCACCCGCAACGGGTAGACGCTGAGGCGATGGTAAAAGTCGGCGCGGTAGCGGCCGCTGCGCACTTCTTCGGCCAGGTCGCGGTTGGTCGCCGCGATCAGGCGCACGTCGACCTGATGCTCCTTGTCCGAACCCAGACGCTGCAACTGACCACTCTGCAACACCCGCAACAGCTTGGCCTGGACGGTCAGCGACAACTCGCCGACTTCATCGAGAAACAGCGTTCCGCCATTGGCCAGTTCGAATTTGCCGCGTCGATCGCTGGTAGCGCCAGTGAAGGCGCCGCGCACGTGGCCGAACAGTTCGCTTTCCACCAGCGTGTCCGGCAGGGCCGCGCAGTTGAGGCTGATGATCGGTTTGTCGGCGCGTTTGGAAGCGGCGTGAATGGCCTGGGCCACCAGTTCCTTGCCGACCCCGGTTTCCCCGGTGATCAGCACGGTCAGGTCGCTGCCGCCGACCAGATTGATCTCTTCCACCAGCCGCTTGTGGGCCTTGCTCTGGCCGATCATTTCGCGATGCTGCTGGCCGCTGGCCTGACGATAAACCTCGGCGCGCTGATGTTCGTCTTCAGCGCGAGTCGCCAGACGTTCGATGCGTTCGGCGGCGTTGACCGTGGCCGAGGCGAGGCTGGCGAAGGCTTGCAGGGCATCGAGTTCGATCGGTTCGAAGCGCTCCGGATCGAGTGCGTCGAGGGTGATCAGGCCCCAGAGCTTTTCATCGACGAACAACGGACAGCCGAGGCAGTCGTGAACTTCCAGATGATCGTCGAGGCCGTCGACCAATCCGTCATAAGGATCGGGCAATTCACAGTCGGCGGCGAAACGGGTCGGCCCGGCGCCTGCCAACAGGACTTCGAAACGCGGATGTTCGTTCACTTTGAAGCGCCGGCCGAGGGTGTCGGTGCTCAAACCGTCCACGGCCAGCGGCACCAGCCATTCACCGTCGAGGCGCAGCAGGGCGGCGGCATCGCAGGGCAGCAGGGCGCGCATGGCTTCGAGCAGGCGTCGATAGCGCTCGCCTTCAGGCAGTTCACGGGACAGGTCCGAGACCAGTGGGAGCAGGGCGGTGAGCAATGATTTGGCGGACATGGACTTGTAGTCAAAGAGACACGTTGTAGTCGAAGCGACTATAGAGGGGCTTGTGTCGATCTGACTACACAATTTTCAAACTATTGATTTATATGGAAAAAATAGTTGGCATGAATACTGGAGTGAACAAGGCACTTTTAGAGAAAGCTCAGGAGTCACCCTTATGCTTAGCGTCCAGGATCGTGCCATCGTCAAGTCCACCGTGCCTCTGCTGGAAAGCGGCGGTGAAGCGCTGATCACCCATTTCTACCGGATGATGCTCTCCGAGTACCCACAAGTCCGCCCGCTGTTCAACCAGGCCCACCAGGCCAGCGGTGACCAGCCCCGCGCCCTGGCCAACGGCGTGTTGATGTACGCCCGCCACATCGATCAACTCGACCAGTTGGGCGACCTGGTGGCGAAGATCATCAACAAGCACGTGGCATTGCAGATTCTGCCAGAGCACTACCCGATCGTCGGCACCTGCCTGCTGCGCGCCATCTCCGAAGTGCTGGGCGATGAAATTGCCACGCCTGAAGTGATGAGCGCCTGGGGCGCGGCCTACGGTCAATTGGCCGAGATCCTGATCGGCGCCGAAACCGCCATTTATGACCAGAAAGAACAAGCCGTCGGCGGCTGGCGCGGGGCGCGGGAGTTCATCGTCGCGGCCAGGGTCGAGGAGAGTGCGGAAATCATTTCGTTCTACTTCGAGCCAGCAGACAAGGGCCCGATCCTCGCCGCCGAGCCCGGTCAGTACATCGGCATGAAGCTGATCCTCGACGGCGAAGAAATCCGCCGCAACTATTCGCTGTCGGCCCTGGCCAACAAAGGCCAGTACCGCATCAGCGTCAAGCGTGAACCGGGCGGCCGTGCCTCCAATCACCTGCACGATCAACTGCACGTCGGTTCCAGCATTCAGCTGTTTCCGCCATCGGGCGAGTTCACTCTGGCTGCCAGCGACAAACCGCTGGTGCTGATCAGCGGCGGCGTCGGCATCACTCCGACCCTGGCGATGCTGGAAGCGGCACTGCAAACCGAGCGTCCGGTGCACTTCATTCACTGCGCGCGCAATGGCAGCGTGCATGCGTTCCGTGACTGGATCGACGGTCTGGCCGAGCGTCATCCGCAGCTCAAGCGCTTCTATTGCTACGCCGAAGATGACGGCGTGAGCCCAGCGGCGGACAAGGTCGGCCTGCTGAGCCAGGAGCAATTGGGCGAGTGGTTGCCGGCGCAGCGTGATGTGGACGCCTATTTCCTCGGTCCGAAAGGCTTCATGGGGGCAATCAAGCGTTATCTGAAGGCGCTGGGCGTGCCGGAGAAGCAGAGCCGTTATGAGTTCTTCGGGCCGGCTGCTGCTCTGGAATAATCCGGAACCGGGTTGCCCTCATTCGCGAGCAGGCTCGCTCCCACAGGTTCGGCGTCGTTCACAGAATGTGTATACGACATCGATCCTTGTGGGAGCGGGCTTGCCCGCGATTGGCCGTTACGCGGTCCTGATTCTTAAATTCTGTTTAAAGGTTAATCGTTTCTTAACCGGTTTATCGTTTATTCCCCGATGCTGATGATAGGCGCTCGTTCGTTTACATGATTAGGATCGCCCCCATGTCGCACTTCACCTCTTCCCGTCGTTTCAGCCTGGCCACGTTGGGCCTGTCGGTTGCCTTGCTGTCCAGTCCGTTCGCCTTCGCCGAATCCGCCTTGATCGAACCCCAGACCCTGATCGTCGATCAGAGCCTGCCCAAGGCCCAGCGTGATGCGATGGAGCTGGCGGCGCGGCGTTACGGCAGTTTCTGGAACACGGGCGAAGAGGCGTTGGCCACCGCCGCCCTGTCGCCGCAGTTTGTCGACAAGACCCCGCCGGAAGGCCGGGTGCAAGGGCCGACCGGGCCGCTGCTGGCGTCGAAGTTCTTTCGCACGGCGGTGCCGGACCTGAGCTGCGAGATCGAACAAATGATCGTTGCCGGCGACCGCGTGGTGGTGCATCTGCACTTTCGCGGACATTTCACCGGTACGTTCAAGGCTCTCAAAGGGCAGGGCCAGCGTGTAGACTTCCGGGCAACCGATATCTATCAGATCGACAACGGTCGCATCGCGGCCAATTGGCATATCGAAGACAACATCAGCCTGATGGCGCAACTGCAAGCGCAGCCGCCGGCCAGCTGAACCATGGACATGAAAGGGAAACGCGATGAGCGAGGAAACGATTCGATTGGGGCGTGAGCGACGCTATCTGGTGTTGCTGGGCGTCATCTGTCTGGCACTGATCGGTGGCGCGCTGTACATGCAGGTCGTGCTGGGCGAGGCGCCATGCCCGCTGTGCATCCTGCAACGCTATGCATTGCTGTTGATCGCGCTGTTCGCGTTCATCGGCGCGGCCATGCGCACCCGCCGCAGCATCACCGTGTTCGAGGTGCTGGTGGTGATCTGTGCGATCGCCGGGGCCGGTGTCGCCGGGCATCACGTGTACACCCAGTTCTACCCGGCGGTGAGTTGCGGCATCGATGTGCTGCAGCCGATTGTCGATGATCTGCCGCTGGCGAAGATCTTCCCGCTGGGCTTCCAGGTCGATGGTTTCTGCTCGACGCCGTACCCGCCGATCCTCGGTCTGTCGCTGGCGCAGTGGGCACTCGTGGCCTTCGTGCTGGTGGTGATCCTGGTGCCGCTGTTGACCTCGCGCAACCGAAAAGCATTGCGTTGAATCAACTTTTCGGCCCCTGTGCCGATAACACAAACGCCTCGATTTGCAGTGACGCAAATCGGGGCGTTTTGCATTTCAGGGTCTTTGTGAAAACGTCGTGACGAACGGCAAGGGAGCGTGCGACAGGTGTGCGACATGTTGTCACACGCGCCATGTCGCAGTGCCTTTCGCGGGCCCGGATTGGACTGTTGTTACAAAAAAGGATTGGTCTGTTTCAGGGGTTTTCGGCTTTGGGACGCTTGTGCCGGAACAGGCAGTTTTAACAACCTGTGGCAATTGGCCAAAGCCCTTGGGTTATCGGGGTTTAAGCGCTTCACGGTGTCGGAAAAAGTCTTCGGAACTGTCTGATCCGAGTCAGGTACACCTACATTTTTTGGTGTTTTTGTTGAGAATCGATTTCGATAGCATGGGTCACTTTTGCAAAAACGGTGATGGATTGTTGCTCTGAGCGATAAAAATTATTTCGGGATAAGACATGGTGTATAGGGCGCTACCTATCTACAATCGCCCGCACTGAATTCCCGGCACTGTTCAACCTTTATAAGGAACTGAGCAGGAAGTCGGGTGTCGAGGGGCCGAAAGGCTTGCGAGACACCCAGGTGTCGGTGCCTTCCAACTTTCCGCACCAAATGGAATTGGTCTGTAACAAGGCCTTTGACCACGAATTCGAATAAGAACTGACCGCTGTCCCAGGATTTGTCGAGCGTCTGACGCGCGACGGGCGGCCCTTATTCAATCCAAAGAAAATGCCAACCCTTGGCAGGGTGAAGTGTTGGCGATCAAAACCCAACTGCATTGCGCAAGCTGCTTTAGAGGTCGTGAGATGAGTAAAAACAGGTACCCCAGATTACTAGGCCTAGTGCCGCTGCTCGGCACGTTGTTGCTGGGAGGCTGCAACATGACCTTGCTCAATCCAACGGGCCAGGTCGGCCTGGAACAGCGCAACCTGATCATCACCGCTACGCTGCTGATGCTGTTGGTCGTTGTGCCGGTCATCGTCATGACCTTCCTGTTCGCCTGGAAGTACCGCGCCTCGAACAAGAACGCCGTCTACACCCCGAAATGGTCGCACTCGACCAAGATCGAAGTGGCAGTCTGGACCATTCCGGTCCTGATCATCATTGCCCTGGGTTACATCACCTACAAGTCGACCCACTCGCTGGATCCGTATCGTCCGATCGAATCCGACGTCAAGCCTGTGACCATCGAAGTGGTCGCGCTGGACTGGAAGTGGCTGTTCATCTACCCGGAACAAGGCATCGCCACGGTCAACAAGATCGTATTCCCGGCGCACACCCCGGTTAACTTCCGGATCACTTCGGATGCGGTGATGAACTCGTTCTTCATCCCGGGCCTGGGCGGCCAGATCTATGCGATGGCGGGCATGACCACCAAGCTGCACCTGATCGCTGACCGCAACGCTGAAATGGACGGTATCTCCGCCAACTACAGCGGCGCTGGTTTCACCGGTATGAAATTCAAAGCGATCGCAACTTCTCAGGAAGATTTCGACGCCTGGGTAAGTGAAGTCAAAAAGGCACCTAAACAGCTTGAAGCCGCTGAATACGCAGCCCTTGCCAAGCCAAGCCAGAACAATCCAGTCGAGCTCTACTCCTCGGTCACGCCGAACCTGTTCCAGACCATCGTCGACAAGTACGAAGGCATGAAACCGGGCAAGCCGCTGAAGCACGAGAAGAAAGAGAAAGAAGTGGCGGCAACGGATATGGACTCGAATTCGCATTCAGCTGCCGGGGCAGAGGAGTAAACGATGTTTGGTAAATTAAGTTGGGAAGCGATCCCTTTCCACGAGCCGATCGTGATGGTCACCATCTCGATGATCGCGCTCGGTGGTCTGGCGTTGTTCGCTGCAATCACCTACTTCAAGAAGTGGACTTACTTGTGGACCGAGTGGCTGACGTCGGTCGACCACAAGAAAATCGGCGTGATGTACATCATCGTTGCCATGGTCATGCTGCTGCGTGGCTTTGCCGACGCCATCATGATGCGTACCCAGCTGGCCATGGCCACCGAGGGTTCGCCTGGCTACCTGCCACCTGAACACTATGACCAGATCTTCACCGCTCACGGTGTGATCATGATCATCTTCATGGCGATGCCATTCTTCACCGGCCTGATGAACCTTGCAGTGCCGCTGCAGATCGGCGCCCGTGACGTTGCGTTCCCGTTCCTGAACTCCCTGAGCTTCTGGCTGCTGGTGTCCGGCGTCGTGCTGATCAACCTGTCCCTGGGCGTCGGCGAATTCGCCAAGACCGGCTGGGTTGCCTATCCACCGCTGTCGGGTCTGCAATACAGCCCTGGCGTGGGGATGGACTACTACATCTGGGCGCTACAGCTATCGGGTCTGGGTACAACGTTAACCGGGGTCAACTTCCTCGCGACCGTGCTGAAAATGCGTACCCCTGGCATGAAACTGATGGACATGCCGATCTTCACCTGGACCTGCACCTGGGCAAACGTTCTGATCGTGGCTTCGTTCCCGATCCTGACCGCTACCCTGGCACTGCTGACCCTTGACCGTTACATGGATTTCCACATTTTCACCAATGAACTTGGTGGCAATCCAATGATGTACGTCAACCTGTTCTGGGCATGGGGCCACCCTGAGGTTTACATCCTGATCCTGCCGGCATTCGGCATTTTCTCGGAAGTCATCTCGGCCTTCACCGGCAAGAAACTGTTCGGCCATCACTCGATGATCTACGCTTCGGGCGCGATCTCGGTACTGGGCTTCATGGTTTGGCTGCACCACTTCTTCACCATGGGTTCGGGTGCCAGCGTCAACGCCTTCTTCGGTCTGGCGACGATGCTGATTTCCATCCCGACGGGTGTGAAACTGTTCAACTGGCTGTTCACCATCTACCAGGGCCGTCTGCGCTTCACCAGCCAGGTTCTGTGGACCCTGGGCTTCATGGTGACCTTCGCCATCGGCGGCATGACCGGCGTACTGCTGGCCATCCCGGGTGCTGACTTCGTTCTGCACAACAGCCTGTTCGTGATCGCGCACTTCCACAACGTGATCATCGGCGGCGCGGTATTCGGCTACATCGCAGGCTTCGGCTTCTACTTCCCGAAAGCGTTCGGCTTCAAGCTGCACGAAGGCTGGGGTAAAGCAGCGTTCTGGTTCTGGATCTCGGGCTTCTTCGTTGCGTTCATGCCGCTCTACGCTCTGGGCTTCATGGGCATGACCCGTCGTCTGAACGCCACCACCAACCCTGAGTGGGTACCGTACCTGTACGTTGCCATGTTCGGTGCGATCCTGATCGCTGTGGGTATCGCCTGCCAGCTGATCCAGCTGTATGTATCGGTACGTGACCGCAACAAACCGGAAAACATGTGCGAACACGGTGACCCGTGGAATGCCCATACCCTGGAATGGTCGACCTCGTCGCCACCTCCGTTCTACAACTTCGCTGTACTGCCAAAGGCTGACTGCATCGACCCGTTCACCGAAGCCAAGGAAAACGGTACTGCGTACCAGGCTCCGGCCAAGTACGAACCGATCCACATGCCGAACAACACCGCCACTGGCGTGGTGATGGGCGCACTGCTGACCGTGTTCGGTTTCGCGATGATCTGGCACATCTGGTGGTTGGCGATCGCCAGCCTGGCCGGCACTGTCATCTACTTCGTGATCCACGCTGCACGTGACGACCAGGGCTACATGGTTCCGGTTGAAACGATCGAGCGCATCGAAGCCGAGCAGCACAAGCGTCTGGTAGCGGCCGGGAAGATCCCTGCTTCCGCGACCCGTGTTGAAACCAAGTTGGAACAGGCTTAAACAATGTCGAACTTAGTGACCAATGCTGGACACGCCCATGACCATGGGCACGATGACCATCACCACGACTCGGGCGAGATGACCGTATACGGTTTCTGGCTCTACCTGATGACCGACTGCATTCTGTTTGCGTCGATCTTCGCGGTGTACGCGGTACTGGTAAACAACGTCGCCGGTGGCCCGTCGGGCCACGACATCTTCGAACTGCCATACGTGCTGGGCGAAACCGCTCTGCTGCTGTTCAGTTCGATCACCTACGGCTTCGCCATGCTGGCGTTGTACAAAGGTAAAAAGCAGCAGGTTCTGGGCTGGTTGTTCATGACCTTCCTGCTCGGCGCAGGCTTCATCGCCATGGAGATCAACGAGTTCCACCTGCTGATCTCCGAGGGCTTCGGTCCTAGCCGTTCGGGCTTCCTGTCGGCGTTCTTCACCCTGGTCGGTACCCACGGTCTGCACGTGTCTGCGGGTCTGATCTGGATGGGCATCATGATGTACCAGGTCAACAAGCACGGCCTGACGGCGACCAACAAGACCCGTCTGAGCTGCCTGAGCCTGTTCTGGCACTTCCTGGACGTGGTGTGGATCTGCGTATTCACCGTTGTTTACCTGATGGGGACCCTGTAATGGCTAATGCACACTCCCATGACAGCCATGATGCTGGCCACGGCAGCGTAAAGTCGTACGCCATCGGCTTCATCCTGTCGGTGATCCTGACCGTCATCCCGTTCGGCCTGGTGATGTTCCCGACCCTGCCGAAGTCCACCACGCTGGCAATCGTCCTGCTGTTCGCAGTCATCCAGGTGATCGTTCACCTGTATTACTTCCTGCACCTGGACCGCTCCATTGCCCAACGTAACAACGTGATTGCGTTCGTCTTTACGGCCATCGTGATCGTGCTGCTGGTCGGTCTGTCGTTGTGGATCATGTTCAGCATCCACACCTACATGATGGCGAAGTGAGGTAAACCCGATGTCGCTCAAGCACTTTATCCAAATCACCAAACCGGGGATCATTTTCGGTAACGTGCTTTCTGTGGCAGGCGGGTTCTTCCTGGCCTCGAAAGGGCATGTCGATCTGGCGGTGTTCCTGGCCGCCATGATCGGCACTTCCCTGGTCGTGGCCTCCGGTTGCGTGTTCAACAACTGCATCGACCGCGACATCGACCTGAAGATGGAACGCACCAAGAACCGGGTGCTGGTCCAGGGCCTGATCTCCCTGAAACTGGCCCTGGTCTATGCGACCGTCCTGGGTGTCGCCGGCGTTGCGTTGCTGTACAAGGTGGCCAACCCGTTGGCTGCCCTGTTCGCCGTGATCGGCTTCATCATCTACGTCGGCTTCTACAGCCTGTACCTCAAGCGCAAGTCGGTTCACGGCACGCTGGTGGGCAGTCTGTCGGGCGCCATGCCGCCAGTGATCGGTTACGTGGCCGTGACCAACAGTTTCGACATGGCCGCGCTGACCCTGCTGGTAATGTTCAGCCTGTGGCAGATGCCGCATTCCTACGCTATCGCGATCTTCCGCTTCAACGATTACCTGGCCGCATCGATTCCGGTGCTGCCAGTGAAGCGCGGGATCCAGGTAGCCAAGAAGCACATCCTGCTCTACATCCTGGCGTTCCTCGTGGCGACCCTGATGCTGACCTTCAGCGGCTACGCCGGCATGAGCTACCTCGCGGTTGCCGCGGCCATGGGCATGTACTGGCTGTACATGGCCTGGACCGGCTACAAGGCGGTGGATGACACGGTCTGGGCACGCAAGCTGTTCGTGTTCTCGATCTTCACCATCACCGCGTTGAGCGTCATGATGTCCCTGGACTTCAAGGTGCCGACCGAGCTGCTGCTGACGTACGCACCGTAAGGTTCGAACGTTGTACGAAAAACCCCGTTCATCGAGAGATGAGCGGGGTTTTTTATTGATCGTTATTTCTCGTCGAGCAAGCGCAGGAACCGTTCACGCACTTGCACGTGATCACTGTGCGCGACGTTGAAGCGCAGATAGTTGTCGGCATCCGCCGCTTTGCTCAGCAGGGTGCCCGGTGCCAGCACCAGATCATTTTCCAGACCCCGGCGGGCGAGCGTTTCGGCATGTTTGCCCTCGGGCAGACGCGTCCAGATGAACAGACCCTCCCCCGGTAGCGATGACACCGAACATCCCGCTTCGACCAGCCAGCCGGCGACCCGGCTGTTGGATTCATAAAGGCGATCTACCGTGCGCCGCGTGTGTCTGGCGTAGCTGCCATCGCTGAGCATGGTGCAGGTAATCTGCTCGGCCAGTTCGGAGGTGACGCCGCCGCAGGCCATTTTCAGCGCAATCATCCGTGCAGCGAGTGGTGCTGACAGCACCGCATAACTGACCCGGCTGTTGGCGGTCAGGGTTTTCGAGAAACCGGAAACGTAACTGACGTTGTCCAGTCCGCTCGCCGCCAGTCGCGGGGTGCGGCGCTGCTGGATATCGCAGTACAAATCGTCCTCGACCAGGTGGAAGCCATAACGATGGCTCAACTCCAGCAAACGATAGACTTGTGCCGGGGAGAAGGAGTGACCGGTCGGGTTGTGCAGGGTGCTGTTGGTCATGTACAGCACCGGTCGATGGGCGATCAGCAGTTGTTCGAAGGCTTCCAGATCCATGCCGTCGCAATCGCGGGCAATGGTAATGACCCTGGCGCCGTGCAATGCCAGATTGGCGTGCATGTTGAAGTAACAGGGATCATCGAGCAGTACCGTATCGCCGGGTTTGATCAGCAGGCGCATCAGCAGGTCAATCGCCTGCATGGTATTGGCCGTCGTGATGATCTGCTCCACCGGCGCCTCGATGCCGAAGCTCGCCAGTTTTACCCGCAATGCCTGACGCAAGGGCAGGTAGCCGCCGGCAACGCCGTATTCACCCATACGCAGGGTGGTGGCGCGCAAAGTACCGCGTACGGCCTTGAGCAGTTCTTCGGCAGGCAGCCAGGACGAGGGCAGGAAACCGCAGCCCGGGCGCAATGCGCCGTTGTCCAGCAACAAGGCGCGGCGAACGACGCTGAGAGTGTCCTGGGGCAGCAGATCAGGGCCGCGACTGCCGGGCTGCGAACTGCTCGAACGGTGCACGTAGTGCCCGGAGCCTTGACGCGACACAACCTGGCCCTTGGCCCGCAAGCGGTCAAGGGCATCGACCACCGTGGATTTGCCGACATTCATCAGCTCTGAAAGCTCACGAATCGGGGGCAATCGGGCACCGTGTGGCAGAGCGCCGCTGCTGATTGCGCGGGACAACTGATCGACGATCTGTTGCACCAGTGGTGCACCCGGCTGGAATTCGATCGCGGCGATCACGGCGCGTTGAACCTGCATTTTACTGGTCTCCCCAGCAGTAAACTTCGTTGGATTCTATACGAACTTGCTCTGACCGAAAGTGACCTGCGTCTCTACCATCGCCTGACAGACTTTCCGACGTTTGCTGGTCAGGGGCTTTCAATGAGTATTGAAACAACGGTTGCAGTCGCCAAACCGGTCATTAACGTGCGGTTGTTCGTGATCCGCATGATCACCGCTGTCTCGCTGTTCGCGGTGCTGGGCAAGGCCAATGTCTGGCTCGATACCGCCACCAACAGCATTCTGGCGCTGGGCTATCGCGCCCTGCTGCTGTTGCTGCCGCTGACCTTGCTGATTCTGGGACGGCGCTCGCTGAGCGTGACGCTGCTGTGCGCCGGTCTCGGGCTGGTGCTGCTGGCACTGACCAGTCAACAAGGTGTGGTGATGTTTGCCGCAGCGCTGTTCGCCTACGGAATCGCCATTGCCGGCTATCTGATCAAGAGTGAAGCGGCGCAGACCAAAGAAGGTGCGGCCTATAACCGGGTGGCGATGAACATGGGCAGTCTGGTGGCAGGGCTGATCCTGCTCTCGCCGCTGCTGACCCCGACGATGTTTTTCCTGGGGGCGGCCGCATTCGTGTTGCTGTGCCTGCCGATTGCCTTCGGTGCCACGTTCACCACCGCGCCAGGCGTCGCACCTGCGGTGACGCATGAGGGCAGCGGCTGGCGCAACAAGCTGCCTTGGGTGGTCGCCGGGATCATCATGGGTATCAAGTTGTTCGGGGTATTTTCGATCCTGCCGCAAGCCATCCTGCTTGAGACCGGTGAGCTGCCAGCCTGGTACGGCCTGATGCTGATCCTGAACAGTGCGGTGGTGGTGTTTGCACAGATGCCCGTGATGAAGCTGATCGAGCGCACCGGGCGCTTCAAGGTGCTGACCGTGATCGCGATCATCGCCGGTGGCTTTGCCGTGCTTTCCTCGCCCGCGCTGTTCCATGTCGAAACACTGCTCGGAGCCCTTGTCTGGGTGGCGCTGCTGTCGGTGGCCGAGTGCGCGTTCAGCTACCTCGACTACTTCTCGGTCAAGCAGAACAACATGTTCGTCAAGGAAGTCTCGCTGGGTGTCGGCGCAGGCCTCACGGTACTGGTCATGCGTGTGGTACCGGCGCCGTTCAACGCGGTATTGCTGGCGCTGATCGGAGCCGGCGGGATTCTGGCCTGGTATTGGATGGTTCGCCGCTCCAACGCCGCGTTGCACGAATGATTCACGGAATGCAGGAGGGGTTATGAGTACGACGTCTTGTCTGGTGGTGGTCGGTTACAACGGCAACCGGATCAACGATATCCAGAAACTGCGCGATCTGAGCCATCGTCTGTACAACGCGCGACTGGTGCTTCTGGTCGAGCAGATACACAAGGATGATCACCGGGTTGCCGATCACGTCTGCACCACGTCCTTTGCCGAAAAAGACTTGTCCGATGCCGTGGAACTGGTGAGCGGCTGCCTCAGTGCAGATCGCTGGAAGTTGCTCGGTGTGCTGCCGTTTTCCGATCGCGGCGTCTTGCTCGGCGCTGCACTGGCGCAGCGATTCGGATTGCCCGGCATTACCGCAGCACAGGCGCGGGCGGGACTCGATAAACAGATTTTTCGTGGCCTCGAAGCCGCCGCCGATGCTGCTCCGGCGGACTATCGCCCGGTTGCCTCGACTCGTATTGAAAACCTCGCGCAACTGCGTGAGCGGGTCGTCTCGCTGGGCGGCAAGGCGTTCATCAAACCCGCCTGTGAAGGTGCGAGCCGTGGTTGCCGGGTGATCCATCATCCGTCCGAGTGTGAGGAGGCATGGCAGGCCCTCAAACCCTATCGCGATGGCGGGATCGTTCTCGAAGAGCTGATCGAGGGCGCACGTGAATACAGCTGGGACAACGTCGCCGGGAGCACCTGGATCACCGAGAAAACGACCACCGAAGGTGCTTATCGTGCCGAGATCCAGCAAGTGGTACCCGCGCCGCTGGCGAATCAGTTGCACACGCGCCTGATCGCTGCCGGAAAGCACATGGCGGATCTGGTGTCGACCGACAACGGTGCCTGGCACAACGAGGTGTTCCTGCGTCGCGATGGTTTCAGTTCGGCGGTGGAAACCAACATGCGCCCCGGCGGCATGCACATCTGGGATCTGGCGCGTCATGCCTTCAGTGATTTCGATCCGTGGGAGCGTTGGGTGCGCTGGGCCGTCGAAGGGCAGGTTGCCCCTCATGCGCCAGTGGCCCGTGGTCATTGCGCAATCCGCCTGTTGCGCGCGCCGCGCGACGGCATCCTGCGCTCGATGCCGGATATCCATGCGCTGGCCCGCAGCCTCGGGATCGAGCTGATCGAGGCGGTGTATGCCCGCAAGGTCGGCGACTCTGTGACGGCGCAGGTGAAGGACAACACTGCCTTCATCGGTCACATCATTTTGTTCAACAGTGACTACACACAACTCAGTGACGACTTGCAGCGACTGGCCGAAGCCGTCGAGGTGCAGGTTGAGGTCACGGCGCTGGCAATGGCGGGTTGAAACGCATTTTTCGTAGTAATGAGTCAGAGGGTGACGCTGTGGAGAAAGAGACGTGTGATGAGCGCTTCATCAGACTGGCCCGGGAATTGGGCTATGACATCTATGGTGAAAACGCTGCCGGAGGCCATTACGTACCGCTCGTGCGTCATCAGGATGAGCTGTATGTAAGCGGTATGGTGCCGCGCATGAATGGCAAGATTCAGTATCCCGGGCGTGTCGGCGTTGAACTGGATATGAGCCAGGCCCAGGCGGCAGCGAGTATCAGTGCCATGCGTTGCCTGGCCCTGATCGTTGATGCGATTGGCTCACTGGACAAAATCAAGTCGCTGGTGAAAGTGACGGTCTACGTCAAGTCCACGGCGGACTTCGTCGACCTGAGCGAAGTTGCCAATGGCGCCTCCGATGTCTTCAGTCATGTACTCGGCGATTCAGGTAAACATACACGGACAACCGTGGGTGTTTATCAACTTCCAAAGAATGCGGCGATTGAAGTGGACATGATCGTAGCATTGCGTCCAACCGCGTTATAAGTTGTGCCGTCGCAACTTTACAGTGGCGTTGCTCTGAACTAATGTGGCGCGACTTTTAGGGATGGAAGGCTGGAGTTGATGAACGATATCCGTGGCGATTTTTTTTCTTACAAAGACTTTAGAAGAAGTCTTCATCATCAAACGCTCAGTCCGAAAGTCTGGACCCGCACGCAACTGACGAACGAGCGCCAGGCCCTGGCGAGTGAGGATGTGGATATCGTGGCGCTCACATCGGCAGCGGATACGGCTGGCTGCGAGGTGGCACCCGGCATGGCCATGGCGATGCAATGGCTGAACCCTGGCGTCCAGTTGAAGGGGCATGCCCATGCCTGGTGGCACCTGTTCATCATTCAGTCCGGCCGCGGTTACCTGACCCTCGGCGATGCCGCGCCAGTGGCCGTTGGACCGGGCGATGTGTTGCTGGTGCCGGCCTGGAACACCCACGGCTTCGACAATGTCGAGGGGGAGGAACCCCTGGCGATGCTGAATCTGAGCAACATGCCGCAGATGGCATTGTTGTCCAACTTTGCCGACAGTCACGGGCTGATCACCACCCCGGCCTGATATCGGATTGCAACTGCGAGGGAGCCAATGGCTCCCTTTTTTTTGTCTGGAGTTTGAGCCTTTGCGCGCGTTTTCTGTATCGATGCAAACAAGGCATTTCTGTATCTATTCAGCCTCCTGGCAACTAATTAGGATTGGTTGCAAGACGTTCGATATTAACGAAGCGCCCGCTTTTAGTGGTGCGATCGAGCGCGTTTATATAGGGGAGCGCATGCGTGAATAGTTCAAGATTGAAGTTATATGTCGGTGCGGATTTCGTCAGCGCGTTTGCGATGTCGGCCTTTGTCGGGCTCAAGGAAAAACAACTTTCCTTTGAACTTGTGAGTGTTGATCTGAAGTCGGGAGAGAACTACCAGTCGGCTTACCGAGATCTTTCGCTGACCTGCAAGATTCCCACACTGGTTCATGAAAACTTCGCCCTGTCGGAATCGTCCGCCATCGTCGAATACCTCGACGAGATCGCCCCCGGCCATCCGAAGCTGCTGCCACAGAACATCCACCATCGTGCCCGGGCCCGACAGCTGCAAGCCTGGCTGCGCAGTGATTTGCTGGTCATCCGCAAGGAGCGTCCGGCAGACCTCATCTACTTCGGACCGCGTGATACGCCATTGTCCCCCGACGCCCGGAGCGCTGTGCAACGCCTCTTGTTCGTTGCCCAGACTTTGCTGAAGACAGGGAGCGAGTACCTGTTTGACGAATGGTGCATCGCTGATATCGACCTGGCGATCATGCTCAACCGGCTGCTGGCCAATGGTGATCCGTTGCCCGAGCGGCTTGCCGAATACGTACGCCGCCAATGGCAGCGTGACAGCGTGCAAGCGTGGCTGGATCAGCCGCGCGTCGCGCCGCTGCAAGCCTGATCATCGCGCCCAGGAGTATCGCCATGCAGGGATTCGAACAAGGACCGTCGCAATTTGAACGCTACAAACCCTACAACTCACGCAGCATTCGCGACACGTCGTACTGGCAAAGACTGACGCCGGCGTTGCAGGAAGCCATGGACGTGGTGGCGCGGGTCATGCCGTTTCGCACCAACGACTATGTGCTGGGCACGCTGATCGATTGGGACAACATTCCCGACGACCCGATCTTTCGCATGACCTTTCCGCATCGAGACATGCTGCTGGCTCACGAATACGACACGTTGAAACGGTTGATCGAGCAGGATGATTCCATCGCGATCAAGCGCTGCATCGAAGGGATCTGGCGGCGAATGAATCCGCATCCTGCGGGACAGCTGACACACAATGGCGCCAGCCTCGACGGAAAAATCCTGCCGGGCATTCAGCACAAGTACCGCGAGACGGTTCTGTTTTTCCCCGGCGCCGGTCAGACGTGTCACGCCTACTGCACGTTCTGTTTCCGCTGGGCGCAGTTCATCGGTGAAGAAGAACTCAAGTTCAACGCCCGGGAATCCCAGGAGCTGGTGAATTATCTGACGCTGCACACCGAGGTCACCGATGTGCTGATCACGGGTGGCGATCCGATGATCATGAATACCCGCTCACTGGCGTCCTACATCGAACCGCTGCTGGAACTGGCGCATCTGAAGAGCATCCGCATCGGCACCAAATCGGTGGCGTACTGGCCGCAGCGGTTCGTCAGCGACAAGGACGCGCCGCAGTTGCTGGCACTGTTCGAGCGGATTGTGGCCGCCGGCAAGAACCTGTCGATCATGGGGCACTACAACCATCCGGCGGAAATCCGTCAGGACATCGCCCGACAGGCTGTGGCGAATATTCGTGCAAGCGGCGCAACCCTGCGCATGCAGGCTCCAGTGATCCGCCATATCAATGAAGCGCCGGCGGACTGGGCGGCACTGTGGACGGAGGGCGTGCGGTTGGGGGCGATTCCCTACTACATGTTCGTCGAACGCGATACCGGGCCGAGCCACTACTTCGCAATGCCGCTGGCCCGGGCGTTCGAGATCTTTCAGGCAGCCTATCGCACGGTCTCGGGTCTGGCGCGCACTGTGCGTGGGCCATCGATGAGCACGTTTTACGGCAAGGTTCTGATCAACGGAATCGAAACCGTCGCCGGGGAAAAGGTCTTCGTGTTGCAGTTTCTCCAGGCCCGCAACCCGCAGTGGGTGCTGCGCACGTTTTATGCCGCATTCGATCCCCACGCCACGTGGTTTGACGAGCTGAGACCGGCGTTCGGCGAGCGGAGTTTTTTCTTTCAGACCGAAGCGGCGATCACGCCTGAATTGATACCGGTGCTGCTGCAAACCGCTTAGGACGATTGATTGTCAAAGGGAGAAGAAGGGACATGAGCGCAATTCCATTTGATCAGCGCGAAGGCGTGATCTGGCTTGACGGCGAGTTCGTCGAGTGGTCGCAGGCACGGTTGCATGTGCTCAGTCACGGGCTGCATTACGCCAGCACCGTGTATGAAGGCGAGAGAGTCTATGGGGGAAAAGTATTCAAGCTGCGTGAGCACACAGAGCGTTTGTATCGCTCGGCGCAATGGATGGATTTCACGATTCCCTTTACGCCGCAGGCGCTGGAAGACGCCAGTCATGAGTTGCTGCGGCGCAACTCGGTCATCGACGGCTATCTGCGTCCGGTGGCGTGGCGCGGCAGCGAGATGATTTCCACTTCCGCACGTTTCAACCGGGTCCATGTGGCGATTGCCTGCTGGCAATGGCCGAGCTATTTCGATCCGGCGGCACGCATGGCTGGCATCCGTTTGAAGACTGCACTGTGGCGTCGGCCGCCACCGGACACCAGCCCGTTCCAGGCCAAGGCGTCCGGGCACTATCAGATCGCGACATTGAGCAAGCACGATGCAGAGAACAGCGGTTATCACGATGCACTGATGCTTGACTGGCGTGGGCATGTTGCGGAGGCGACCAGCGCCAACGTGTTCTTCGTCAAAGGCCGGACGCTGCACACGCCAACGGCCGATTGTTTCCTCAATGGCATCACTCGCCAGACCGTGATCGAACTGGCGCGGGCATTGGACTATCAGGTCATCGAACGAACGATCGTGCCCTCGGAGCTGGGCGAGTTCGATGAGTGTTTTCTCACCGGCACCGCCGCTGAAATTACCCCCGTGCAAAGCATCGACCAACAACGCTTCGAACCTGGCGCCGCATGCCGCGAACTGATTGCGGCCTACACCTCAACCGTTAACGCCTGAACCGGAAAAGGACTGCCACCATGTCAGACCAAGGATTCGCTGTGCCCGCCCCTCAAGCTTCGCTGGACCTTCGTCAAGAAGAGTTGGCCATACGCGGCTGGACGGTGCTCACCCCCAACGAATTTGCGCACGATGTCGAGGGCGTTTTGCAGGCGTTCGGCCCGATCATTCCGCAGTTCAACGGGCAAACGGCGTTCGCCATCACCCGCAAGCCGGGTTATGAGGATCTGCCTTATTCGCAAAGCATGAATGGCATCGGCCCGCACACCGAGGCTCCGGTCTATGGTCCGCCGCCGCGCTACCTCGCGCTGCATTGTCTGCGCCAGGCCACTTGTGGTGGCGGGCATACGGGGCTGGTGGATGGCCTCGAGTTTCTCCAATCACTGGAGCAGGACGATCCAGAGTTGCGCGAGTGGATTCACGATACTCCGGTGGAGTTTGTCGCCACCGCCAAGCCCGGTGAGCCAGGGCAGCGCCGTGTGCTGGAGTACATCCTCACGCCGGCCGAGAAGGGCGACGTCTTTCGTTTCAGCTACAACCAGTTTCATTACGGCGATGTGAACCCTTCGAAACAAGCGCTGGAGCAATCACAGGTCGCCAACAGCGATAGCCCGCTGGCCCGTTTTGCCCGTTTGGGCGAGGCGTACTTTCTTGAACACAACACCCCGGTGCTTATCCCTGACGGGCACATGCTGATCTGGGACAACTGGCGAATGATCCATGCTCGCAGCCGCTACAGCGATCCGGCGCGACACCTTGTTCGCTACTGGCTGGGTTGAGTTTTGCGACTTTCTTAATTTCATTGACGTACCTGGCAACAGGTACGCGTCCTACAGGTATCGCGTCATGGAAACTGCAATCGAGATCGTCTCTGTCGATCATCAACTGGTGATCCGTCTGAATCAGGCCTGGAGCAAACGGGCTACGGTGTGTTCGCCGGCAAAGGCGGATGTCAGCGAGGCGTTCGACCCGACCCGTGCTGATTACCCCGAGCGGCTGGTGCCGTTCTTCCATCACCCGGCGTTTCAGGCGCTCAGTGAAGAACTCAAGAGCAGCGTGCTCACCTGGGGGTGGATTGGCTATAACCTGCGCACCGTCACTGCCGAAGAACTGGTGGTAAACCCGGCATTGAGCGTCATTGCCAACCAGTACCTCGGTCCGGACGACTGGCATTTTCGCGAGGCCATGCAGCAGGCACTGATAGACGAGCACTACCACACGCTGATGCACCTGCGCGCTGTGGAGCGTACCCGCGCCGAACGCAAACTGGGGGCGATGCTTGACCTGCCTCCGTCGGTCACGTATCTGCGGCTGAAGGCCTTGCAACAGGAACTGAGTGAGCCCTGGCAGCAGGACATGGCTGCAATCACGTTTGCTGTCGTGGCAGAAATCAGCGTCAACGCCTTCCTCGACCTGCTGGCGGATGACCAAAGCATCCAACCTCAGAATCGACTCGTCGCCGAACTGCACAATCGGGATGAATATGCCCACAGCAAGGTGCTGGCCGAAGTGGCCAAGGTCATGTACGCCAACATGCAGCCGGAACAGCGAGCGTTTTTCACCCGCACCCTGTCCCAGGCATTGAGCGCATTCGTGGCCCAGGACTACTCGATGTGGGAGGCGATTCTGAGCCAGCTCGGTGTTGAGCAAGCCAGGCAGATCATCGACGAAACCCGTGAAAGCAACCGCAACGCCACCATCATGCGCGACTACAGCGGATTGCATCGTCTGGCCGAAGATCTGGGAATCGGCGCGCAGATCGATTTTGATTTCCGCCCGACGCTCAAATCCGAAGCGGCAGCCTGAATCGGGAGGTGAACATGTCTGTTCCTGAGTACGAAGTTTTTGCCATCCGTGTCGGGGCCAATGCACAACGCACAGCCCGCGAGAGCTTTCTTTACGACGCCTGCTGCGGTGACCCGAATGCGCCAATGCCGCTGGACTATTACTTCTGGGTCATTCGCAATGCCGAGCACGTGGTCGTGGTCGATACCTGCTTCCAGCCTGCCACGGCGGAACGGCGTGATCGTCAGATGTATCGCCGGCCAGAAAACTCCCTGCGGCAACTGGATATCGATCCTGCGCAAGTCAAACAATTGATCCTGACGCATCTGCATTGGGATCATGCCGGCAACATCGGTTTGTTTGCCAATGCCAAGGTGCATTTGCAGGAAGCTGAACTGCGTTTCTGCACCGGGCCGAAAATGACCCATCGCACCCTCAACAAAACCTACGAGGTCGAGGACGTCATGTCGGCCCTGCCGCCATTGTTCGAAGGGCGCTTGCGTTTGCACAGCGGCAGTGTCGAAGTGTTGCCGGGCATCACCCTGCATCCGGTCGGCGGTCACACACCCGGCAGCCAGGTGGTGCGGGTGTTCACCGAGCGCGGCTGGATCGTACTGGCCTCCGACGCCGCCCACCTGTGGGCCAACATCCGCCAGCGCAGTCCGTTTCCGATCCTCGATGATCTGGCGCGCACGCTTGAGGCGTTCGATCGGATCGATGAATTGGCGGACGGTGAAGACCATGTCATTCCCGGTCACGATCCATTGATCGCCGAGCGTTTCGTTCACTGGAACGGTGATCCGCACATCATTTGTCTGCACCTGCCGCCGTTGTCTGCTGGCTAGTACTGGTTCTCCAGCAGTCGTCCAAGGGTTTTCACCGCGTCCTCGATACGCGGTGAAAACGGCGCGCCGCAACCGATACGCACACAGTGACCGAAGCGCTTGGCGTTGGAAAAGATGTCACCTGGCGTGATCTGGATACCAAGTTTCAACGCGTCGTGAAACAACCTCATTGCCGACAACTCCCGCGGCAGTTCCACCCACAGCAACGTGCCGCCCTGAGGTGACGTGACCCGAGTACCGGCGGGGAAATGACGCAGGATCGCGCTGCTCATTTGCTGGCGTTGCCCGGTGAGTGTCTTGCGCAAACGACGCAGATAACGTTCGTAGGAGGGCGTTTTCATCAAGGCGCTGACCGCCAGTTGAGACAATGCCTCGCAACCACGCGACTGCGTATGTTTGAGCATCTCTACACGTTCATGCCAGCGCCCGGCGCTTATCCAGCCCAGGCGAATGCCCGGTGCCAGGGTTTTGTTCAGTGAGGCGCAATAAATCAGGTTGTCGTTACGATCCCAGTGCTTGAGGGTCGACAGCGGTTGCTCGGTATCCACCAGATCGCCATAGGTGTCGTCTTCGATCAGTACGGTGCCGTGTTTATCGCACAACTCGACCAGCCGCGCCTTGTGGGCGTCGGGCATGATGCTGCCCAACGGATTCTGCAGGTTGGGGATGACGATCAGCGCGCGGATCGGTTTTGCTCCTGCGAGCAATTGTTCGAGGACGTCGAGGTTCAGGCCGGTGTCGCTGGTTGTCGGCACTTCGAGCACCCGCAGATTGAGGCTCTCAAGGATTTGCAGCAGGCCATAGAAGGTCGGAGATTCCACTGCCACGATATCGCCGGGTTGAGTGACTGCGCGCAACGCAAGATTGATCGCCTCGGTTGCACCGTTGGTGATGACGATGCGCTCGGCCGGCAGATTGGCCTTGCTGGCCAAGGCGCGGCGCGCCAGGACCTGACGCAGCAGCGTGTTGCCACAGGCAGAACCCGGAGCACCGAGCAGGTGTTGATCCAGGCGCAGGGACTTGGTCATGTGGGCCTGCAGGATCTTCAGTGGATACAGTTCGGGCGCGCAGTAGGCACTGGCGAAATTGACTTTGATCGACAGACCCTGGCTGGCCTTGAGCACCGACGACACCTGTTCATGAATGCCGACGTACACGTCGGTGCTCACAGGTGACGGGGCTGCAATGGCTGGCGATTTGGGCAATTTGTCGGGCTGACGGATGAAGTTGCCCGAACGTGGACGGGCTTCCAGCACGCCCTGGTGTTCCAGTTCTCGGCACACCTGCACTGCCGTGGAGAGGCTGACGGCATGTTTTTCCATCATCAGTCGGATCGAGGGCAACCGTTCGCCTGCCTTGAGGGTGCCGCTGCGAATGGCATCGAGATAGTGATTGGCGAGTTGCCGATAGAGGGGTGGGGTATTCATGAGAGCCTCAGCAAACGCACCACTCGTCGTTGGCTGGAAAGTGATTCGATGCTCCCTGCAGGCGGATCCGTGGTGCTCAAGGGTTGGGAAAAATGGAGGTGTCCGGGGTAAAAGGCATCGGGTGGGCTGTCGCGGCCGTCCGGCGCCTGTGACTTTCAGGGACCGGCATTGAGTGCCGCAGATACTGGCACTTTGCAAATGGTCTGGTGGAGGGGGGCCTGGCAGGGCTTGAGAGATGCAATCGACGGGGTGGGTGCAACCGCCGAAAGTATCGGGTTGTACTTATGTTTGTTTTGAATCGAAACAGTGCAACCGAAGGCAGTTTCTTTTTGCCTGGCCAGGGAAAATAAACGCGACTAATAAGTCATTATGGGTCTGAGTGTTGTTGCACGTCCTTTGTAACAACAAGGTGACTTTGTCTAACTTTGCGCACTAAAAGAGTGCGTGTTTTTTCATTCAGAGATAGATGACAAAATTATTAAAAGATATTGCCCAGTATTGTTTTTTACGATAGCGTGTCCGTCAAGCAGGAAGCTTGCACAGTGAAGGATCATAATGAGCAACACCCTCTCTACGAAAAAACTGACGATCCTTATATGGATCATCAATCTTTGCGCCATCTGTGCATCGACGCTCAGTTATATCTACCTTTCTTATTACACTTATAAAGAAACCGGTAGCCTGCTGTATTCTCAAATCGTGTTGTTTTCGCCGATGGTGTTGCCGGTTCTGTTCGTCGGGCAGATTTATCGGCTCTCTGATCGCGTCTCCCCACGCACCCTGTTGCTGTTATCCAATGCCGTGGCGTTGCTGGTCGCCATCCTGGTGTATTCGGTGTTGCCGACGTTTGCGTTGATTGCCGTCGTCGGCGGTATTGCGATAGGGGCACTGGATGCTTTGCAGCGGGTAGGGCGGATCGTCGCGATCAAGTGCTATTTCAATTCGCAGAACGTGGAGTCGACAGTGCCGCTGACTCTCACGGCGCAGTTCATCGCCGGCGGGATTGCCGGTGCCGCCATGGCGTTGGTCAAGGGTGAAATGATGCCCTGGCACGCCTTGCTGATTACCGCCACGCTGTTTGCCTGCGCAGCTATCGCGGCGTTTCTGCTGCCACGGGCCGAGCGCTCGGTCAGTACCGGGGTGCCAGCGTCCACGGCGCTGATCGCGACTTTTTCGGCGCTCATGAAAAGCACCCCGCAGCTGCGCCACAGTTTCATCAGCTTCATCGTTTTCGTGAGCGTCTATCAGGGTTTCTTCAACGTTTCCCGGATTTTGCTGCCTGCCCACGTGCTGGGTTTGTCGGAAGGTTATGTCGGGCTGTTGCAAGCGGTGAACAGCATCGCTGCCCTGGTCGGAGCCATCGTTTATTACAGGCTGAACAAGCGTGGGCATCGGCTGGCGCCGTTGTCGATGGCGTGTGCCAGTGCATTGTTCATGATGACTGCCGCTTTCGGTGGCGGGTTCTCTTCAAGTTACGTGGCTTACTTTTTCTATATCTTTTTCTTTGAACTGGCATTTTTCAAACTGCAGTCGGATGTGGTATTGGCGACGCCCGGTCATGCCATGCCATTAGTCGCATCGGTTCAGTACGCGGGTGTCTACGCAGGGATGATAGTTACTATCTTTCTCGGAACATTATTGGTTGAGCAGGTCGGGCTGTTTATCACCAGTATTGTTTTCGTTGTTACTTACTTGCTCGCTATAAAGTTATTGTCGTTCGGTACAAGAGCCGCCGAGCAAGTCGTTTAATCAAATCAAATAAGACAAGGAAGTCATGAGTCATGCGCATTATTGTGCCGGTGTTTCCGTTCGTCCGTTTTCTCGACCTCGCTAACTGGGTGACAACAATAAATATATTGTTGTCCTTCGCTGCGGTCGTGACCGCCTACCGGGGAAGTCTGTCCTGGGCCGCGAGCATCATATGCCTGGCGGCCATTCTGGATTTCGTTGATGGTCACATCGCCAGAACCTGGCTGGCCGCTGATGCTCCCCGTCGTGCCTTCGGTAAACACCTGGACAGCTTTGCCGACCTGTTGAACTTCAGCGTTGCGCCGGCGCTGATCCTGATTCTGCTGTCGCCTTCCTTGCCCGGGGTGTCGGCCGCTGCTGCGCTGGTGCTATCGGGTGTTCTACGCCTGGCGGTGTTCGCCATCAACGACCCGAATGCCCCGGTCGGTTATCGCGGATTGCCAACCACTTATTCCGGCCTGCTGTTCGCGCTCGCGTTCCAGGCTGTCGCCGCTGGCAAGGCTTCGGAACACAGCGTTCTGTGGCTGACCTTTCTGATTGCCGTATTGCAAGTCACCAGCCTGAAACTGCCGAAATTCAAGGCGGTTCCTACGGTGACGTTCATCGCGGTGGTGTTTTCTCTGAGCAGTTTTCTCCTGCACAACGCATAACTACATGGAGCGTTCCTTATGAAACACGTTGTTTTGGTCGACAGCACGGTCAGTGGCCTGCTGGCCTTTGAAGCGGCCAAGCGTCTGGGTTGTTACGTGACCTTCATTCACCAGCGCGACATGTCGTTCCTGACCATCTCGGTCAAGGGTGATCAATCGAAGATCGAACCGTACCTCAAGCATGTCGATGAATACATTCGGGTCGGATCGCTGGAAGGTAGCGAATTCCACGACCTGCTGGTCAAGCTCAACGAAGCCCGCAAGATCGATGCGCTGATCACCACATCTGAAGCCGCCATTGTGGCAGTGGCCAGAGAGTCGGAGTGGCTGGGTACCCGTTATCCAAGCCACGAGCATCTGTGCGGTGCGGTCTATAAAAGTCGTCTGCGCGAAACGCTGCGAGCCAATAATGTTCGCTCACCTGATTTCCAGGTACTCACTGAAAGCCAGCTGGCTGAAGGTGTCGCGCCACGACTGGCACTGCCGTTCGTGGTCAAGCCTACCCGTGGTTTCTCCAAGCAGTTTTCCGCGATCTGTTTTACTCGGCAGGATTTCGACGGTTTCGTCGAGAACATCCGCCAGGCCCGTTCCGAATCGGACCCGATGATCGATGGACTGGTCAGCCGTGAATACCTGATCGAGGAATACGTCAAAGGCACGCTGCATTCGGCCGAAGTGATCGTGCAAAAGGGCGTGGTGTCGTGCTATGCGACGACCATCCGTTTCCGCGCCGAGTACAACGAAATCCTCGAAATGACCGCGACCATGCCGTCGGGTCTGGACAATGCCGCGCGTGATGAAATCAAGGCATACGTACAGGATGTTTTCAGTGCGCTGAAACTCGATATCGGTCTGTATCACGTCGAGCTGCTGCGTGACGAAAAAGGTCCGTGCCTGGTGGAAATCAATGCCCGCATGATGGGCAGCGTTGCTCCGCAGATGTACCGGATGCTGACCGGTATCGATCCCTTCGAAATGCTCATTCGCCTGCACCTGGGCGAGACCATCAAGATCGACGATTCGCTGATCGAAACCGCCGGCACCGTGGTGACGGTCGCTTCGCGTCATGGCGGCAGCATTTGCGAAAGCTACGACCCAAGTCTGTTGCAGCCGCTTCTGGACAAGTACGCCATCGAGTTCTGCACGGCGCACGTGGTTCCTGGCCAGCAGGTGAGTGTCTACAGCGGCAACATCGGCACTATCGGCCATGTGATCGTGCTCGACAGCTGTCCGTATGCCGCAGCGAAAAAAGGCAATGAGTTCCTGGCCGAACTGTCGCTGTTGTACGGCAACGAACTGGCGAAATACACCGGCCCCGAGTTGTTGTAAATCGTCGTTGTACCCGGCTCCCGGTGGCCGTCACGGCTCACAACGGAATGTAATGACCTCTCTCAATGGAAGACGACATGCAGTCGATGACTTTAGTCAGTCCCTTCGAGTTTTCCGGTAAGGCCGGAACACTGGAAAGCCTTGCCCCGTTTCTGCAGAACGGTCGTGTGCTGCCTCTGCACCGGTTCACTGTGGGAAACTGGCGCAATAAACCCCAGGCGATTCTGGATTACTGTGTCGGGCGCTTCGGTGATCAGCCTTTGATCGTGCGTTCGAGCAGTCTGACCGAAGATCAGGATGGCACCTCGGGCGCCGGGATGTACGACTCGGTCGGTAATGTCTGCGGCGCGCCGGCGCTGCAGCAGGCCATCGAGCAAGTGATCGCTTCTTATGGGCAGGCGCGTGACTTCGATGAAGTGCTGATTCAAAGCATGGCGACCGGGGTGCTGGCTTCGGGCGTGGCGATGACCCGCGATCCGGAATCCGGCCTGCCGTATTACGTGGTCGACTATGTGCCCGGTCACGGAACCGATGGCGTGACGGCCGGCACCGGCACCGTTCATTCATTTGTTGCGATCAAGTCCCAGACCGCTGCAGAACCGGCAGCGCTCAAGGGGCTGTTTGCCTTGCTGGCCGAAGTCGAACAACTCACCGAACGCGATGCGCTGGACATCGAGTTCGCCATTACCGAAGACGGGCCGCTGCTGTTTCAAGTGCGACCGATGACCGGACAAGGCATCGACAACATCGATGCGCGGGCGGACATCGGGTTACAGGCGGTACTCGACTCGGAAGTGGTGCTACTCGAAGGACTGGCCCGCAAAACCCGTCAGCCCGAACTCGGCGTGCATGCCTTTCTGGGGCTGATGCCGGACTGGAACCCGGCCGAGATGATTGGGGTCAAGCCACGTCCCTTGGCCTACTCGCTGTACAAGGAACTGATCACCGACGTGAACTGGGCATCGGCCCGGTTCCGCTATGGCTACCGTGACATGCGCAACAAGCCGCTGATGTATCAGTTCAGCGGCTCACCCTATATCTGCATTCCCTACAGCGTGGAGTCGTTCATCCCTGCGAGTTTGCCGCTGTCGATCGTCAACTCGGTGGTCACCCAATGTTGTGAACATCTGGGGGCGCATCAGTCGTTGCACGACAAGATCGAGTTCTCGATCATTCCCACCTGTTTCACACCGCAACTGGCTGCGATGCCCGCCGAGTCGATCCCGGCCTTCAAGGGGCTCAATGCCGGGCAGCGCGCACTCTATCTGGCCGAACTGAAAAGCGTCACCGAACATATCATCAGTGCCGATGGCCCGTTCTTTTCGGATCTGACACGACTGCCGCGTATCGAACAGAAGGTAGAGCGCCTGGATCGCGACCCTGAGAACGTCGATCCGTTGCATCGTCTGCGTCACGCACTCGCCGATGCGAAGGTCGTGGGCGAAGTGTTTTCCGGGGTCGCCCGGGCAGCGTTCGTGGCGACAGCGGTGATCAAGTCGCTGGAAAACCAGCAGCGCATTCCGGCGGGTTTCACCGACTGGATGATCGGTGGCGTGCACACGGTCGGGCGCAAGATGGCCGACGACTTCCGCATCCTGCACAAAGAAGCGTTCCTGCGCCTGCATGGTCATGTGCGGCCTGGCACTTATGACGTGCGTGTGGCGCGTTATGACGAAAGTCCGCAAGCGTATTTCGACTGGAGCACGCCGCCGCAACGGGCCCAGCGTGACGAAGGGCCAAGGGTGATCAGTGGCGAGATCCGCCTGGCGGTGCAGCAGGCGTTCGACGAGTGCCGGTTCCGGGTGTCGGCGGAGCAGTTTTTCAAGTTCCTCGATGCCGCCGTGGCGGCGCGCGAGAAGGTCAAATACTTGTATGGCGCGTTCGTATCCCAGGCGCTCAAGGCGCTGGCAGGCTGGGGGCGCGAGCATGAATTGAGTCTCGATGAACTGAGCTTCGCCAGGCTTGGCGATTTTGTCGGCAACCTGGAAGAGGTGCGACTGGACTCGATTCGCGACAAGATCGCCAGTAACCGCACGCGCTGGCAACAGACGCAGAACATTCGCACCCCGGTGATCGTCTGCAAACCGCAGGATTTGCTGGCTCACGCCATCGAATCGTGCAACCCCAACTTCATCACCCGCAGTTCGACGCAGGCGCCGGTCGCGGTGTTGCGTGCGGAAGACATCGGCAAGCGCGATATCGAGGGCTGCATTGTCCTGATCGAAAACGCCGATCCCGGATTCGACTGGATTTTCACCCACCGCATCGCCGGCTTCATCACCGCCTATGGTGGGGAAAACTCGCACATGTCGATCCGCGCCAGGGAGTTTGCGATTCCCGCCGCCATCGGCGTCGGTGACGTGAAGTTTCGCAGCTTGCTGAACAGCAAACGGTTGATCCTCGATTGCGCCGAGCGGCGGATTCAGGTGCTGTCGTGACGTTGATCGCGGTGACCATGCTGCGTCTGTTCGATACCGCGCGCCAGGAGTGGCGCGATGCGATCGACCAGCGCTGGACGGCGTTTCTGACGCAATGCGCAGTGCTGCCGTTGTACCTGCCGAACGATCCCGTCGTCAGTCGGCAATTGCTGGAGCGATTCGAGCCTGACGGGGTGCTGCTGACCGGAGGTGGAAGCTGTCAGGCTCTGACCGGCAGCGCCGATCTGCGCGATGAGACTGAAGCGCTGCTGCTGGATTGGGCGCAACGACGGCGATTGCCGGTGCTGGGGGTGTGTCGCGGCATGCAGGTCATGCTCACGCGGGCTGGCGCCGCACTTGCACCGGTCACAGATCATGTCGGCAGTCACGACATCCGGTATCGCGGTGCGCCCCGACGTGTCAATTCGTTCCACGACTACGGGTTCCGTTCCGTTCCGTTGGGCTATGAAATCGAGGCAGAGAGCGCCGATGGCGTGATTGAAGCGGTCAGCCATCCGGACGCCCGCCACCGCGCGGTGATGTGGCATCCCGAGCGCAATTCCCCCTTTGACAGTGCCGACCTTTCGCTGGTCCGCCAGGTTTTTGGAGTTTCACCATGAAGGCAATCATTCTTGCGGCAGGGCGCGGCAGCCGACTGGGATCGCTGACCGATCAACGGCCCAAGGCGCTGGTCGAGTTTAATGCGATCCCGTTGATCGAGCGCACGGTCAACACGTTGCGCGCCGGCGGTATCAGCGAAATCGGCATTGTCGCCGGTTATCGCAGCGACATGCTTGCCGCCTACGCTGATCGGCTGTTCATCAACCCGTTGTGGAGTACCACCGGTATTCGCCAGTCCTTGAGTGCGGCGCAAGCGTGGCTCGACGACGAACCGTGTGTGGTGAGTTATGGCGACATTTTCTACTCGCCGGCTCTGGTGCGTAATCTGACGCAAGCGCAGGGCGATATCGTTCTGGGCTATGACCCACGCGCAGTCGAGCTCTGGCAGCAACGCTTCGAGCAGCCGCTGGACGATATGGAGCGCTTTGTCATCGATAACGGACAGATCTGCGAGATCGGCCATCGCGCGCAGTCGCTGGAGCAGATTCAGGGGCAGTACATGGGCTTGTTCAAGCTGACCCCGGCGGGCTGGCGCGGATTGAATGAACAATTGGCGGATCTGAGTACCGAACAGCGCGATCAGGTGGACATGACCTCGTTGTTTTCTCTGGCAATCGAAGCGGGTATCCGGGTTCAGGGAGTGCCGACCCATGAACCCTGGGGCGAAATCGATTGCCCGTCGGATGTGCGATTGTACGAGCGGATTTATCCACAGCTCTGACGATTGCCCGTCGTAAAAACCAAAAGCCCCACGCTGCCGGACAGCGTGGGGCTTTTTTTTGCGGTCGCCGTGTTACTGGGCAGCGATGCTGTAACCGTCGAACGCGGTCTGCTGTTGCAGGGCCGTGATGATGTTCTTGCGGTTGATCGCGTGTTCGGTGCCGGCGTTGTCGACGAAGGTCTCGCCTTCGATTTCTGCTTCTTCGCCTTCCCCGACGAAGGTGAAGCCGAGGAACTCCAGCGCTTCACGATCCACGCTCAGGCGCGAACGCGGCGTGCGCAGGGGCAGGGTCACGCTGATGCCGTCCTTGCTGATGCTGAACACTTCGACATCTTTCTTGGCACGGGCAGCCTTGCTCTTGCCGCCGCCCGGGTTGCTGATGGCCTGATGGGTCTGGTTCAGCACCTTGAGAGCCAGGCCGTAGACGATTTCCTGGAACGCCGGGTCGTCCTTGAAGCTGGACAGGATGCGGCTGATCGGGAACTTGCTGCTCAGGTCTTCGAGCGCCGCAATGTCGGCTGCCTCGGCGTCCTTCAGGCGCTTGAGCTGGCCCATCAGCTCGTAGGCCTGATCGTCATCGAAGCGATCGTGAGCCTGACGGATCGCGGCGCGCAGTTCGCGGATCTGCTCGCTCTCGCGGGTCGACTGGAACGCGTCGAGCACCATCTCGCTGATGATCTTCGCTTGTGGAATGTGTTGTGAAAGATTGATGGAGTTTTCGTATTCCGCTTTGGACGACAGGGTGACTACGGATTCAGCGGTGTTGAAATCGGACATTGAAATTTCACTACTTTTAACTTGGGATAAGACGAGAAAGCATGGGGGGCTTTTTCAGGCCGACTAATTTAGGGGAGCGGGGCGGTGTTGTCACGGAGCAACGGCCCGATGGAGATCATTTGCCTGGCGTATTCAGGTTCATCGAGCGGACGATCCACCGCTCGGCGTCCTGTTGATCCACCGGCAGCGAGAATTGAAAAGTCGCCCCGCGCCCGGCGACATCCAGCAAGCGGATCTCGCGTCCATGCAGTTGCAGGATCCGGTGCACGATCCTCAGACCCAGCCCGCCATCCCGTCGCGCGCCGCCGATATTGAAGGGACGCAGGAACAAGCCTTCGCGCAGTTCGGCAGCGATACCGGGCCCGGAGTCGCTTACGGTCACCTCGACCAATTGGCCACGTGACATCAGGCCGAGTTCGATTTCGCCGCCTTGCGGTGTGTGACGCAGGGCGTTGTCCACCAGATTGGTCAGCACTCGTTCGATCAGCCCGAGGTCGGCGCAGACGGCCGGCAGGTTGGCGCTGAAACGGGCCTTGAGCTCGACGTTCCGGGCTTCGGCCCCGAGTTCGAATTTCTGGAAGATGTCCTGCACCAGGTCGGTCAGGGAAAACTTCTCCAGTATCGGCTGCACAAAACCGTGTTCGAGGCGCACCAGTTCCAGCAAAGACTGCGCGAGTCCGCCGACCTTGCGGCTCTGGTCCAGGGCAATCCCCAGATAGCGGCGGCGTTCTTCGGGAGACAGTGTGGCGTCCTTGAGCGACAGGGTTTCCAGATAACCGTGCAGCGAAGCCAGTGGTGTGCGCAGGTCATGGGAAATGTTCGCCACCAGTTCCCGGCGTTCCTGATCCTGGCGGGTCAATGAGCGCCACTGTTCACCGAGGCGGTTTTGCATTTGTCGGAACGCCGCGTCGAGTACGGCGATTTCATCCGGATCGGCGAACTTGTCCACAGCGTTCGGAGTGACAGGAAGCGTTTGCGGCGCACCGTCGATGTCGAACTGGCTCACGGTTTCGGTCAATCGTCGCAGCGGTCGGGTGATCAGGTTGAATGCCGTCAGACCGGCAATCAGACACAGGAACGCCACCAGACCGATGGACAGCAACGCCGTATTCAGCGCCGCGCTGGTGGCGCCACGTTCGGCAAAGCGATCATGGGCTTCACTGAGCAACACCACGTAAAGATACCCGGCCGGCTTGCCGTTGACCTGCAACGGGGCGGCGCTGAAGACCTTGCGGCCGTCGAGGCTGCGCGGGTCATCACCAAGGATCGGCAATGGCTGATCGTTGAGCAATCGCTGAATCGGCGCGAGATCGACAGTCTGCCGACGCAGGCGTCCTTCCGGCGCCGCATTGCCAACGATCCGCCCTTCGGTGTCGAGCAGGTACACCTCGACACTCGGGTTGACCAGCATTAACTGGCTGAACAGTTCGCGCACCGCGCCAGGCATCAGGCCGTTGCTGTCCATCAGCACCGTGTCGTGGGCGATGTGCTGCGCCAGATCCCGGGACAGGCCCTGCACCACCTCCAGTTCATGCATCTGGCTGGAGCGCACCTGCAGCCACGCGGACGTGCCGCAGCACGCCAGCAGCAACACGGCGAATACCAGAGACAGGCGCTGCGTCAGGGTCAGTTTCATGGTTGCTCTGCGCTCGTGCCGAATTTGTAGCCACGGCCCCACACCGTAAGGATGCGCACCGGTTGTGCCGGATCGGCCTCGATCTTCGCCCGCAGGCGATTGATGTGGGTGTTGACCGTGTGTTCGTAACCTTCGTGGCTGTAGCCCCAGACTGCGTTGAGCAGATCCATGCGCGAGAACACCTTGCCCGGCTGGCGGGCGAAGAAATACAGCAGGTCGAACTCCCGAGGCGTGAGATCAAGACGCTGGCCGTTGAGGGCAACGTCACGGGTGATCGGGTCGATGGTCAGGCCATCGAGGCTCAGGCTGCCGGCGTCCATCTTCAGGTTGCGCGCCATGGCGTCCACCCGACGCAGCAGTGCCTTGACCCGGGCGACGAGTTCGAGCATCGAAAACGGTTTGGCGAGGTAATCGTCGGCGCCCAGTTCGAGGCCAAGAATGCGGTGCAGTTCGCTGGAGCGGGCGCTGGTGATGATGATCGGCGTATAGCGGGCCATGGCCCGGGCGCGGCGGCAGATTTCCAGGCCATCGACGCCGGGCAGCATGAGATCGAGGATGAGCGCATCCCAGTGGCCTTGTTGCAGCAGGCGCATGCCTTCGTCGCCATCGGCGCTGTGCACCACCTCGAATTGTTCGTCCCGCAGATGCAGGCAAATGAGGTCAGCGATGTGCAGGTCGTCCTCGACCACCAGGACGCGTTTGGTCTGTTCCATGAAGCTCAATCCTTCGGCGCAATGTGCGCATTGTGCGGGTTTTCCTCGGGGCGAGTTATCACGAATTGTTTAACTTCCCGTGAGGATTTGGCGATCAACCCAAGCCTAGGCTGTGTTCCACGACAGGCATCTGGAATTTTGGGAGACGGCCATGTTTTCACGGCGACAGATTCTCGCAACAGGCGGCGGGCTGGGGCTTGCAGCGTTACTGACGGGTGTATTGCCAAAATTATCCACGGGCTCCGCGCTGGTGAGTGAGGCGCTTGCCGACGAAGCTTTCGAAGTGACCCACAGTGACAGCGAGTGGCATGCACTGCTCACCGACGAGCAATACGACGTGCTGCGCAAGGAAGGCACGGAACGGGCCTACAGCAGCCCACTGAACAACGAGCATCGGGCCGGCACGTTTGCCTGTGCCGGGTGCGATCTGGCGCTGTTCCCGTCGGACACCAAGTTCGACAGCCGCACCGGCTGGCCGAGCTTCTGGGCGCCGCTGGAACACGCCGTGGCCACCCGCCAGGACCGCTCCTTCGGCATGACCCGCGAGGAGGTCCATTGCCGGCGCTGCGGTGGTCACCTGGGACATGTCTTTGACGACGGGCCAAAGCCCACCGGCCTGCGCTACTGCATGAACGGCCTGGCCATGACCTTCAAACCCGTGGCGGTTTGAGTCATGGCCCGCCTGCAATCTTCACTCACTACAGGACGACACCATGTGGCTCTTGGTTCTCGCTTATCTCGGCGGTGTGCTGACGATCGTCAGCCCGTGCATCCTGCCTGTTCTGCCTTTTGTCTTCGCTCGCACCGGGCAGCCGTTTATCAAGAGTGGCTTGCCGCTGCTGGCCGGGATGGCTCTGACCTTCGCCCTCGTTGCGACACTGGCGGCGGTGGGCGGCGGTTGGGTGGTGCAAGTCAATCAGTACGGTCGCTGGCTCGCGTTGCTGTTCGTTGCACTGTTCGGGCTGACCTTGCTGCTGCCGCATCTGGCCGAGCGTCTGACCCGGCCGCTGGTGTCCGCCGGCAGTCGCCTGTCGGAGGCCGCCGGCCGGGACAATCGTCCGCGTCCCGGCGCGTCGTTTCTGATCGGTGTCGCCACCGGGCTGCTCTGGGCACCGTGCGCCGGGCCAATCCTCGGCTTGATTCTGACCGGAGCCGCACTGCAAGGGGCAAGCATCGCCACCACGCTGTTGTTGCTCGCCTACGCGGCGGGCGCGGCTACGTCGCTGGCTGCGGCGCTGCTGCTGGGCGGTAAGGTTTTTGCGCTGATGAAGCGTTCGATCGGCACTGGCGAGTGGATCCGCCGCGGGCTCGGCGCTGCGATGCTGGCCGGTGTGGCCGCCATCGCGCTGGGCCTCGATACCGGGATTCTGGCACGGGTCTCGACGGCCTCCACCGGCGGTCTGGAACAGGCACTGGTCGGCAAGCTCGCGGGAAAATCCCCTCAAAGCAACGGCACGATGATGGCGCAGATTCCCGCTGCGGATGATGCGGCGAACAGCAGCATGATGGCCGCCGGTGGCGCGATGAAAATGGCTGCCAAGGCGCCGGGCTCTTTGCCGGTCGAAGGTCAGCTGCCGCCGCTCGATGGCGCCGTGCAATGGCTTAACTCCGCCCCCCTGGATGCACAGGCATTGAAGGGCAAAGTGGTGCTGGTGGATTTCTGGACCTACTCCTGCATCAACTGCCTGCGCACGCTGCCTTATGTCAAAGCCTGGGCCAAGAAGTACAAGGATCAGGGCCTGGTGGTGATCGGCGTGCACGCACCGGAATTCGCCTTCGAGCGTGACGTAGGCAACGTCACCAAAGCCATGAAGGAACTGGGTATCAACTACCCGGTTGCCGTCGATAACGACTACAGGATCTGGCGTGCTTTCAGCAATGAATACTGGCCGGCGCATTACTTTGCCGACGCACAGGGGCGCATTCGTTACCACCACTTTGGCGAAGGAGACTACGCCGAATCGGAACGCGTCATCCAGCAACTGCTGCGTGAGGCCGGTGCGAAAACCGTCGCCGACGGTTTGATCAATGCCGATGCACAAGGCGTGCAGATGGCGCCGGACATGAATCAGGTGCTGTCGCCGGAAACCTACGTCGGCTACCAGCGCGCGGAACATTTCGTACCGGAGACCAGCCTCGTGCCTGACAAGGTGGCGGCTTACACGACGCCGACCAACCTGGCCCTGAATGACTGGAGTCTGGGCGGGCAATGGGCGGTCGGTGCCGAGCGCGCCACCGCCAGTGCGCCAGCCAGTCGTATCGTTTACCGGTTCCATGCCCGTGACCTGCATCTGGTGCTGGGGCCGGGTACGGACGGTAAACCGGTGCGTTTCAAGGTGACCATCGATGGTCAGGCACCCGGCGATGCCCACGGAGTCGATGTGGCGCCTGACGGCAGTGGTCGGGTAACCGAGCAGCGTTTGTATCAATTGGTGCGGCAAAACGATGGGGTGAAGGATCGAACCTTCAGTATCGAGTTTCTCGATCCGGGCGTGTCGGCCTACGCCTTTACCTTCGGCTGATCAGGAGTGCGCGACATGAAAACTCGAATTATCTGGCGTCGTCTGTTGCTGGGCGTCGCAGCGGCCGGGGTGATCGGTCAATGCTCGGCATTTTCTTTCGGCGCCGAGGAGGGTGTGGCCATTGCGCCGCCGGCTCTTGATGAGAACACCCAGGCACACAGCGAGACGGCAGTGTTCGCTGGCGGCTGTTTCTGGGGTGTGCAGGGTGTTTTCCAGCACGTCAAAGGCGTGCAGAAAGCCGTTTCCGGATACGCTGGCGGCGCGGCCGACACGGCGGAATATGAACGAGTCAGCGAGGGCGACACCGGGCATGCCGAGTCGGTGCAGGTTACCTTCGATCCAACTCAAGTCAGCTACGGCAGCCTGTTGCAGATCTACTTCTCGGTGGCCCACAACCCGACCGAACTCAATCGTCAGGGGCCGGACAGCGGCACGCAATATCGATCGGCACTGTTCCCGGTCAATGCCGATCAGCAACGAGTGGCCCAGGCCTATATCGCTCAACTCGATGCGGCGCATGCCTACAGCAAACCCATCGTGACCAAACTGGAAACCTACAACGGCTTCTACCCGGCGGAGGATTATCACCAGGACTTCCTGACCGAACACCCGACCTATCCATACATCGTGATCAACGACCTGCCGAAAGTGGCGCAGTTGAAGCAACTGTTCGCCGAACGTTATCAGGAGAAGCCGGTGCTGGTGAAAAGCGGGTCGTGATCACTGGTTATTGTGCGGTCACTGGCGACTGTCGGGCGGCGAGGGTTCGCAGTGTCCAGTAGAGCTTCAGCGAACGGGTACTGATCAGGCCGCACATGAAACCCGATACCGTGGACTTGAGCAGGAGCATATCCGCAGAAGCAGAAAACTCCGGATTTACGTCCTGTTGATATCCGAAGTAGAAGTTCGCTGAAAAAAACATCAGGAGCATGATCAGGATTTTCACGGTGCCTGGCATGATCAGCCCGGTCGCGGAGTCGTCGAGTACCACGCCCTTGCGGGAAAACACCAGCCAGGCCGCGAGACCACCCAGCAACAGCGCGCTGAACCAGCAGCCAAGGAAGAGGACCGGGTCAATCGTCAAGTTCACGGAGTACAACGACCACGCCAAAAATGCGGGTGGTGTGATGAGCATCGAGAGACGGCTTTCACGGCGGGGAGAAAATGCCTTGATCCCGAAATAAACCAGCAACAGAAAAATCACGTACGCCCGTATCGGGGTGTTTTGCAGAATCGTTAGCATCGTGCAGCATCCATGCTGGAAAGAGATAAACGAGCATAGTCGTTATCGAACTCAAGGCAAAAGCACCTTCCTGTTTGGCTAATTGATCACTGCGGCTTCAACGTCGGCGATGGGTGGTCCTGATTGGAAAAAGTCGCTGCGAATATCTCGTTCGACACTCGTGATGAACACATAGTCCGGTTGGAATCGTTCAATGAGTGAGACGAGCCCCTCAGGTTTGAGCGGCAGATAATACACATGCAATGTTTCGGTAAAGGTGGCCGACATCAAGGGAGACATTGACATGCCAAACGAATCACGTAACCAAAGTACTTTTTTCGCATTCAGGGCGTGTGGCGATTTGACCAAAAGAGGTGACGCCGGAGACGCGACACCGATGTTTTGACCCGCGAATGTGATGTCACCGGAGTTGAAGTCCTGGTGTTCGACCGTTAGTGCGTATTCGTCAGGGAAATTGAGCACGGTCTCATGGTCGGTCAGCGACGCTTGAATCCTCAGAAACTGGGCCAGGTCACCACCAAGGCGTTCGTGAGTTTTCAGAATCAAGGGTTCCCGAGCCTGCGGCCATATCAACCGAGCCTGGCTTTTCGAAAGGCTTTTGCGCAACTCATCGAAGGCGATCCATGCACCTGCGTTGTTCCAGTGTGTATCGGTCTTGTAGTAGAGCGGATGGAGAAATTGTTCTTTGGCCTTGAGCAACGCCTTTGTCGGATCGACATAAATATCATCTCGCACGTAACGCAGCAGCACATCGGTTGGCCTGGCAGGGGCGTGCGACGACCAGTCCGGGAGGTGTTCCGGATATACGGAGTCCTTGTCCGGGCCTACGACAATACGAAAGGCGACCACGCCTTTGTTGTTCAACCATTGACTCCAGGCCTCTACGGACCGGGCGACTTTCTCGACTGTCCGAGTATCTTCCTGGTTCATACCCATACGTTTCGATGAAATCGTATTGGCGTAGTCGTCACCGAGAAACAGCCAGCCATCCTTGCCGATGATGACTTTCCCCGGACTGATGGACAGCCCGATGGGGTAGATCCATTCGCTGATGACAGCATGAAATGAATCCATGTTGTACAACACCTTTGATTTCCACCATTTCACGTCGCTCTGTGCCGTGAACACCTGTTTAAGATTGATCGCCGGTACAACGCTCATGATCAGCACTGTCAGAGTGAGTGCCGCATACAATTTCTTTTTCATTGGCGGCATCCTCAGAAATTGAAGTAGAGGAAAACGGGGCTTTTGCTTTGCACGCCGGTGTACAGCGCGAGGCAAAACAGTGTGGACATTGCGAGCGCCTTCGCATGCCCGAAGTCGCTGCGAACGGTGAGTTCGAAAGCATTCTTCTGGCGAATGATCAGCAGGGCGATCGCGATCATCAATGTGGGTGCAAGGTTGGCGACCAGGCCTGCGGGAAGGATCTCTAGCAAACGGTCGGAAAAAATCCCTCCCCATGCAAGATTGGCGGTCGGCACGCTATTGACGGCGAGTTGATGGATTGAGTCGAAATCTACCAGCCCACGAAGTATGCGCAGGGCATCGTCAACGGTATCGGCTCTGAAGAATACCCATGTGATGTTCACGAACATGAAGGTAACAATCCATGCGACAGGATCGGGCAGCGACATGCCCCATTGTTTCCAGATCCGATGCATGACGATGGCGCCGCCGTGTAATGCTCCCCAAATGATGAACATCCAGCTCGCGCCATGCCAGAGTCCACCGAGAACGAAAGTAATCATCAAATTGAAATACAAGCGCTGCCGACCCCCTCTGTTACCGCCTAGCGGTATGTATAGGTAATCGCGAAGATAGCGGCTCAACGTCATGTGCCAACGCCGCCAGAAGTCCTGGATGTCCAGCGACTTGTAAGGTGAGTTGAAGTTGACTGGCAGCCAGATGTTGAACAACAGCGCTGCACCTATTGCCATGTCGCAATAACCACTGAAGTCAAAATAGAGTTGAAAGGTATAGGAAAGGCTGGTCGCCCAGGCGCTGAAAAAATCATGGCTGGCACCTTGTGCGAAGCCGGCATCCGCCCAGATGGCGAATGTATCGGCAAGCACGACTTTCTTGAAAAGACCGATGCTGGAAATAAACAGCCCCATCATTATGTTTCTGTGGCGAACGGCGAGCGTCCAGCGCGACTGAAACTGGCTCATCATTTCTTTATGGTGAAGAATCGGCCCGGCGATCAAGTGAGGAAAGAACGTTACAAACAACGCATAGTTTACGAAGCTGTACTCTTTCGCGAGGTTCTTGTAGCAGTCCACCAGAAAGGCGATCTGCGTAAAAGTGTAGAAGCTGATGCCCAAAGGCAGAACGACCTGGACAAAAAACAGGTCTGTACCAAGAGCCGAGTTTATGTTGTCGACAAGGAAATTGGCGTATTTGAAGTATCCAAGCAAGGCCAGATTCGTGACGATTCCAATAACGAGAATGGCTTTTTTAGATAGGCAAGACGTCACAGGTCGGTTGGAGGTCGCAAGGCTTTTTCCCACAATGAAATTGAATCCAATGGAGAGCCCGAGCAAAGGAATATACGCGACGCTCCAGTGCCCGTAAAAGATCAGGCTGGCAATGACAAGCCAGACTTTTCCAGCCGTGATCAGTCGTTTGCGATTCAGGAAAAAGTACACAAAAAAGACAATGGGAAGGTAGATCAGGAAGAATTTTGGGGAGCTGAAGGTCATGAAGGGCCTGGAATGTGTCCGTGCTTTCAGAAAAGCGGCGGATTGTATCAAGCCCAGTGTAATCGTGAAGACTGAAAGTGCTGGTCTAGACGGTTCCTACACACATCTCGGAAATGGCATTCAAGTTTGCTGAGTGTTTAAACACAGAGAACGTTCCATCGCAATCACTGAGGCTTCAAACCCCAGGCGGGTAAAAGATCGCGTACCGTCAGAGCGTTTTCCATTGGGTGATCGAGTCCTTGATGAGTGGATGAATGCAATTGAACCGATGCCAAGCGTAGTCAGTTTTTTCCCCATGTCCGCATCGCAAACTCGACGAAGCGCCGCAGTTTCGGCAAACGATAGCGATCCTGTGCATAAAGCAGGTGCAATGGGCGGCTCGGTGGCTGGTAGTCGGGAATCACCGTGACCAGTTTGCCGTCGCGCAGATCCTGTTCCACCAGTGCATCGGGCAACATCACGATACCCATGCCGGTGCGGGCAGCCTGATGCAAACCGGCGGAGGTATTCATCAGCATCGGCCCGCTGACGTCGATCATGATTTCACCCTCCGGACCACTCAATCGCCAGCGTTTTTCCACCGATTGCCAGTCATCGCCGGCGGGGTAGGCGAATGACAGGCAATCGTGTTGTTGCAGGTCTTCAGGTGTCAGGGGCATGCCGCGCCGGGCCACGTATTCCGGGGAGGCGCAGACGGTCAGGGTGTAGTCGATCAATGGGCGGGCGATCAGGTTCGATTGCTCGAAATGGCCGAGGCGGAACGCGACATCGAGACCACTTTCCAGCAGATCCGGGCGGCTGTTGGTCAGCACGACATCCATTCTGACTTGCGGATACTGCAGGGAAAATTCGCTGAGCGCCGGAGCCAGGCGTTCGACACCAAAGGTTAACGGCGCGGTGATGCGCAGCAAGCCGCGCGGCTCATCCAGGGTTTGCTCGGCGAGTCGTTCGGAGTCTTGCACCAGGCCCAGCACTTCCAGACAGCGCTGGTAATAGACCGTGCCGAATTCGGTCAGCCGCTGACGGCGTGTGGTGCGTTGCAGGAGTTGCACGCCAAGGCGCTGTTCCAATGCCCGCAGGTGATTGCCGACCATGGTCGTGGACATTTCGCATTGCAGGGCGGCCGCCGTCATGCTGCCGGTTTCCACAACCTTGACGTAGACGCTCATCGACTGGAACAGATCCATTATCAAGCCCTGCTTTTAAATGATTGAAGTTTTGCCGAGTTTATCCAGTTCTGGTGGCTAACCATACTGCAAGCACACCGACCTTCACTGGAGTTTGAAGTCATGACCGCCGCCGCCCTGATGAACACGTACCAACCATTGGCCCTGAGTTTCACCAAGGGTCTGGGCACTCGACTGTGGGATCAGGCCGGTCGTGAATACCTCGATGCCGTCGCAGGAGTGGCGGTGACCAATGTCGGCCACTCGCATCCGCGGATTGTTTCGGCGATCAGCGAGCAGGCGGGATTGCTGCTGCACACCTCCAACCTCTACAGCATCGATTGGCAGCAGCAGTTGGCGCGCAAGCTGACGCAGCTGTCGGGGATGGAGCGGGCGTTCTTCAACAATTCCGGCGCCGAGGCCAATGAAACCGCGCTGAAACTGGCGCGGCTGCACGGTTGGCGCAAAGGGATCGAACAGCCGCTGGTGGTGGTCATGGCCAATGCGTTTCATGGCCGCACTCTCGGCACCTTGTCCGCCAGCGATGGCCCGGCGGTGCGCTTGGGATTCAACGAGCTGCCGGGGGATTTCGTCAAAGTGCCATTTGGTGATCTTGAAGCGCTGAAGCAGGTGCAGCAAAAACATGGCGAGCGGATCGTGGCGATTCTGGTCGAGCCGATCCAGGGCGAAAGCGGTGTGCAGATGGCGCCGCCGGGTTACCTGAAAGCCCTGCGCGAACAATGCAATCGCCACGCCTGGCTGTTGATGCTCGACGAGATCCAGACCGGCATCGGCCGCACCGGGCGGTGGTTTGCGTTTCAGCACGAAGGCATCGTTCCGGATGTCATGACCCTCGCCAAGGGCCTGGGCAATGGTGTGCCGATCGGTGCCTGCCTGGCACAGGGCCGGGCGGCGGAACTGTTCACGCCGGGCAGCCATGGCAGCACCTTCGGCGGCAATCCGCTGGCCTGTCGGGTGGGTTGTACGGTGCTCGACATCATTGAAGAGCAGGGGCTGTTGGAGAATGCCCGGACACAAGGCGAGCACTTGCTCAGCCGTTTGCGGGCGGAACTGGCGGACAACCCGAATGTGCTGGCGATTCGTGGACAGGGATTGATGATCGGTATCGAACTGAAACAGCCGATCCGCGACCTGACCCTGATTGCCGCGCGGGATCACGCGTTGCTGATCAACGTTACTCGCGGCAAGACGATCCGGCTGCTGCCGCCGTTGACGATTGATGAGCGGGAGGTGGGGATGATTGTGAGGGGAGTGGGGCGGATGCTTGAGGCAAACTGACCGCCACGAGATCGCCTGAAGTTGCTGCCGATTTTTTCGGCAGCCATTTTTTCATCCGGGTAAATCTGCTGTCGGATATTGCCGCAATCCTAATCAGGATAATCCGTCAGATCCGGCGCCTGCATCCGGGTCTTCGGCGCGCCGTTCGAGTTGTGTTGAATGATCTCTCGGGGCTGCCCTTGTTCATTGAAAAACACCTGACCGATCCCCGCCGAATTCCATAGCCGTTCACCGGCTTCGGCATGCTCGGGAACGTACGGCACGATGCGCATGCGCCGGCGCTTGGTCAGCCAGTTCAGCGGCGAACGGGGTGAGTAGAGCCAGCGGTTGAGGCGGTCGAACCATTCCAGCAGGGTGGGCGGGAATTCGTTTTTGATGCCGCTGCTGGTGATCTGCCAGATTCGCGGTCCGGCCTTGCGGTGTCGGATAAGCACTTCGTAGACAAAGGAATAATGCACATCCCCTGACAGCACCACGTAGCTGCCGGGTGTACGGGTGTGTCGGAAAATATTCAGGATCACCTGGGCCGCACCTCGATGGGCCATCCAGTTTTCCGCGTCCACCAACAAGGGGTAACCGCACCAGCTGAAGACTTTCTGCACAGTCTCGATCAGTTTCACGCCAAAGATCGGCGCCGGTGAGACGATGATCGCCGAGGGATGATCGAGCAGTTCCTGTTGCAGTTCGCTCAGGGCTTCCCAATCCAGCAGACCTGAAGGTTGCTTGAGCGCCATCTCGCTGCGCCAGCGACGGGTGCGGGTGTCGAGTACCACCAGCGCCGGGCTGGTCGGCAGCACGAAATGCCAGTGTTGGAAGCGCAGCAGTTCATCAATCAATTCGTCCTGCACGAGAGCGTCGAGATGACGTTCGTCACCGCCGGCGCTCAGGCCACGGGTTTTCTCCAGCACTGTGCTGAATGCATCCGGATTGTTGCCCCAGCCCTGACACAGCATGTAGGCGATCAGCGCGTTGCCGATGATGCGTTTGGAGAACGGGTGGCTGTAGGCGGTTTCCTCCCATTGCGCGGAAAGATTCCAGTCATCGGTGATGTCGTGATCATCGAAAATCATCAGGCTCGGCAAGTGCGCCAATGCTCGGGCGACGTTGCCAAGACCTGCCTTGAAGGCATCGATCCGGGTCTGCTCCAGTGCGTAGCGCTGCTGGCGTTCGTGCGTCAGATTCGGGACTTGCGGATCGATCAGCGTCCATGGCGTCGGCGACCACACCAACAGGTACATGGCCATGACTTCAGCGAACGTCACCAAGTGATTGTCCGCGCTGCTGCTGGTGAAAATCGGCTTGCGCGCACCGCCGAAAAATCGCTCGCGCAACGTCTCGTTGCTCTCGAGCGCCGGTAACAAATCCGCACGGTGGTAATAGCTGGCCGGGTGTTCGTAGAGTCGAGCGCTGTCGCTGACCACCGCGCCTTCGAGTTGCTCACCGAACAGGCCGAGTCGCTCGATCAGGGCGTGAATCGCCCGCAGCATCGGGCCGGCGACGTCATCGGCGTAGATCTGATCGCCGCTCATCATCAGCAAGGCAGGGCGTTGTTGTGGCTCGTTTTCAGCCGCCAGCAGTTGATCGACACAGAGCAGACCGTCAGTCGAAGGGTGATGCGGTTTGCGACAGGAGCCGTGGAGCAGTTGATCGATCCGCGAGCGCACGACAAGGTTCGGGCACAGGGCGCTGCCGTATAACAGATGCGGCGCCCAGTCGGCGACGGGATGTCGGCCATCGATCAGCAAGTCGTAATCGACACGCGTATCAAAAGGCAGGGGGCTGTCGAGCGTGATGTCTATCAGGTGAATGAATGCATGAGCGCCCACAGGAATGACCGTGCACTTCCCGGCCTCCAGTGGAATGTCTCCTGCGCCTTGCAGGCGCAAGGTCAGCGCCAGCTCGCGGCTGCCGACCAGCCAAAGCACTACGCGAGTCGGCTCCAGCCGTCGCAGCAGGGGGCCGGCCAGCACCGGAGGCAGCGCAGTCAGGTCAACAGAAGTTTGAGACATCGGAGGGCAAAACTCAGGTCGTACAGGCTGGCGATAATAGCTCAGCCTGTGCTTTCAACCCTTAAGCGAGGCTTAAGAGTCCACCTTTTGCAGCTTCAGCGCCAACAGGCGCCATTCGGCAGGCGTCGCGTCGACGCTTGGTTGTTCTTGCACGGAGCAGTCGAAACGGTAAGTGACGTCGTCGCCATTCATGTTCCGCGCGGTGACGGTGTTGCTGAAGGTGTAGACCTGTTCCTTGAATCGTTGCGGGGTGAGGCTCTTGCTATCGGCAAACCGCGCAGAAGCGGGGAAGCGCAAGGTACTGGTCACGAACGGGCTGCACATGACATACGCGAGCATCGACTTGTCGCCCTGCGCGTCGTTGCGCAGTTTTTTGCTCAGGGCTGTCAGGGCCTTGCGTCCCTGGTCGTCACTCCGGTCAATCACGGTTTGCACCGACATCGTCTTCGGCGCCCGACTGGCGTAGTTCGGCAGCAATGCCGAATCTGGTAGAGAGGGTTTGTCGTCCGGCTCGATAGCGGCAAACACTGGCGCGTCTTTCAGCGCAGCGGGGCTTGCAGCCGACTCGGCTTCCGGCAGCAACGACGTCGGCTCGGCGTCCTGCGCCACCACGTTTTCAGTCTGCGCCGCTTCGTAACGATGCGCCGAAGGGAACAGTGAAAAAGTGATCGACAACACCACCAGCGCCACAATAAAACCGCCCGCTGCACCGACCAGGTTGCCGTAAAACAGATTCCAGCTGCCGCGGTTTTTTACCACCCAGCGCCACATGAAACCCCAGGCTGCGACAAATGCCAGAAAACGCAGAAACTCCATTCGATCCTTTCCTTAAACCTGCAAAAACCTGAAAACAGTGCGTCGTGGAGAATGAGTCCTGACGGTGGACGGCAAGATATCAAAATAGATTTCTGGTGCCACGAGAACCTTCATGCTCCGTGTCGATACAGATTACTTGAGTGCAAAAAACGCCAGGGCTGTAATACCGGCCACCGTGCCACAAAGGCCTGCCAGAAGCTGCCGCGCAATGACGGGCTCGACTTGCGAGCGTCGCGCGACCAGCATCCACACGCCGATCAGTGCCGCGGCGGTTGTCATCATTTCCAGCAATGTACCCGTCAGCCCGGATACGTGTGGCCGGGTCGACCCGAACAGGCCGATGTAAAACTCCGAGACCACCAGTCCCACCACCAGACCGCTGACAGCGCCCAGCAGGTTGGCGAGAAACAGGTTCCAGCTACCACGCTGCTGGACGACCCACACCCACATGGCCGCCCAGGCTAAAAGACAAAACGCAAAGTCCATCGAATCCTTCCATTTGAGTCAGTACCGGTCAGGTTCTTTGCGCCCCGCCCGGCAGTGGATGGCAAGATAGCAAAATAGTAGCGTCGCGCCACTTTCTTCAGCTGCGCAATGGACTACACGTGCCTGGCATTTCTGGCGAAGCGCATCTGAAGACATTGATGATCAAGGTCGACTGGCGTGGCGGCCGACATTGCCGAGCCGTGCGATACGTCAAATCCTAGGTGATCTACACCGCCCATCCCGATTAGGGCAACTGCGCAATCTATAGAGAGGTCGCGGTGCCGGGCGGAGCCATGGTGGAGAGGGTCGATACCACCGATCGTGACGCGATTTTTCAATACGTGGGATGGAAGAAGCTGGAAGGAGCAGACGGGTTCCCCATCGACATTCAAGTGGTAAAGGTGTGCAAGTAGTCCGAGGGGCTGTTTCTTCAGATCGCACGTCTGATTACAGAACGTCCTTCAAATAACCCTTGAGCGCGAGGAGCGGCTGATCCAGCTGATCCAGCGACTGCGCCTGACTGAAGTCGGTCGACAACTTGTGCAGTTCCCGCCCCAACGGTGTCTCGACGCCACCCAACGCATCCATCGCCAGCGCCAGGCACTCGTTCATCTTGAACTGGATCGTCTCGACATCACCTCGGCGCACCAACAATTCGAACACGTCTTTCTGATAGTCGCCCATGACCATGTCATCCCGCAGAATCGGGCTCAGGCCTTCTTCTTCGTAGGCGAGTTTGAGGGAGAACAGGGCGACGGTTTCCAGTGACGTTTCCATACGGTGAACCTGTGTGAGTTCTCGTCGGATGGTCAGCGGCACTTTCCGACAGACGAAAAAAAAGGCCTTGCTAAGCAAGACCTTTTTTAATTTTGGTGCCCGAGGGAGACTGTAGGGCACCATATAAACCGTGGCTTGCAGCAAGGTTTTATGGTCAGGGATACATGCAGGGATACAGCCTGATGGATGCTGGCACATTTCCCATTATGGAATAATGCCTTCACCACTTAAAGGAGTATGTCCTCGATGGCTCGAGCTAAGCCCCCAGCGATGCCAACCGCTGTAAAGCCTCAACCGTCCCGTCAAAATATTGAGCGAGGAATCGATCGACTCCAAGATCGAATTTCTGAGCTTGAAGCATTTGAGGTGAACACAGTTCGTCGCGGTAATACGCCCGAGCTTGAAGGTCTAGAGATAGCCATCAAGGACACCTTGGCACGATGCTTTGGCGAAAACACATCCACCTACAACCATTTTCAAGGTGCTGCTCAACTCACGTACTACCCAAGGTTCTGGGCGGGTGACGTCTCGCCCGATTACATTGGGCCGATCGAGAAGCACATCAAGACAGCTATCGCTCTCCTAAATCAAGCCCAGCGGACGTTGAGAGAGGATCTCGCAGACTTTGAGCTCGAATCCGACGGCACTACTTCCACATTGGCCGTTTCTGAAGCGCTCTCGCGTCGCGTGTTCGTGGTTCATGGCCATGATGATGGTTCACGCGAAATGGTTGCTCGTTTTCTCGAAAGAATTGGTTTTGAAGCCGTCATTTTGCATGAGCAAGCAAACCAGGGACGAACCGTCATCGAGAAAGTAGAGGCATACGGTGATGTTGGATTTGCTGTGGTGCTGCTCACTCCTGATGATGAGGGCTGCGTTCGTGGGGGAACACCTGGGCCACGTGCTCGGCAAAATGTGATCCTAGAGCTCGGATATTTCATTGGTCGACTTGGGCGAGGGAAAGTCTGCGCGCTCAAGCGAGGGACATTGGAAATTCCGACTGATTACGCTGGAGTGGTTTATGAATCGATGGAGGGCAATTGGAAGCAGGCATTGGGCCGGGAACTTCAAGAAGCCGGATACGATATTGATTGGAACAAAGTAATGAAATCATGATGGTCGATTCCAATTATTAGTCTACTTTTATTAAAGCTATCAATTGAGCCTATAAGAGTGCTTAAAAAGCTGAATGTAGCCGTAAACTGGTCCACGCGCAGGATGCATGGGCAGTGGGTCCGAAAATAATCTTTAAAAGAGTGCTTTCATGAAGTTTTTTGAACTCGACCCGGCTGATATATCTGATCTTACCGACGGCGATCTAAGAGAGTTGGTGGCGAGATTGTGTGAAGCAGAGTTGTCTCGACAAAAAATACAGCCCTCCTGTGTATTTTGGGGAGGCGCTCAAGAGGCTCCGGATGGTGGATTGGATGTATATGTTAGGGGGGCAGGAAGTCTCACGAAGCCGGGTTTTGTAGTTCGAGATAATACAGGATTTCAAGTAAAGAAAAACAGCATGGGCAAAGCTGCATGTAAGAAGGAAATGCTATACAAAGGGCAGCCAAAGGAAGTTATTAAGAGCTTGGCAGGCAAGAATGGCGCTTACATAATTGTAAGTGGGAAAGATGACTGCACCGATAAAATGCTTTCTGAGCGTGTAGCAGGCATGAAGGCAGCACTTGTTGATTTAAAGGATAAAAATAATCTAGTCGTCGATTTTTACGGTAGGGATCGCTTAGCCGTTTGGCTACGGCAACATCCTGGCGTTGGTTTATGGGTTCGATCAAAATTAGGTAAACAATTATCAGGTTGGCTTCCATTCGGCCGATGGACGTCCGCTCCTGCTGGCTCTGATGATTTCCTACAGGATGAACACCCCTGCATTCTGGATAAAAGTTCTGGTATGGCGGACCCTGTGTCATTACTAGATGGGATAAATTTGGTACGTAAGCAGCTTCGCGCCGCTGGGAGCGTAGTACGTATTACTGGCCTGTCGGGAGTAGGGAAAACACGTTTTGCTCAGGCACTATTTGAGTCAAGTGTTGGCAAAGATGCGATTCCTTCGACCGATGTGATCTATGCAGATTTGGGTGATGAGATCTCTCCTTCTGCCTCAGAGTTGGTTTCCTATCTGATTGCTAATAATTTTTGCGCCTATGTTGTGCTAGATAATTGTCCTCCTGATGTTCATCGAAGGTTGCAGAAGCTGATTTTTAAAGGCGGTGTAAAACTAAGTTTATTAACTATTGAGTATGATATTTCTGATGATCACCCAGAAGAAACTATGGTGTTCCATATGGAGCCATCTAGTGAGGGAAATGTTTCAAAGTTGGTGCAGAAACGATTTCCAAATCTGGGGCCGCCTAATGCCGATAAGATATCAGAGTTTGCCGGAGGTAACGCCCGTATTGCATTAGCGTTGGCTGACCGGGTAAAGGCAGGTGAAACACTTTCAAATTTTACCGATGAGGAGCTGTTTTACCGTTTGTTTACCCAGCGAAAGGAAAGCAGTGAAAATTTAATGGAGCATGCTGCGATTTTATCGCTTGTATATTCATTCAATGTGGACTCGGCGTTATTGAATAACGAGCTGGAGGTTTTGGCTTTAATTGGTGGGGCGAGTCGACGCGAGCTATATAAATCTCACGCAGAGTTGTTGAGGCGACAACTGTCACAAAAACGCGGAAATTGGCGTGCCGTGCTTCCACATGCTCTTGCCAATCGGCTGGCAAAGCGAGCTTTGGAGAATATTTCAGTAGATGAGATAAATTCTGAGTTGTTTAAACCTGAGAATTCACGGCTATTAGTGTCGTGTGCGCACAGAATTGGTTATTTGCACGATATAGACCTGGCTTATGATTTGGCGGGCTCTTGGGTTAGGTTTGGAGGGCCTTTGCAGGATGTAGCAACTTGTAACGATGAACAGTTGCAGGCTTTGGAATATATAGCTCCGGTATTTCCTGTTGTGGTTCTTAATGCAATTGATTTGGCGTCGAATGAGAAGGGGTTTGCATCTAGAGATAATAAGTCTTTCAATCGGTTTGTGAATTTGTTATGTAAAATTGCTTATGATGAAAGTTTGTTTGATAGAGCTGTGCAGGTTATATTGAAGTTTGCTGAGTCTGAGAAGGTTGATGAGAATAATAATAGTATTGTTGGTAGGCTTGATCAGTTGTTTTCTCTTTATTTGTCAGGGACTAATGCGCCACCTTCGTTACGGCAGAAAGTTGCTGGGCAGCTAATAGTTTCGAGTAATGGTCGTCATCAGGAAATTGCAGAAAAGTTATTTGACTCTGCTTTTCAAGTTTCTAATTGGTCATCTTCAGCTAGTTTTAATTTTGGTGCGAGGACTAGAACATATGGTTGGGTCCCAGCAAATAAGAGTGAAGGCCAGGCTTGGTATAGAGGGTTTATCAAGCAACTTCACGCTTGTCTGGAATCTACAGATAAAAAAACGCAGTCACTCGCGAAAACTCTAATTGCAAGGCATTTTATGGGGTTGTGGTCCTTCGCGGGATGCATTGAAGAATTGGAGGAAGTGATTAAAAAGTATGGCGCTGAAGGAAAGTGGACTGAAATTTGGAGATCCATACAACGGACCATTAAGTTTCGTGGTAAAAATTTTGGCGGTGAGCTTTTACTTCGCTTGGAAGCGCTGGAAAAATTGACGGCTCCCATGGGGGTTAATGCTGAGATTGAGGCTTATGCACTAACCAATACTTGGGATCAGTCGGAAAGTTTTTCAGATAATTATACCGCGCAAGTGGATGCGATTCATGAAAGGGTTATTTTATTAGGTGTCCGCGCTGCGTCGGACTACAGGCTACTCGAATCAATCGGAGATAAGTTGTGGAGTAAACAAATCGATTCACTTCGGTTGTTTGGTAAAGGGCTTGCGCGAGGGAGTAGTGATCCGTATGGAATGTTTGAGTATCTTCTGCAATTGATGAGAGACCAAAAGCAGGAAACTATAGAGCCAGGGTTATTCGCAGGCTTTATTAATGAGGTGTACTCCGCAGATACTGAATGTGCTCGCTTCATTCTGCAATGCGTTCTTGAGGCACCTGAGCTTTCTCCTTATTTCATATTTTTGCTGTGCGCCAGCCCTATAGATGATTGGGGCATCCAAAAGCTTATTTTATTAGCTGACAGTAAAGAGGTAGATGCGTGGCGCTTTCGACAGCTTGGACATGGCCAAGCTCACAGCAATATTTCCGACTCTGATTTATGTTGCATATTAACATCCATAAATAGGTTGGATTGCGGTGTTCTGACTTCGCTGGATATCTTAGGTATGAGGTTTTTTGCTGAGAAAGGTAATAGCTATTCTCCGTCAGATGAGTTGGTATCTATAGGGACCAACTCACTCCATGTTCTTTTGACGATGCATCGAAATGAAATTAAAGGCCTCCCCAGTCATAGCATCGATTTAGTGTTGGCTGTTTGTCTTTCAGTCTCTGTGATAACTACTAAAGTTGTCGAGATCATAGATGTGCTATACGAGGGGTTGATGTCGTATCGTTTATATAATTTTGAAATTTTAAATATAATCGAAACTGTTGTTAAAAATTTTCCAGAATTGTTGCTGGATAGAATTTTTCGAAAAGATAAGCCTGTTGAACAAGCGGTTCATGTTTTTTTTAAAGATAGGGTTTCTAGAGAGGCTTCTCCGTTAAATTCTGTGCCTGTCCATCGGCTAATTGATTGGTGTGAGAAGGATGAACAAAAGCTTCAGTTTATCGCTTCTGCGTTAACTGTGTATTTGCCAGTTGCTGATAGTCTCCAAAATATTGATCCTCCAAAAGGATTTTTAATTAGCGAGCATGCGCTAGCGGTATTGGCAGCAGCTGCTAATAAAATCGACATTATAGAAGTGTTCTTTGAAAAGATTAGCCCTGACTCATGGACGAATTCATTGGCTGATATTTTAGAGTTGAGGGCGAAAGCTTTTTCAGCGCTTTTAGATTTTCCAATGGTAGAAGTGCGTGTTGTAGTGGAAGAGAAAATTATTCTTGCTGGGAAGTTCATTAAGGCTCAGCGAGAAAAAGAGGCTAGTCAAGATTTAACACGCGAGCAGCGTTTTGAGTGATTTGGTACACGTCATGCCAGCGTGGCAGTAACTCCTTTATAAAGACGGACATCTCTACGAAAGTCTCAGCTAGAGGAAAGCTGCGAGTCTGATAACCCGTGTAGGGGGCCCCCCTTTGGGAGGACCCGTAAAATCTGCCGTGTCGGGTGCGCAGGCTGCGATGAAGTCAGGGCAGACCTTCGAAGATCCGGAGCTACCTGCCGCGCCCGTTCTCGCTGAAGGTTCACGCTGTGAAAAGGGGCGAGGGGAATGCTAATGCGGAGGTGTGTAAATACAGGTGTTCCGTGTGTTCCATGTGTTCCAGATTTACTGGAGGCCACGTCTTTCAAGGCTTTCAGAGGTGGAACACCAAATGCGAACAACCGGAACACCAGTTGCGCGGAACACGTTTGGTGTTCCGCGAATGCTGTTCCGGTTGGAGGGGAGAGCATCACCGCCTGTCGCGGCGATGCATAGATGGTCACGCAGCCAGTAGCTGCTCGATAGAGATCGCGTTTGCCTTCTCACGGATTTCACTTTGGCTAATGTGTTGCCGACCCATAGGCGCCTGCAATGGCAGGTAAAGATCCTGCAGCGAGCTATAACGGCCCAGTGCTTTTTCGGCGGCGGACAACTGTGCTGCAACGTTTGCAAAGTCCTGAGCGGCTTTGTCCAGGCGGTCGGCCCAGAGGAAGCGAACTGCTCGCAGCTGGTCTTGGCGCAGATCGGTCAAGTGCTGTTTGGTGACGGTGATAGTTTCATTGAGCTTTTCGACTTCGGCCGTCAAGGCATTCACAACCGTTGCCACTCCGCGTTTACCGCGTGTCGCCAGCGTCAGGGCCTCTGATGCCTGTTTGAGAAGCTTCTCCGCTCGTTGTTCGTCCGCGTCGTCTCCTTCACTCAATGCCGCGGCATAACCGGCTGCCGCTTGTTGCTCAGCAGACTGAGCTTTCTCAATTTCGGTGCGTTTTTCGTTCTCTAGTTTCTGAAGTTTGGTTGAAAGCTTTGCACGCTTATCCTGCAGCTTTTGGAGATCTGTCTGCGCTTGGCTGATTTCCTTCTGAGCCTTTTTGATATTGGTGTTCGCGAATCGCACACCGTCTTCCCACTCAATCAGAATTTGTAGCCGCTTGATCTCGGATGTGTGCGCCTCAATCGCCGTTTTGACGTTGTTGTAAGCGTCAACAATTTCATGGGGGTATTCGGGCCTACCGGCGCGGCTTCGTGCGAATGCCTTTTTAGCTTCTTGGGCATTTTCTCGTAGGCTCGGTAACTGCTTTTTGAGTTGTTCGATGTCGATTTGATGTTGCTTGAGTTGCTTCTGATATTCGCTCATTTGAAAATTTCCGTATCTTAAATTGATGGTTCGTTCGGTTTGGTTTGGGCTGGCCAGACCCATAGCGGCCGGCTTTCCCTGCTGATGCCTCAGCCTTAAGCGGCTTCGGTTTCAGAGGTGAGGAGAGCGTTGGCATGTACTACGTAGGCTCTAGTTCTGGCCAAGCCGGGAAGCCGCACAGACTGCGCAGCACGGCCTTCTGCACTGGCTTCCAAAATTCCGCGTTCGATCAGTTCACGATTGACCAAGGTGAGGCTCATGCCCTTGAAAACTTCCGCTCTCCACGCGGTTGGTAGGAAGTAGTAGGTAACAAGCGTGTAAACACCGTCGCCCATACCGTGTTCAACCGTACGCCGGAAGCCGAGTCGGTCGGCGGTTCGTGGAGCGTGATCGTCGGTTTTGGCCGCGAGCCCGTCCCATCGGGTGAAGCGGCTTTCACCGAATCGCTCAATGACCTGTTGTAGTCGGCTCACGATGGCGTCACCTTCCATGTTTCCGGCGCCACCTCGTTCTTCGAGCCAAGCGTTCAGGCAAACCTGAGCTGCTGTGGTGGCGGTGCCTTCCGGCCAGCCGGTCACGCCCAGTGCTGTCGCCAGCTCACCAGCGGCAGCGGCAAGGCCGAAACGAGCAGCAGCTCGGTGTGCTTGTCCACTGGCCGACTCAGGTAGCGCCTTGGCGATAAAGCGCTCAACAGTGCGACGCAAGATGGCTGTCCAGCCGAGCATTTCGCCGGGCTTACACAGCGCCGACAGGAAAGCAGTCAGTGGCGTGCCGTAGTACTTGGCTACGCGAGCCTTGAGGGCGTCTGACAGGGCGGCGGCGTCTTCGAAACCGCTCAATACGTCGAACATTCCCAGGCCTTTGCTCGCGTCCGCAGGCACGGCCAGCATTCGGATCTCCATCCCCGCTTTGAGCTCTTTATTGGCGTCGGCCATGTGCTGCGCGAGCGTCTTCTCACCGGTCGAGAGGAATAACAACCGCCATTCCTGCACCTGTCGGCCTGCTTGTCCTCTGTCATTAGCGCGAGCCTTGCCCGTGCCATTGCCGAGCATGTACACCGTTTCTCCGATGATGCGCGGATCGCACATACCGATTTCGTCGAGTACCAGTACGCCGTCTGAGTGCGCAGCGGCAATGGACTCCAAAGCGTTATCTGTCGAACGCCATGACCGGACCAATCGAGGCCCGCCGTAAATCGACGCGGCGACTTGCAGGTGTGTCGTCTTACCGCCGGAGCTATCGCCATAAAGGTGGAAGCCGCCTGATTCGTGACCCAGCAAGTGCAACAGCGGCCCGGCGAAGGCCACGCTGACGACGAACGCCAAGCGATGGTTGCCAACGCACAGCGCTCCGATTTGTTGCTGCCATTGCTCCAGCGTCCCGGCCTCGCTGATCGGAGGAAGCTGAGCACCGGAGTCGCAGAAAAACAGGTGTTCGTGACTGTTGCCGATCTGCTGATCAGGCAGCAGGTACGCAGGTCCATGCCATCCAAGGCGAGTGACCAAACGCGCCCGCTCGTTGCTGTCGAAACCTTGCAGATAGCTTTGGAGATCGTTGCGCGCGTTACGGCCTGATCGAGTACCGGGTAAGCGCAATCCCATGTCCACAAGTGGCCCTAAAACATCCTTGCCAAAGTCTCCGGTCATGTTGCGGGCGGGAATATTCCAGCGCTTTTTCGCTCCGTCTGGGTCGTCGAACTCAACCAGCAAACCCCAGTTGTGGCCCTTATCGTCACGGGTACGAGCGAGGATCTCCAAGGATGAGCAAACCGGTCGCGACTCACCATCATCCCCGGTATAGAACACGCCTTCGGGGGCCAATCTAAAGCCGCCGGGCAGCAAGTCGGTTTTTGATTTTGCCGGTTGCTTGGCTGCGACTTTCGGTTCTGCGGGCTCGTCAAACGATTCATTAGTAGGAGAGACGAAAAGACTGCCGTCACGCTCCAGCTCCGCGACGTGCGCCGCCGTCCAGCCCTTAACGAGCGCGTCGGCAGCATCGTCCCCGTCGTCCCACCTGCCACCTTTGGCAAACGCTGCTTGATCGTCCTTCAACGTGGGTTTTCGCTTGAACACAGTCAGCGCAACGAGCCGTACCGATTCCGCACCGATCTCGTGCAGCTTTTTGGCGACGTCTTCCATGCACGATGTGCCGCTGCTGTCGTTGTCGGGCCACAACACGACCGTGCGGCCCTTGAGTGTTGTCAGATCAGCTTTGTGCCAAGAGTTGGATCCGTTCGGCCAGCAGGTGGCCACGTAGTTCGGCAACAGCTCGGCGGCGGCATCGGCCGCTTTCTCGCCTTCGCACAGGATCACCGGTGCGTCAGCGCGCAGGGCCAGTTCATCAAGGTGCAGCAGCGGGCGCGGATCCGGGAGACCCTGCCAGCGCCATTGCTTGGTTTGGCTATCAGCGCGCTGACACCACGTGAGGGGCGCGAAGACTTTCTTCGGCTTGCCGTCTTCATCGGGGCCGAGATCAAAGCGATACAGCGCCATAAGGGGTTGCGCCTGCTCGTCTCGGTAGATCCACACCTTGGAGGGCACGCCGTGTTCACGGTGCTTTACCGGGCATTTGTTCATGGCCTCGGTGGGGATCGGCTGGATGGCATTCCATGCCGGGGCCTTAGGCTTGCTTGGGATGGTCTTGGTCTTGGCGGCTCCGGGCGCAACGTTCAGCCAGTCCGCTAGTTTGTGGCAGGCTTCAACGTCGGTGCCGCCGTCCAGATAGCGCACCAAATCGATCATGTCGCCGCCTTTGTCGCCGGTGGCGAAGTCGGCCCAGGTGCCCTTGCTTAAATTTACCTTGAGCGATCCGGCGCGCTTGTCGCTGCGGGTTGGATTGGGGGCGGTGTATTCCTTGCCGCCATCCACGCGCTTGCCGTTGGGCAGCCAGTTCGACAAGACACGCTCAATATCTTTCAGCGCGGCGGTTTTCACGTCGGCAAAGCTTGGGCGTTTAGCGTTGTTCGATCGCTGACTCATGGCTCAGCCCTCGGCAGAAACAGCGCGTCGTTGATGTCGTCGATCAGCGCTTTGGCCATCTCGCCCAGGTATAGGGCGGGCCAGCTGAAGCGCTCGCCGTTATCACTCATGGCGGCGTCGAAATTGAGTTGATTCGCGTGATGCTGAAGCAACGACACCATCTCTAGTGCGTCTTCGACCGGAACACCGGCATTGACGCGAAACAGCTTCAGGTCAGTGGTGTTAACGCGGGAAAAGGTGGCGTGACCCAGGGTGGTGGAGGTGGTCATAGCGCACCGCCTTTCTGCACCGCAGGTGTTGAGGTGGTGTCGCCGTGCATGGCCAGCGTTTTGATCAGGCCGAGGGTGCCACGCACGTCCCAGAGGACAGCGGCGATGACGTGATTTGCAAGGCGCGAGGAATCGTTTTCGAAGTGATCCTCAAGCAGCGTGAGTACCGAGTCAGCGCGGTCGATGGCGCAAGTAATAGCATCGATGGGCACGCCGGCTTCAGCGGTTGGATTCACGCAGAGCAGATCTTCGGGCAGGGCAAAACTCAGAGCGTTATTCATTGGGCACCGCCTGCGGCTTCGAGAGCGCGAGCTTTGGCCATGTGTGCGTTATAGCGTGCGAGACGAGTAGCAAGACTGGAGTTGGCGTGTAGAGCGGCGAGAGCCATTGCACGGTGTGCAGCGGCGCGATTTTTGGACGGAATGAGGGCGTGCATGGGTGAGGCTCCTACTTTCAGACTGGAGCCGCCACCGTCCTTCCTACGGGATTGGGTGGCAGCTGTGCGCGGGGTAGGAATACCGGGATAGTAGGCACCCGGCCAGGCCGAAGCCTGCCCACACACAGCCGCCATAACACGATACTGCGGGCGAAAAAAAACGCCTGCAGTTGTGATCTGGGCGCTGATGCGCCTACTAATTCTCGGGTTCCTACGCCCGGTCGCTGAATTTGCAGCGACGGCGGCAGGATAACTCCGAGTTTTTACGAGCGCAACCAGCACGAAGCCTTGCGCATTTTTTTGATGCGACATAAATTGACCGGGCATAAAGATTGATCTCAAACGCCCCCGGTTGCCGCCGGGGGCGTTTTCGTTTCAGGCGTGGGCTTCCCAACGCAGGTTGAGCAGGGGCAGGAAGCCGTCATCGAGCATCGAGCGGGCGTCTTCGTAGGCTTCCGTTTGCTGGCCTTCGTCGACGATCACCGCACCGATGTTTTCGCAGTGGAGCGTGAGGGCGCACCAGGTGCCGTCGGCCCAGCTAAGTACGCTGACAACGCGGCCCTGTTTTTCCTGTCGGCTGCGATGGCGTTCGAGGTGCTGCATCATGGCGGATGAAAAACCAATGCGGCGCAGAACTGAAAAGGGATGCATCAACGCTTGAGTGGCAACAGATCGGCTCATGCTGCCTCCTGCACGTTGGCAAACAATGGGGGCGGAGTTTCACCTTTGAGCCACGCGGCGATCTTGCTGTCTTCTGCGCAGCGGCGACGGTGCCGCTCGGCGAGCACATTGCGCCTCTCGTTCAGGCACGTTTGCATGTATTGGGTGAGATCGGACGTGATTCGTAGGTCTGTGTAGAGCCGTTCGTTTATGATCTTCTCTTGCTCAATGTCCTTTTCAACGAGCTGGCTCCAGACTTGAGGGTCATTCGAGTAGCCGTCCTTCTGATCGATCAGCCAGTAGGTGACCCAGTTGTTGAGTGCGAATTGACTTAGCCCAGCACGGCGGCCTTCTTTCATCGCGAAATGACCATGGCCATGAACGCTGGAAAACTCGCGGCGTATAGCGTGTTTGCGGATGATCTCTGGCAGTTCCCAGGCATTGGGAGTGAGCGGCAAAACGAGGCCGTCAGGATTGAAAAAGAACGCCTCTTTTTCTTCACCGTTCCAGCTTACGCCGGCGATGGTGCGATGCCGCCAATTGATGCCGCCTTGATCGTAGAGCTGAAAGCCGACGCTGTAGGAGTCGTGGAAGGGCCCTTTGAATGGGCAGTAAATACGCTTCATGCGGCCACCTCATCACGGGCTTCAATGCGACCACGTGCCCACGCTTGGACTTCGGACAAAACCCAGGCGACTGGGGCGCCGCGAGCGTTGCTGTTTGTGAGCTTTACGGTTTTTGGAAAACCACTTTCAGGCTCATTCATCAGCTTGTAGATAGTCGGGCGGGCGAGACCGACGATACTCATGACCTCGCTAATACGGATGAACGTCAGCGATGGATCGATTGGCGTGGAATCGTTTGCAGAGGAGCGGAGGCGAGAGGTTTTCATTTCTCGTTCCTCGCAGTTGCTTCAGCGCTGTGTGTGCGGCTTTCCAGCCACGTTGACACATCTTTAGGTCGATAACGCACGCGGCTTCCGACTTTTACGTACGGCAGCGGATTGCGGCGCGAACTACGCCAGGCTGCGAGTGTGCGATGCGATAATCCTAGAGTGGCGGCCACTTGATCCGGGGTGAGCAGATCAGTGGCTGAAGGCGAAAGCGGGGTAAGGGATTGAGGCGTTGCGACGGTCATTCAGCGTTTCCTGTAGTCATGGAGAGTTACAGGGCTAACGCTAAATCGGAAAAGGGAAACGAACGGCGGTTCACTTCCTTTTTTGGAGTATTTAAATTGCTCACCGTCCGTGCTGGTCTTGGTGAGGCTAGGTATCAGTCGTCAGCGTCCCCTCATCCAATTGTCTAGTTTTTTATGAATTGTTCACGATGAAGGTTTTTTATCTGATAGAGTTTTAAGTATTAGTTCTATGGGGCTTGAAAAGGGGATTTCAACTAAGCTGCCTGGTTGGGATGATCTAAACAAACTTTCTAGAATTAAGCGTCTATCCTCGTCAGCTTTTAATTTTCCCTCACTTAATAGTGCCAAATAGGTTTTTGTGAATGTGATGCGCTCGGCGGCGTCAAGTGCGAAGTGTGAGTGAGTATTAAATTGACGTAAGGTTATTCGTATTAGTACGCCAAGTAGGGTAATCAGTAGCGCTGCGCCAGCGATGTCGGCTATAGCTAAAGAGAGTTCAGATTTTGTTTGGCCAAGAAGTAAAGGGGTGGCAGTCGTAGGTGCGGCGACAGAACTCGGAGTTGGGTTTTTGGCTTCAGGGTTAGGTGCTATCGAATCGGCTTGAGTATGTATATATTTTGAAATGCCGGCGGCTCCACCAAAGCTATAGTATGTGAGGAGCGACGAAAATGTGAACGTCATGGAAGCTATAATTGCTAGAAACCAAAGAAACTTGAATTTTGAGTGATTTTTTTTGCGATTGATCCAGTACTGTACGGATGCATCGAGATCGACTTGATCGTCATAAGCCGCTTTGGCAGAATCTAAGCGGTGTTTGGCGTCGTCAAGTGATTGCGCCGCTTCATTTTTAAATTTACTTGCATAGCGCCTATAAACCTTATTTCTGCGTTTGAAGGATCTTTGAATTCCATTCGCTTCGTGATTGATATTTTCTTTTACGGATTTAATGTGGTTTTCTATTTCTATTTGTTGATCATTTATATTTTCTAATGAGGATTCTGCGTCCTCCGTAAATTTTTCAAGCACCTTATTTAGGGCTTGAATTTTAGAGTTTTTTATTAGTCCGGTGGTGTCGTCATTTGAAACGGCAATTTGAATTGCCACAGCTTTTTCGTACGCAAGTCCTGAAACCTCTGTGAAGGTGCGAAGATTACCGTTCGCAAAAATTATGTTTCTGTTTTTTTGTGTTATGTAAATTATCAAAAATGCCGCTGTAATATCGCCGTAGCTCTCACGAGTTTTTTGAATTAGCAGTCCTTCTTTGCTTGTACTTTCGATGTAGGGTTCGCTCGCGGAGCCTAGAGAAAATTCCCCGAAGTTCGGGTGGCTTTCTTCAAATCTATCGAGTAGCGGTCTTAGTTTTGAAAAGAAAAAAATATTGTATATCTCGGCAGTGTAGCCACGGTTGTTGCCTTGGATTTCTTGGAGCCATTTCCAATGAGCTATTTCATTGTTGATGTAAGCCTGAAAGGTTGCGCTGTCTTTAAATTTTTTCTCTTTATCATTTATTAGAGGTTTTACCGAAGGCTGTGCCATAGGTCGTTCTCTTCCCTGATTGTAGTCCATGGATGATAGCTGATTTACATGCCATTTTTAGCAGAGAGTCTTGCGTTAAGGACGCATATGAGACTCACTGCGTTTTGGAAGCCGCTTCGCCTATAAATACGTTCAGTTGCGATATAAGCAAGAGCATCCGCATGGGCTATCGTTCTGTTGAGCAGAGCACACCTTCTGTAATCAGGATGTTGCGAATTTGCTTTGTGGAGAGCTTAACCGTGCCTCCCAAGGCTTTAAGCGCAGAGTCGGTGCCAGCAATAATTCCTACGATCTCTCTTTCCGATCGACCATCACATAGTAAACGTCTAGCGTGGGCGCAAATGCTTTGATTGCGATCTATGGAGGCCTCGCGACGTATCGCCGCCGAACTCTTTCCCGCCTTGCGCGCGATTGCGCTGATTCGGGCTCTATCGGCGGTACTCAAAACTGGAGAGGCGTAGATGTTCGCCAATGTCATGTAATGGCGAGCTGTACCCGTCAAGTCTGCTACATTCTCTCGGGTTTCTATTTCCAGATACGCTTGTTCATGGCGTAGCTCTTCCACGAGCGCAGCAAAATCCTCCGGTATTTCTGCAATCAACGCTGGCAGAAGCTCAAGATTCCCAGAGCTCAGATCTGTATCAAAACCTCTCAACCACCTCTCCAGCGTCTCTATTGCTCGACAGGCGCGATCAATCGCTAGCGCGGCGATGAACTGGCTATCAGTGATATTCGAATTGGATGATTCACCTATCGTCCAACTGATGCAGCGAGGCAAATCGTCCGTGGAACGTTCAAATTGTTGGCTTATGTTGGATGCAAGCCTTCTTACATTCGTTAGTACCCGGACGGACTCAACAGACCACTCTCCATGTTGCTGATGACTTCCCCAGTGCTCCTGACCTTGGCGGATGAGTTCGAGAGCATCATCAATGCGATAGGAAAACTCGTCATAGAGCGTGAATCCCTCGAACATCTCGGCAACCTCCCAACCTTCGATGTCGAGAGGAGCGCTCAAGTAAAATTTTTCTTTCAACATTCACCCCTCGCCCCGTTTCCGTGATCGAAAAAAGCGAGCGCTTGCGCCCGGCAGAGCTGTGATGCCGTCAGCGAGAACGGGGGAATTCGTGGGTACCTCTTCTCGGCTGTGGAACACATTTTTTGTGTCTTTGCCCACGTGTTCCAGTTCAGCACTATTCGTGTTCCACCGCTGAGCGCCTTGAAATTAAAAGCTTTCAGCAACTTTGGAACACGCGGAACACGCGGAACACGCGGAACACCGCTTTTTTGAGGTTTCGGAGTCTGCAAGGTCAAATCGCCTTTCCAAGCTCGCCCGACGCGACGATCCCGTTCTGTAGTTTGTCCAGATGATCGGCATACCACTGCATCATTGCTGTCCGTTGCTCGAGGTACTGAGCTTTGTTATAGACCCCCGAGATACCCTCTTCTTTGTGGGCTAATTGGGCCTCCACATGTTCCTTTGGCCATCCGTGTTCACGCAGCAGGGTGCTAGCCGTATGCCGTGTGCCGTGGCCAACAAGACGTCCTTTATAGCCAATGGTCGCGAATACCTTATTTATCGTGTTTTCACTGATAGTCGGGTTCTTGGCACCAACTCCAGGAAACAACCAGCGGCTACGCCCGGTTAAAGAGTGCAGCTCTCTCAGTGCGACTAGTGCTTGGCGCGGAAGGGGGCACACGAAATCTCGGCGCATCTTCATCTTCGATGCCGGTGTAGTCCACAGAGCTTTATCGAGATCAAATTCTTTCCACTCCGCTAGACGAATCATTCCCGGCCTCGAGGCTGTCCAAATGCAAAGCCATGCCGCGGTCCGAGCGGTGAGTCTGCTAGGGGTGTGTTTTAAAGCGTTGAGAAAATCGCCGAGTTCGGGCTCTAGCAAATGAGGGTGTTGTTGAGTCTTCGGTGCTTGAGCCGCGATGTCGCGTAGACGGCTACCAGGATCGTTTTCTGTCAGTCCCAAGCCGATTGCTCTGCCAAAGATCTGGTTTACCCACGTCCGACACTTTTCCGCTACGTTATGCGCCTCCCGAGCTTCGAGGGATGCTTGGAGATTTGCACAATCGGTTCGTGTTATTTCGTCCAGAGGTTTATTACCCAGCGCCGGAAGGATGTCTTTGTCGAGGTAGGTGCGGATTTTGTTGAGAGTAGAGGAGGCGAGACCTTTTTCCTCTTTTGCCTTGAGCCAAGCTTCCGCAGCCGCTCTGAAGGTTCGAGTTCGGGCGGCATCGATTGCCGCTTTTGCGGAGCGCTTTTGTTCAAGAGGGTCGGCACCGCTACTGACAACCTTTCGTAGATCGGCTGCTTTTTCACGGGCAAGCGCGCCGCTAACTTCTGGATAACCGCCGAGGCCCATCCATGCCCAGTTACCTGCAGGGCGCTTGTACCGGAGTTGCCATGACTTGCCCCCGTCTGGCTTGACCCGGAAGTACAAGCCGTTTCCATCCAGTTCTCGGTATTCCTTTGATTCAGGCTCTAGCCCGGCAAGTGTGGTATCGGCGAGAGGGCGGCGCTTGATGTCTGCGCGTTTCATCCTTGTATCCCAAAGTTCGGTGATTTCGTCAGGATACAAGCAGGGATACAGGGATACAACGGATAAGGGGAGATAGGGATAAACAGGCAGGCACAAAAAAACCGGCCAAATGGCCGGTTTCTCTGGCTCTGAGAGGTTGGTAGAGACTCTCAGATACTGCTATGTGGTGCCCCGAGGGAGACTCGAACTCCCACTCCTTTCGAAAACGGATTTTGAATCCGCCGCGTCTACCAATTCCGCCATCAGGGCTCAATGGCGGCGAAGTATAGAGAGGTGCCTACCGTTGGTCAATCACGTTTCATGGTCAATTTTCGATATTTCCGCTAGACTTTCCGGCCCTGCTAGACGAACCCCATCATGCGCGTTGCTGACTTTACCTTCGAGCTTCCTGATTCGCTGATCGCCCGCCACCCTTTGGCCGAGCGTCGCGGTAGTCGCCTGTTGACCCTGGATGGGGTCAGCGGCGCCCTGGCACACCGTCAATTCACTGATCTGCTTGAGCATTTGCGCCCCGGCGATCTGATGGTGTTCAACAATACCCGGGTGATTCCGGCGCGGCTGTTCGGGCAGAAAGCCTCCGGCGGCAAGCTGGAAATCCTCATCGAGCGGGTGCTCGATACGCACCGCGTGCTGGCCCATGTGCGTTCCAGCAAGTCGCCGAAACCGGGTTCGAAGATCCTTATCGACGGTGGTGGCGAAGCCGAGATGCTGGCGCGTCACGATGCGCTGTTCGAGCTGGGCTTCTCCGAGGAAGTGCTGCCGTTGCTCGACCGTGTCGGGCACATGCCGTTGCCTCCTTATATAGACCGCCCGGACGAGGGTTCGGATCGCGAGCGTTATCAGACGGTTTACGCCGAGAAGCTGGGCGCGGTGGCTGCACCGACCGCCGGGCTGCACTTCGACCAGACGCTGATGGAAGCGATCGCCGCCAAGGGCGTCGAGACTGCGTTCGTCACGTTGCACGTCGGCGCTGGCACGTTCCAGCCGGTGCGCGTCGAGAAGATCGAAGATCACCACATGCACAGCGAGTGGCTGGAAGTCGGTCAGGACGTGGTTGATGCCGTCGCCGCTTGCCGTGAGCGCGGCGGTCGAGTCATCGCTGTCGGCACCACCAGCGTGCGTTCGCTGGAAAGCGCCGCCCGCGATGGCGTGCTCAAACCTTTCAGCGGCGATACCGATATCTTTATCTACCCGGGCCGGCCGTTCCACGTGGTCGATGCCCTGGTGACCAATTTCCATTTGCCCGAATCCACGCTGTTGATGCTGGTTTCGGCGTTTGCCGGTTACCCGGAAACCATGGCCGCCTATAAAGCTGCCGTGGACAACGGTTACCGCTTTTTCAGCTACGGTGATGCGATGTTCATCACCCGTAATCCCGCCCCCCGCGGCCCAGAGGAATCCGTATGAGTCGCACCTGTCGTATGTCTTTCGAGTTGCTTGCCACCGATGGCAAGGCTCGTCGTGGTCGTCTGACTTTCCCCCGTGGCACCGTCGAGACCCCGGCCTTCATGCCGGTGGGCACCTACGGCACGGTCAAGGGCATGTTGCCGCGTGACATCGTCGCCACCGGCGCGGAGATCATTCTGGGCAACACCTTCCACCTGTGGCTGCGCCCGGGTACCGAAGTGATCAAGGAGCACGGCGACCTGCACGATTTCATGCAGTGGAAAGGCCCGATCCTGACCGACTCCGGCGGTTTCCAGGTGTTCAGCCTCGGCGCCATGCGCAAGATCAAGGAGGAGGGCGTGACCTTCGCCTCCCCGGTCGACGGCTCGAAAGTGTTCATGGGCCCGGAAGAATCGATGCAGGTCCAGCGCGATCTGGGTTCCGACATTGTGATGATCTTCGACGAATGCACGCCGTACCCGGCTGACGAAGACGTCGCCCGCGTGTCCATGGAGCTGTCGCTGCGCTGGGCTCAGCGTTCGAAGAATGCCCATGGCGACAACACGGCGGCGCTGTTCGGCATCGTTCAGGGTGGCATGCACCAGGACCTGCGCATGCGCTCGCTGGAAGGTCTGGACAAGATCGGTTTCGATGGCCTGGCCATCGGCGGTCTGTCGGTGGGCGAGCCGAAGCACGAAATGATCAAGGTGCTCGATTACCTGCCGGGCATGATGCCGGCTGACAAACCTCGTTACCTTATGGGCGTTGGCAAACCGGAAGATCTGGTTGAGGGTGTGCGCCGCGGTGTGGACATGTTCGATTGCGTGATGCCAACCCGTAATGCCCGCAACGGGCATCTGTTCATTGATACAGGCGTGCTGAAGATCCGTAACGCGTTCCATCGCCATGATGATTCGCCGCTGGATCCGACCTGCGATTGCTATACCTGCCAGAACTTCTCCCGCGCCTATCTGCATCACCTGGACAAGTGCGGCGAAATGCTGGGAAGCATGCTCAATACCATCCATAACTTGCGCCATTATCAGGTGCTGATGGCTGGTTTGCGCGAGGCTATTCAACAGGGTACATTGGCCGCCTTTGTCGATGCCTTCTACGCCAAACGCGGGCTCCCCGTTCCGCCTTTGGACTGAGTTTTCTGACCCCAAGATTCAACATTTGCAACTGGAGTGCTAAATGAGCTTTTTTATCTCTAATGCCATGGCTGACGCGGCTGCACCGGCTGCAGCGCCTATGGGCGGCGGCTTCGAGTGGATTTTCCTGGTCGGCTTCCTGGTCATCTTCTACCTGATGATCTGGCGTCCACAGGCCAAGCGCGCCAAAGAGCAGAAGAACCTGCTGAGCAGCCTGCAGAAGGGCGACGAAGTGGTCACCACCGGCGGCATCGCCGGCAAGATCACCAAAGTGGCCGATGACTTCGTGGTTCTGGAAGTTTCCGACACCGTGGAAATGAAGTTCCAGAAGGGCGCCATCGCCGCCACGCTGCCAAAAGGCACGCTGAAAGCGATCTAAGGTTCCAACTTCTACTCAATCGACGGGGCGCGCAAGGCGCCCCGCGTTCATAACGGGCGGCGTGATGCTGAACAAATATCCTCTGTGGAAATACATTCTGATCCTGGCGGTGCTGGCGATCGGTCTGATTTATTCCGCTCCCAATCTGTACCCCGATGACCCGGCCATCCAGATCAGCGGCGCCAGCACGGCCCTGCAGGTCAACCAGGCCGACCTGGACCGCGTGAGCACCGCGCTCAAGGAGTCCGGGATCAACGTCAAGGCTTCGAGTCTGGCAGCGAACGGCAAGGGCGGTCTGATCCGTCTGACCAAGGCTGAAGACCAGTTGCCGGCCAAGGACGTTGTACGCAAGGCATTGGGTGATGACTACGTCGTCGCGCTGAACCTGGCACAGACCACTCCGCAATGGCTGCGCAGCCTGGGCGCGCACCCGATGAAGCTGGGTCTGGACTTGTCCGGTGGTGTGCACTTCCTGCTGGAAGTGGACATGGACAAAGCCCTCGACGCACGCCTGAAAGTCTACGAAGGCGACGTCAAGAGCCTGCTGCGCAAAGAGAAACTGCGCTATCGCAGCCTGCCGCAGCTCAATGGTGCCATTCAGCTGGGCTTCAGCGATGCTGACTCCCGCGAACAGGCCCGCGTGCTGATCCGCAAGAACTTCAACGATTTCGACATTGTTCCGGCTGACCTCAACGGGCAACCGGTGCTGCGTCTGGCGATGACCCCGGCCAAGCTGGCGGAAATCCGTGAATATTCCATCAAGCAGAACTTGACCACGGTACGTAACCGCGTCAACGAGCTGGGTGTTGCCGAGCCGATCGTCCAGCGTCAGGGCGCCAACCGTATCGTGGTTGAGCTGCCGGGCGTGCAGGACACTGCCGAAGCCAAGCGTATCCTCGGCAAGACGGCCAACCTGGAGTTCCGTCTGGCTGCAGAGCCGGGCGCTTCGAAAGCCACTTCCGAAACCTTCGAATTCCGCGAAGGCAAGCGTCCTCCTGCCCAGATCGAGCGTGGCCTGATCATCACCGGTGACCAGGTGACTGACGCCAAGGCCGGTTTCGGCGAGCACGGCACGCCTGAAGTGAACATCCGTCTGGATGGCCACGGTGGCGAGCTGATGAGTCGTGCGACCCGCAGCAACGTCGGTCGCAGCATGGCGGTGATCTTCATCGAGCAGCGTCCGGTGACCACCTACGTCAAGCAGATGGTCGACGGCGTCGAGAAAGACGTTGCCGTGCAGACCTTCAAGGAAGAGAAGAAAATCATCAGCCTGGCGACCATTCAGTCGCCGCTGGGTGCGCAATTCCGTATCACCGGCCTGAACGGCCAGGGCGAGTCGTCCGAGCTGGCGCTGCTGCTGCGTGCCGGTGGTCTGGCGGCTCCGATGTACTTCGCTGAAGAACGTACTATTGGCCCGAGCCTGGGTGCGGACAACATCACCAAGGGTATCGATGCATCGCTGTGGGGCATGCTGTTTGTCTCGCTGTTCATCATCGCCATCTACCGCTTCTTCGGTCTGATCGCCACTGTCGCACTGGCGGTGAACATGGTGCTGCTGCTGGCGTTGATGTCGCTGCTGGGTGCAACGCTGACCCTGCCAGGTATCGCCGGTATCGTGTTGACCATGGGTATGGCGGTCGACGCCAACGTGCTGATCTTCTCGCGGATCCGCGAAGAGATCGCCGCCGGCATGACCGTGCAGCGTGCAATCAACGAAGGCTTCGGCCGGGCATTCACTGCGATTCTCGACGCCAACCTGACCACCTTGCTGGTCGGCGGCATCCTCTTCGCCATGGGCACCGGCCCGGTGAAGGGTTTCGCAGTGACCATGTCCCTCGGGATCTTTACCTCGATGTTCACGGCCATCATGGTGACCCGCGCGATGGTCAACCTGATCTTCGGCGGTCGTGACTTCAAGAAGTTGTGGATTTAAGGGGCTGCCATGTTACGTACAATCAACTTCATGGGCGTTCGCAACTTCGCGTTCGGCGTCACATTGTTCCTTACCGTGCTGGCCTTGTTCAGCGTGTTCCACAAGGGCATGAACTGGGGCCTGGACTTCACCGGCGGTACGCTCATCGAGCTGACCTACGAGCGTCCGGCCGACGTCACCAAGGTGCGTGAGCAACTGGTTACCGCCGGTTATCACGAAGCGGTCGTGCAGAACTTCGGTGCGACCACCGACCTGCTGGTGCGCATGCCGGGTGAAGACCCGCAGCTGGGCCATCAGGTAGCGGAAGCGCTGCAGAAGGTCGGCGGTGAGAACCCGGCGACGGTCAAGCGCGTCGAGTTCGTCGGCCCGCAGGTCGGTGAAGAGCTGCGCGACCAGGGCGGCCTCGGCATGCTGCTGGCGCTCGGCGGTATCCTGATCTATCTGGCTTTCCGCTTTCAGTGGAAATTCGCGGTCGGTGCCATCGTTTCGCTGATTCACGACGTGATCGTGACCGTGGGGATCCTGTCGTTCTTCCAGATCACCTTCGACCTGACGGTGCTGGCGGCGGTGCTGGCGATCATCGGTTACTCGCTGAACGACACCATCGTCGTGTTCGACCGGGTGCGTGAGAACTTCCGCGTGCTGCGCAAGGCTTCGCTGATCGAGAACATCAACATCTCGACCACTCAGACCCTGCTGCGCACCATGGCGACTTCGATCTCCACCTTGCTGGCGATCGCGGCGCTGCTGTTCTTCGGTGGCGACAACCTGTTCGGCTTCTCCATCGCCCTGTTCATCGGTGTTCTGGCGGGTACCTACTCGTCGATTTACATCGCCAACGTGGTGCTGATCTGGCTGAACCTGTCTTCGGAAGACCTGATTCCGCCGGCCAATACCGAGAAGGAAGTCGACGACCGTCCATAACGGCCATCGTTACCCCGGTTGTCAGCCAAAAAAAGGCGCGAGTTGAACTCGCGCCTTTTTTATTGCTCCAAGGCTGGGAGAAGCGCGGGCGCGTCCCGCATGTGATGGTCAGGAGGTTCATGTGAACAAGTCGTTGCTGGTTGGTGCGGTACTGGGTGCTGTCGGTGTGACTGCCGGGGGCGCTGTTGCCACCTACAGCCTGGTGAAAAGCGGCCCTGAGTATGCGCAGGTATTGGCCGTCGAGCCGGTCAAGACACAAATCAAGACTCCACGTGAAGTGTGCAAGGATGTGACGGTGACCCGGCAGGCGCCGGTGAAAGATCAGCACCAGATCGCCGGCACCGTGGTCGGTGCGCTGGCGGGTGGTCTGCTGGGTAACCAGATCGGCGGCGGCACCGGCAAGAAGATTGCCACGGTGGCCGGTGCGGTCGGTGGTGGTTACGCCGGTAACAAGGTTCAGGAGGGTATGCAGGAGCGTGATACCTACACCACGACTCAGACTCGCTGTAACACGGTGAATGACATCAGCGACAAGGTCGTGGGCTATGACGTCCGGTATTCGCTGGACGGCAAGGAAGGCAAGGTGCGGATGGATCGTGATCCGGGCAACCAGATTCCGGTCGACAAGGAAGGCAAGCTGATCCTGTCGCAGAACGCGCCAGGCCAGTAACTGGCTGAAGGCTTATAAGAAAAGCACCCTTCGGGGTGCTTTTTCATGCCCATAAAAAAACACCCCGAAGGGTGTTTTTTGATTTCGCGGAACGCTTAGCGCTTCAGCGAGGCTGGCAGGTGCGGCTGGATCGCCGTCAGAACTGCCTTGAAGCATTTGGTGTTGCCGGCGACAACGTGGCCTTTTTCAAGGAAGTCGTGACCGCCGGTGAAGTCGCTCACCAGGCCGCCGGCTTCCTGAATCAGCAGGGCGCCAGCCGCCATGTCCCACTCGGACAGACCCGACTCCCAGAAAGCATCGAAACGACCGGCAGCAACGTAAGCCAGATCCAGGCTCGCCGAACCGGCGCGGCGGATGCCGGCAGTCTGGCCAACCAGGGCGCGGAACATGCCCAGGTAGTTGTCGAGGTTGTCCATCTGGTCGTCACGGAACGGGAAACCGGTACCCAGCAGAGCGCCGTCCAGGCTGGTGCGACCGCTGACACGCAGACGGCGACCGTTCAGTTGAGCGCCGCGACCACGGCTGGCGGTGAATTCTTCCTGGCGAACCGGATCCAGAACAACGGCGTGTTCCAGGCGACCACGGTATTTGCAGGCAATGCTGACAGCGAAGTGAGGAATGCCGCGCAGGAAGTTGGTGGTGCCGTCCAGCGGATCAATGATCCACAGGTATTCTTCACCTTCGATACCGCTACCGGCGTGCATGCCGGTCTCTTCACCCATGATCGAGTGATTCGGGTAAGCCTTGCGCAGAGCGTCGATGATTTTCTGTTCGGCGGCGCGATCCACCTCGGATACATAATCCTTGGCGTCTTTTTCGTCGACCTTGATGGTATCCAGGCGCTCGATGGAGCGGAAGATCAGTTCACTGGCGCTGCGGGCGGCGCGCAGCGCGATATTCAGCATGGGCTGCATGGATGTGTCACCTAAGGTTGTTAAAGAAAGCCGCGCATTCTATCAGAACTTTTCTTCAGGTGAAGGTCGCTGTTCGCTTTCATAGCTTAACGGTAGGCTGTTCTGTAAGATTTGCACCCCTTTGCCGAGTCCGAGAGCGCCCGCCGTGCTGCAGAATATTCGTGTCGTCCTGGTCAACACCAGCCATCCGGGAAACATCGGCGGGACCGCGCGCGCCATGAAAAACATGGGCCTGTCGCGTCTGGTGCTGGTTGATCCGCGAGTCTTTCCGCATCACGAAGCCGATGCCCGTGCTTCCGGTGCCGGTGACATCCTTGAAAACGCGCAAGTCGTCGCCACCTTGGAAGACGCCCTGGTCGGTTGCAATCTGGTGCTCGGCACCAGTGCCCGTGACCGGCGCATTCCCTGGCCATTGCTGGATCCGCGCGAGTGCGGGACCAAAGTGGTCGAGGAGGCCGGGCAGGGCGCGGAAATCGCGCTGGTGTTCGGTCGTGAAGATTCCGGGCTGACCAATGAAGAGCTGCAGCGATGTCACTATCACGTGCACATCCCCTCCGATCCTGAGTTCAGTTCGCTGAACCTCGGGGCGGCGGTGCAGGTGTTGAGTTATGAAGTGCGCATGGCCTGGCTGGCCGCACAGGGACGGCCGACCAAGATCGAGAAGGAAGAAGTGGCCTCCGTGAAAAGCGCAGAGCTTGCGACCATGGATGAGCTGGAGCGCTTCTATGAGCACCTGGAACAGACGCTGGTTGCGATCGAATTCCTCGATCCGGAAAAGCCTCGGCACTTGATGGCGCGCCTGCGCCGGTTGTACGGACGCAGCTCGGTCAGCCGAGCGGAAATGAATATTTTGCGTGGCATCCTCACGGAAACCCAAAAAGCGGCCCGTGGCGAGCTCCTTAAGCGGAAGGATTAATGATGTTCGAGCGTTTGCGTGAAGATATCCAGAGCGTATTCCACCGAGACCCGGCGGCGCGTAACGCTTTTGAAGTCCTGACCTGCTACCCCGGCATGCATGCAATCTGGATTCATCGACTGGCCGGCATGCTCTGGCGCAATGATCTGAAATGGCTGGCGCGGCTGGTGTCGAACTTCGGTCGCTGGCTGACCGGAATCGAGATTCATCCGGGTGCCAAGGTCGGTCGACGCTTCTTCATCGACCATGGCATGGGTATCGTGATCGGCGAAACCGCTGAAATCGGCGACGACGTGACGATCTATCAGGGCGTGACCCTGGGGGGTACCAGCTGGAACAAGGGCAAGCGTCACCCGACGCTCGGCGATGGCGTGGTGGTGGGGGCGGGCGCGAAGGTGCTCGGTCCGTTCACTGTCGGCGCTGGCGCCAAGGTCGGTTCTAACGCCGTGGTCACCAAGGAAGTGCCTCCGGGCGCCACAGTGGTCGGGATCCCGGGCCGGATCATCGTCAAGTCCGATGATGAGGTCGACGCCAAGCGCAAGGCGATGGCCGAGAAGATCGGCTTCGATGCCTACGGCGTCAGCGAAGACATGCCCGATCCGGTGGCGCGTGCCATTGGCCAGTTGCTCGATCACCTGCAAGCGGTGGACGGACGTCTGGAAGGAATGTGCGGCGCGCTTAAGGATCTGGGCAGTAATTACTGTGCGAAAGACCTGCCCGAGCTGCGTGAAGAAGACTTCGCCTGCGTCAAGGGCAAGGACGAATCCAAGCTCCACTGATGCCCCTGCAGGGCTGCTGCCGACCGGTGTGCCATTAGGCCGCAGACCCTGCTATCATTCGCGCGCTCTTTTGCGGGTAAACCCGACTAAAGCACTAGGTCTTATAGTTGACTTAAATGCTCGGGAATTGCATACTCCCGTCCATTCCGAACTCCGTGGTAATTGTCCATGCGACTGACTACAAAAGGCCGATACGCCGTGACCGCCATGCTTGACCTGGCGTTGCACGCGCAACACGGGCCGGTGTCCCTGGCCGATATCTCCGAGCGCCAAGGCATCTCCCTGTCCTATCTCGAACAGCTTTTCGCCAAGCTGCGCCGCAGTAACCTGGTTTCCAGTGTTCGCGGTCCGGGCGGTGGTTACCAGTTGTCCCGCGACATGCAGGGCATTCAGGTCGCCCAGGTGATCGATGCGGTGAACGAATCGGTCGATGCCACCAAATGCCAGGGCCAGGGCGATTGCCATTCCGGCGACACCTGTCTGACCCATCACCTGTGGTGCGACCTGAGCCTGCAGATTCACGAATTTCTCAGCGGTATCAGCTTGGCCGACCTCGTAACTCGCCGTGAGGTACAGGAAGTGGCCCAGCGTCAGGATCAGCGTCGTTGCAATGGCAAGGCGCCGCGCCTGGACAAGATTGAAGCGTCCGCCGTCGAATGACAGCCAGAGAGCTAGCGGCACGCCAGCCAGCCTGATTTAGGAGATAGTCCATGAAATTGCCGATTTACCTTGATTACTCTGCGACCACCCCGGTCGATCCGCGCGTTGCGCAAAAGATGAGTGAATGCCTGCTGGTCGACGGAAACTTCGGTAACCCGGCGTCCCGTTCCCACGTGTTCGGCTGGAAGGCCGAAGAGTCCGTCGAAAACGCCCGTCGTCAGGTGGCCGACCTGGTCAACGCCGACCCGCGCGAAATCGTCTGGACCTCCGGTGCCACCGAGTCCGACAACCTGGCAATCAAGGGTGCGGCACATTTCTACGCCTCCAAGGGCAAGCACCTGATCACCTCCAAGATCGAGCACAAGGCTGTCCTCGACACCATGCGCCAGCTGGAGCGTGAAGGTTTCGAAGTGACCTACCTCGAGCCGACCGAAGACGGTCTGATCACGCCGGCCATGATCGAAGCCGCACTGCGCGAAGACACCATCCTGGTGTCGGTGATGCACGTGAACAACGAAATCGGCACGGTCAACGACATCGCCGCCATCGGCGAGCTGACTCGTTCCAAAGGCATCCTGTTCCACGTCGACGCCGCTCAGTCCACTGGCAAGGTCGATATCGATCTGCAGAAGCTGAAAGTCGACATGATGTCGTTCTCTGCCCACAAGACCTACGGCCCTAAAGGCATCGGTGCGCTGTACGTCAGCCGCAAGCCGCGTGTGCGCATCGAAGCGACCATGCACGGCGGCGGTCACGAGCGTGGCATGCGTTCCGGCACCCTGGCGACTCACCAGATCGTCGGCATGGGCGAAGCGTTCCGTGTGGCCAAGGAAGACATGGCTGCCGAAAACGTGCGTATCAAGGCGTTGAGCGACCGTTTCTACAAGCAGGTCGAGCATCTGGAAGAGCTGTACGTCAACGGTAGCCTGACCGCCCGCGTTCCGCACAACCTGAACCTGAGCTTCAACTACGTTGAAGGCGAGTCGCTGATCATGGCGCTCAAGGATCTGGCGGTTTCGTCCGGTTCGGCCTGCACCTCGGCGTCGCTTGAGCCTTCGTACGTACTGCGCGCCCTGGGCCGCAACGACGAACTGGCACACAGCTCGATTCGCTTCACCTTCGGCCGCTTCACCACCGAAGAAGAAATCGATTACGCCGCGCAGAAAGTCTGCGAGGCCGTTACCAAGCTGCGCGCTCTGTCGCCGCTGTGGGACATGTACAAAGACGGCGTCGATATCTCGAAGATCGAGTGGGCGGCACACTAAATATAGAAGCCGCCGGATACAGATCCTGTAGCGACGCGGCGGTTTGCGCAGCGCAGTTGCAGGGTCTCAAGAGCGGCCCTGATGAGTGAGGATTGAGAATCATGGCTTACAGCGAAAAGGTCATCGACCACTACGAAAACCCGCGTAACGTCGGCAAGATGGACGCGGAAGATCCAGATGTCGGCACTGGTATGGTCGGCGCTCCGGCGTGCGGCGACGTGATGCGTCTGCAAATCAAGGTCAACGAGCAGGGCGTTATCGAAGACGCCAAGTTCAAGACCTACGGCTGCGGTTCGGCTATCGCTTCCAGCTCCCTCGCCACTGAGTGGATGAAGGGCAAGACCCTGGACGAAGCGGAAACCATCAAGAACACTCAGCTGGCCGAAGAACTGGCCCTGCCGCCGGTGAAAATCCACTGCTCGGTTCTCGCTGAAGACGCCATCAAGGCGGCCGTTCGCGACTACAAGCAGAAGAAAGGCTTGATCTAAGCATTGGGCGACGAGTAAGGAGTCAACGATGGCTATCAGCATGACAGAAGCGGCTGCTCGACACGTGCGACGCTCCCTCGACGGGCGCGGCAAGGGTGAAGGGATTCGTCTGGGTGTTCGCACCACGGGCTGTTCCGGCCTTGCCTACGTGCTGGAGTTTGTCGACGAGGTGGTTGCAGAAGATCAGGTGTTCGAGAGTCACGGCGAAAAAGTGATTATCGACCCCAAGAGCCTGGCCTACCTTGACGGCACCGAGCTCGATTTCGTCAAGGAAGGGTTGAACGAAGGCTTCAAGTTCAACAATCCCAACGTGCGCGGTGAGTGTGGCTGCGGCGAAAGCTTCAACATCTGAGGCTGGTCGTGGGAACTCCTTGTCATTTCGCTTTATTCGAGCTGCAACCGGGCTTTCGTCTGGATCTCGAGCAGTTGGCCACGCGCTATCGCGAGTTGGCGCGCGGCGTTCATCCCGATCGTTTTGCCGACGCTTCCGAGCGTGAGCAGCGCTCGGCGCTCGAACAGTCCGCTCGGCTCAACGATGCTTACCAGACGCTCAAGAGTCCGGCCCAGCGTGCGCGTTACCTGCTGACGATCAGCGGTCATGAAGTGCCGATGGAAGTCACGGTCCATGATCCCGAGTTTCTGTTGCAGCAGATGCAATGGCGCGAAGAACTCGAAGATCTGCAGGACAGTGCCGACCTGGCGGGCGTTGCAGCCTTCAAGCGTCGCCTGAAAACTGCCCAGGAACAGCTGAACGAAAGCTTCGCAGCCTGTTGGGATGATGCGGCGCAGCGCGAACAGGCCGAACGCCTGATGCGGCGCATGCAGTTCCTCGACAAGCTCACCTACGAAGTGCGCCAGTTAGAAGAGCGCCTCGACGATTAACCCAGTGCCGCTCCGGTCGCACGCCTGATATACAGATAAGTCCTGATCACGATGGCCCTACTGCAGATCGCCGAACCCGGCCAAAGTCCTCAACCGCACCAGCGTCGTCTGGCTGTGGGGATCGACTTGGGCACTACCAATTCGCTGGTCGCTGCGTTGCGCAGTGGTCTTTCCGAGCCGCTGGCCGATGCTGAAGGGCGGGTCATCCTGCCTTCCGCCGTGCGTTATCACGCCGATCGCGTCGAAGTCGGCGAGTCGGCCAAGCTGGCCGCGTCCTCCGATCCCCTGAATACCGTGCTGTCGGTCAAGCGCCTGATGGGCCGTGGTCTGTCCGACGTCAAGCAATTGGGCGAGCAACTGCCGTACCGCTTTGTCGGCGGCGAATCGCACATGCCGTTCATCGACACCGTGCAGGGTCCGAAAAGCCCGGTCGAAGTCTCCGCCGATATCCTGAAAGTGCTGCGCCAGCGCGCTGAAGCGACCTTGGGCGGCGAGCTGGTTGGCGCAGTGATCACCGTTCCTGCATATTTCGACGACGCTCAGCGTCAGGCCACTAAAGATGCAGCGAAACTCGCAGGCCTGAACGTGCTGCGTCTGCTTAACGAGCCGACTGCTGCTGCCGTGGCTTATGGTCTGGATCAGCATGCCGAAGGCCTGGTCGCCATTTATGACCTGGGCGGCGGTACTTTCGATATTTCGATTCTGCGCCTGACCGGCGGTGTCTTCGAAGTTCTGGCAACCGGCGGCGACAGCGCGCTGGGTGGCGATGACTTCGACCACGCGATTGCCGGCTGGATCATCGAGAGCGCGGGCCTGTCCGCCGATCTCGATCCGGGTGCGCAGCGCAATCTGCTGCAAACCGCCTGTGCGGCCAAAGAAGCCCTGACGAATGCCGACAGTGTTGAAGTTGCTTATGGTAACTGGAAAGCACAGCTGACCCGCGAAGCCTTTGATGCGCTGATTGAGCCGATGGTTGCTCGCAGCCTGAAAGCCTGTCGCCGTGCCGTTCGCGATTCCGGCGTCGAGCTGGAAGACGTGCACGCCGTGGTGATGGTGGGTGGTTCTACCCGCGTTCCACGTGTTCGCGAAGCTGTCGCCGAAGCCTTCGGTCGCCAACCGCTGACTGAAATCGACCCGGATCAGGTGGTGGCCATCGGGGCTGCGATCCAGGCCGATACACTGGCCGGCAACAAGCGCGATGGTGGCGAGCTGCTGCTGCTCGACGTGATTCCGCTGTCCCTGGGGCTGGAAACCATGGGCGGCCTGATGGAGAAGGTGATTCCGCGCAACACCACCATTCCGGTTGCCCGCGCCCAGGACTTCACCACTTATAAAGATGGCCAGTCGGCCATGGCCATTCACGTGTTGCAGGGCGAGCGCGAGCTGATCAGCGACTGCCGCTCCCTGGCTCGCTTCGAATTGCGCGGCATACCGGCAATGGTCGCCGGTGCAGCCAAGATTCGCGTCACCTTCCAGGTCGATGCCGACGGTCTGCTCAGCGTTTCTGCCCGCGAACTGGGTTCGGGCGTTGAGGCCAGCATTCAGGTCAAGCCATCGTATGGTCTGACCGATGGCGAGATCGCCAAAATGCTCAAGGATTCGTTCCAGCATGCCAATGACGACAAGGTCGCCCGCGTTCTGCGTGAGCAGCAAGTCGATGCCCAGCGCCTGATCGAGGCGGTGCAGGGGGCTCTGGAGGCGGATGGCGAGCGTTTGCTCGACGCCGAAGAGCGCATGGTCATCGATCTGCAGGTGCAGGAACTGACCGAACTGATGAAAGGTACCGATGGTTACGCCATCGAGCAGCAGACCAAACGTCTGTCGCAAGTGACCGACGCCTTTGCTGCCCGTCGTATGGATCAGACGGTGAAAGCCGCTCTGTCCGGGCGCAATCTGAATGAAATCGAGGATATCTGATGCCGCAGGTCATTTTTCTGCCCCACGAGAAGTTCTGCCCTGAGGGCATGGTGGTCGAGGCTGAGCCCGGCACATCGATTCTCGATCTGGCCCACGAACACCACATCGAGATGGAAAGCGCCTGCGGCGGCGTCTGCGCCTGCACCACCTGTCACTGCATCATTCGCGAGGGTTTTGACTCGCTGGAAGAAGCCGACGAGTTGGAGGAAGATTTCCTTGATCGCGCATGGGGTCTTGAAGCGCATTCGCGCCTGGCCTGTCAGGCCATCGTCGGTGAAGAAGACATCACCGTCGAAATTCCGAAATATTCGCTTAACCATGCGGCCGAAGCGCCGCACTGACTGGTAAGACTGTCATGAGCTACGGTTGGAATGATGTTCAACGTATTGCAGAAGAGCTGGCCGAAGCCAAGCCGGACGTCGATCCGCTCTCTGTCAATTTCGTCGACTTGCAGCGATGGATCATGGAACTGCCTGATTTCGACAATACCTCTGGCCGAGTCGGTGAGAAGGTGTTGGAAGCGGTTCAGGCGCTCTGGATCGAAGAAGTAGACTGATCGTCCTTGCAGGTTAGGCAATACCCAAGAACCCGCGTATAATTCGCGGGTTTAATTTTTCGCAAATTACTGTTTCTGGAGTTACACCATGGCTGTTCAACGTACTTTCTCCATCATCAAGCCTGACGCCGTTGCTAAAAACGTGATCGGCAAGATCACCACTCGCTTCGAAGACGCTGGCCTGCGCGTTGTAGCTTCGAAACTGAAGCAACTGTCCAAAGCCGAAGCCGAAGGCTTCTACGCTGAGCACAGCGCTCGTGGTTTCTTCGGCGACCTGGTTGCCTTCATGACTTCGGGTCCAGTTGTCGTTCAGGTTCTGGAAGGCGAAAACGCCATCGCTCGCAACCGTGAGCTGATGGGCGCTACCAACCCTAAAGAAGCTGCTCCAGGCACCATCCGTGCTGACTTCGCTGAATCGATCGACGCCAACGCCGTTCACGGTTCGGACTCCGAAGCCGCTGCTGCTCGCGAAATCGCTTACTTCTTCGCAGCTACTGAAGTAACCACTCGCTAAGCATTGGCTTAAGAGTGAAGGTGAATCCATGACGACATCGACTGTTAAAACCAACCTGCTGGGTCTGACCCAGCCGGAAATGGAAAAATTCTTCGACTCAATCGGGGAGAAGCGTTTCCGTGCCGGTCAGGTAATGAAATGGATTCACCACTTTGGCGTCGATGATTTCGACGCCATGACGAACGTCAGCAAGGCCTTGCGCGAAAAGCTCAAGGCGGTTGCCGAGGTCCGTGGTCCCGAAGTGGTCAGCGAGGACATCTCCAGCGACGGCACCCGTAAATGGGTGGTGCGCGTGGCGTCCGGCAGCTGCGTCGAGACCGTTTACATTCCCCAGGGCAAACGCGGCACTCTGTGCGTTTCGTCCCAGGCAGGCTGTGCCCTGGACTGCAGTTTCTGCTCCACCGGCAAGCAAGGCTTCAACAGCAACCTCACCGCCGCCGAAGTCATCGGCCAGGTGTGGATTGCCAACAAATCCTTCGGCAGTGTTCCGGCAACCATCGACCGCGCCATCACCAACGTGGTGATGATGGGCATGGGCGAACCGCTGCTGAACTTCGACAACGTCGTGGCCGCCATGCATCTGATGATGGATGATCTGGGCTACGGGATCTCCAAGCGCCGCGTGACCCTGTCCACGTCGGGTGTGGTGCCGATGATCGATGAGCTGGCCAAGCACATCGACGTATCCCTGGCGTTGTCCCTGCACGCACCGAATGACGCATTGCGTAACCAATTGGTGCCGATCAACAAGAAATATCCGCTTAAGATGCTCCTCGATTCGTGCGTGCGCTATATGTCCGCCCTGGGCGAGAAACGTGTGCTGACCATCGAGTACACCTTGCTCAAGGACATCAACGACAAGCTTGAGCACGCTGTGGAAATGATCGAGTTGCTCAAGGATATTCCCTGCAAGATCAACCTGATTCCGTTCAACCCGTTCCCGCACTCCGGTTACGAGCGGCCAAGCAACAACGCGATTCGCCGATTCCAGGATCAGCTTCATCAGGCAGGCTTCAACGTCACCGTCCGCACCACCCGTGGTGAAGACATCGACGCGGCTTGCGGTCAATTGGTAGGGCAGGTGCTGGATCGCACCCGTCGCAGTGAACGTTACATCGCCGTGCGCGAATTGAGCGCCGACAGCGATCTGGCACAGAACGCCGCGAACACTAATTAAGAGAGGATCTCTATGTCCCTGCGCTTTGCGCTGCTGTTGCTGTTGGCCAGCCTGTGTGCTGGCTGTGTCCTGTCGGGTGATTACAACCCGATGAAGACCAGCAAGGGCCGCGACGAGGCGCGGGCTGCCTATGTGCAGCTGGGGCTGGGATACTTGCAGCAAGGCATGACCGAACGGGCCAAGGTGCCGTTGAAAAAGGCCCTCGAGCTGGATAGCTCGGATCCTGATGCGAACGCCGCCCTCGGGCTGGTGTTCCAGGCGGAAATGGAGCCGAAGCTGGCCGACGAACACTTTCGCAAGGCGCTGTCCTCCCGTCCCGCCGATGCCCGCATCCTCAACAATTACGGCAGTTTTCTCTACGAAGAGAAGCGTTACAAGGAGGCCTACGAGCGTTTTGAGCAGGCCGCCGCCGATACCCTGTATCCTGAGCGTTCACGCGTGTTCGAGAATCTCGGCATGACGGCATCGAAGCTTGGTCAGCGTGAGCTGGCGCAGCAGCAACTGGAAAAGGCGCTGCGTTTGAACCAGCAACAACCACGGGCCTTGCTGGAAATGGCTGAGTTGTCATTCGAAGACAGGCATTATGTGCCCGCGCGTGACTATTACGACCGTTTCAGCCAGCTCTCCGAGCAAAATGCACGTAGTCTGTTGCTCGCCGTTCGATTGGCAAAAGTATTTGAAGATCGCGACAAGGCCGCCAGTGCGGGCCTGCAATTAAAACGACTCTATCCCGGTACGCCGGAATATCAGCAATACCTGTCGGAGCAATGATGAAAGCGGCGCATCCCGAAGTTGTAGCAGCGAATCGCGTTAACCCCGGTGAAACCTTGCGCCAGGCCCGCGAAAGCAATGGCTGGTCGCTGGCCGAAGTGGCCCTCAAGCTCAACCTCACCGTGACTTCCCTGTCCAACCTCGAAGCCGGTGCGTTCGACAAGCTGCCGGGGCATACCTTTGCTCGCGGCTATATTCGCGCCTATGCCAAATTGCTCGGCATGGATCAGGCTGTTCTGGTCCAGCAGTTCGATCAGTCCACCGGCACCGACTCCCAGGGCAGCAATGTGCACGCGCTGGGGCGCATCGAAGAACCGGTTCGGGTTTCCCACACCATTTTGCGGATCGTCAGCCTGCTGTTACTGATCGGGGTCATCGGCGGCGGTTTCGTCTGGTGGCAGGATCAGACCTCGTTGCGCACCAAGGACCTGACCACGCTGGCTCCCGAGCACGTGGAAGTCGAAGGCGCGGACGGCACTACCCAGATCCACCCGCTGGACGAGCCGGAAGACCAGGCTGTTGCGGAAGGCGAGGCTGAGGGCGCAACGGCCCTGGCACTGCCTCAATCGCAATCCACCGCTGAATCGACGGTTGCCGAAACTGCCGCTCCGGCAGCCGTTGCACCCGTGGCACCGGCCCCGGCCGCGACGGCCCACGTCCCGGCGCCAGTGGTTGCGGCTCCGGCGGCGACTGTGCCGGCAACCGTTCCAGCCGCGCCTGCACCCGTTGTTACCGCGCCGGTAACGCCAAGCGTTGCTGCACCGACTCCAGCCCCTGCCGTTGCGGCTGCCCCGGTTGCCGGTCAAGGCCAGGTGCAGGTTCAGTTCATCGCCGATTGCTGGACACAAGTGACCGATGGCAGCGGCAAAGTGCTGTTCAGTGGTCTGAAGCGCAAGGGCGACAGCCTGTCCGTCGCCGGCAAGCCACCGTTTGCCGTGCGCCTGGGTTATGCCCGTGGCGCCCAGGTCAGCTACAACGGCCAATCGGTCGATGTGGCTCCGTTCACCAGTGGCGAGACTGCTCGCCTGAAGTTGGGTCAATAAGTCATGCACGGCGAATCTCCAATCAAACGTCGCGAATCACGCAAGATCTGGGTCGGTAACGTGCCTGTGGGCGGCGATGCACCTATCGCGGTGCAGAGCATGACCAACAGCGACACCAACGACGTCGCGGCCACCGTCGCACAGATCAACCGTCTGGAAGCTGCCGGCGTCGACATCGTCCGCGTTTCGGTGCCGGACATGGACGCCGCCGAGGCGTTCGGCAAGATCAAGCAACTGGTCAAAGTGCCGCTGGTTGCCGACATCCACTTCGACCACAAGATCGCCTTGCGCGTGGCCGAACTGGGTGTGGACTGCCTGCGCATCAATCCGGGCAACATCGGTAGCCCGGATCGCGTACGCGCCGTGGTCGATGCCGCCCGTGATCGCGGGATTCCGATCCGCATCGGCGTCAACGCCGGTTCACTGGAAAAAGACCTGCAGAAAAAATACGGCGAGCCGACACCGGCTGCGCTGGTCGAGTCGGCATTGCGTCATGTCGAGCACCTTGAGCGCCTGAATTTCCAGGACTACAAGGTCAGTGTGAAGGCCTCCGACGTGTTCATGGCCGTCGAAGCCTATCGCCTGCTCGCCAGGGAAATCGTTCAGCCGCTGCACCTGGGCATCACCGAAGCCGGTGGATTGCGCTCCGGTACAGTGAAATCCGCCGTGGGCCTAGGTATGCTGCTCGCCGAGGGGATTGGCGATACCATCCGCATCTCGCTGGCCGCCGACCCGGTCGAGGAAGTGAAGGTCGGTTACGACATTCTCAAGTCTTTGCATTTGCGTTCCCGTGGCATCAACTTCATCGCCTGCCCGAGCTGCTCGCGGCAGAACTTCGATGTGGTCAAGACCATGAACGAGCTGGAAGGGCGCCTTGAAGACCTGCTGGTGCCGCTGGATGTCGCGGTGATCGGTTGTGTGGTCAATGGCCCGGGTGAAGCCAAGGAAGCCCATATCGGCTTGACCGGCGGCTCGCCAAACCTGATTTACATCGACGGCAAGCCGTCGCATAAGCTGACGAATGACAATCTGGTGGACGAGCTGGAAAAGCTGATCCGCGAGAAGGCGGCCGAGAAGGTCGAAGCCGACGCAGCGGTCATCGCGCGCGGCTGATCGAACGAATTAAGGAATTTCTGTGAGCAAGTCCCTGCAAGCCATTCGTGGCATGAACGACATCCTGCCGGAACAGACCCCGGTATGGCGCTACTTCGAAGGCACCGTTTCGCGTTTGCTGGATAACTACGGTTACAAGCAGATCCGCATGCCGATCGTCGAATTCACCGAGCTGTTCAAGCGCTCGATCGGTGAAGTGACCGACATCGTCGAAAAAGAGATGTACACCTTCGACGACCGCAACGGCGACTCCCTGACCCTGCGTCCGGAAGGCACCGCTGCGTGCGTGCGTGCCGTGCTCGAGCATGGCATCACCGGCGGTGGCCAGGTACAGAAGCTCTGGTACATCGGTCCGATGTTCCGTCACGAGCGTCCGCAGAAAGGCCGTTATCGCCAGTTTCACCAGATCGGTCTGGAAGTCTTCAACCTCGACGGTCCGGACATCGACGCCGAGTTGATCATCATGACCTGGCGCCTGTGGGGCGAGCTGGGTATCCGTGATGCCGTCAAGCTCGAACTCAACAGCCTGGGCACCAGCGAGTCCCGAGGCCGTTATCGTGAAGCGCTGGTCGAGTACCTCTCGGCGCACCACGACAAACTGGACGAAGACAGCCAGCGTCGCCTGAAGACCAACCCGCTGCGCGTGCTCGATACCAAGAACGCCGACACGCAAGCCGTCCTGGTCGATGCGCCGAAGATGGCTGACTACCTGGACGACGAGTCCCGTGCCCACTTCGAAGGTCTGAAGGCCCGTCTGGATGCTGTCGGCATTCCTTACGTGCTCAACCCGAAACTGGTACGCGGTCTCGATTACTACAGCAAAACCGTATTCGAATGGGTCACCGACAAGCTCGGCGCCCAGGGCACTGTTTGTGCGGGCGGCCGTTACGACGGTCTGGTCGAGCAGATGGGCGGCAAGCCGACGCCGGGCGTCGGATTCGCCATGGGCATCGAGCGTCTGGTGCTGATGCTGGAAACCCTGGAGCAGATCCCGCAAGAGCTTTCCCGTCAGGTTGACGTCTACCTCTGCGCCTTCGGCGAAGAGGCGGAGCTGGCCGGTCTGGCCCTGGCCGAGCGTGTACGCGACCAGTTGCCTAACCTGCGTCTGCAAGTCAATGCCGGTGCCGGCAGCTTCAAGAGCCAGTTCAAGAAAGCCGACAAGAGCGGTGCGTTGTACGCACTGATCCTGGGTGACGACGAAATGGCCCAGCAAGTGGTAGGTTTCAAACCCCTGCGTGGCCAGGGCGAACAACAAAGCATTGCCTGGGATGCGCTTGCCGCTCACCTGGCCACCTGCGTCGTGCAGGGTTGAAGCTGTCCAAACAGCCGATTTAGCGATTAAGGAGTATTGGGGTGTCGAGTACCGAAGACGAACAGTTGGCGGATTTGAAAGACTGGTGGACACGCAACGGCAAACCTCTGGTCACTGGCGGCCTGTTGGCGCTGGTCATCGTGTTCGGCTGGCAGGCATTTCACAAGTATCAGAGCAACCAGTCGCAAGGCGCCTCGGTGCTCTATCAGCAATTGCTGGAAACCACGCTGACTCCGGATGGCAAGCCTGACGCCGCGCGCGTTGCGGATCTGGCCGGCAAGCTCAACAGCGAATTCGGCGGTACTGCCTACGCGCAGTACGGCAGCCTGTTCGTGGCCAAGGTTGCGGTCGACAGCGGCAAGCTGGACGACGCGGCGACCGAGCTCAAGGCAATCGTTGCCAAACCGGCCAACGCGGCGTTGGGCGAAATCGCCCGTCAGCGTCTGGCGCAGGTGCTGGGTGCACAGAACAAGGCTGACGAGGCCCTGAAACTGCTTGAAGGCGATGCCGACAAGTCGTTCCTGGCCACTCGCGAAGAACTCAAGGGCGACCTGCTGGTACAGCTGGGCCGCACTGACGAAGCGAACGCGGCGTATCAAAAAGCCAAGGCGGCACTGTCGGATGAAGCGGCGGTCGGTGGCCTTCAAATCAAGCTGGACGACCTGGCCAAAGGGGATGCGTGACGTGATCGGTTGGAAGCATGCAGCATTGCTGGCTCTGGCCATTCTGGCCACGGGTTGCAGCAGCAACAGCACCAAGGAACTGCCACCGGCCGAACTGACTTCCTTCAAGGAAGAAGTGGTTCTGCACAAAGTGTGGAGTCGTTCGATCGGTGACGGTCAGGGCGAAACCTACAACATGCTGGTGCCGGCGATTGATGGTGACACCATCTACGCCGCCGACGTTACTGGCATCGTGATGGCCATGGATCGCAGCAACGGCGACGTGAAGTGGAAGAAAGAACTGGATGTGCCTGTCTCCGGTGCCGTCGGCGTAGGCTACGGTCTGGTTCTGATCGGTACTCTGCGTGGTGATGTCATCGCCCTCGACACCATCAATGGTGAAGAGAAATGGCGCGCCCGGGTGACCAGCGAAGTGCTGGCGCCACCTGCCAGCAACGGCGACATCGTGGTTGTACAGACCCAGGACGATCGTCTGATCGGTCTGGATGCATCCACCGGTCACCAGCGCTGGGTGTATGACAGCACCCCTGCCGTACTGACCCTGCGTGGTACCAGTGCGCCGCTCGCGACCAACCGCCTTGCGGTGGCCGGACTGTCGACCGGTAAAGTGGTCGCTCTGGACATTTCCAACGGCGTGCCGGTCTGGGAACAGCGGATCGCGATTCCACAGGGTCGTTCGGAACTGGAACGTGTGGTTGACATCGACGGCGGGCTGCTGCTGTCCGGCGGTACGCTGTACGTTGCCAGCTATCAGGGTCGCGTTGCGGCACTGGACCTGGAAAGCGGCCGTCAACTCTGGCAGCGCGATGCGTCCAGCTACGCCGGTATCGCACAGGGTTTCGGCAACGTCTATGTGAGCCTGTCTTCGGGTACCGTTGAAGGCGTCGACGAGCGTTCCACCACTGCACTGTGGAGCAACGATTCGCTGGCCCGCCGTCAACTGTCGGCACCGGAAGTGTTCTCCAGCTACGTTGCAGTCGGTGACCTGGAAGGTTACCTGCATCTGCTGAGTCAGGTGGACGGTCGTTTCGTCGGCCGCGAGCGCATCGACAGCGACGGCCTGCGTGCCCGTCCGCTGGTGGTGGGTGACACGATTTATGTGTATGGCAACAGCGGCAAACTGGAAGCCCTGACCATCAAGTAACAATTCACTGAAGGAGCCGAGCGAAGATCAGGCAAGGCAAAAATCAGCGAGGGCGCGGAGTTGACTTCAGTCAATGAGCATCCCGAGCTGATTTTTAACGCCGCATGATCGAACGCAGGCCCTTTAGCTATGCTTGGGGTTAAACCCCCAGGCGGCCCCGGTATACCGGGGCTTGCAGCGCTTTTGGGCGTTGCCCCGAGCACCAGCCGCTGCCTCGCAGCGGCTTTTGTATTTTCTGAAATAACGAAGTGGAGAGCCGCATGGTTCCCGTAATCGCCCTGGTGGGCCGACCGAACGTCGGCAAGTCCACCTTGTTCAACCGCCTGACCAGGACTCGCGACGCCATCGTCGGCGACTTGTCCGGTCTGACCCGTGATCGCCAGTACGGTGAGGCCAAGTGGCAAGGGCGTTCCTACATTCTGATCGACACCGGCGGTATCTCCGGTGACGAGCATGGTATGGACGAAAAAATGGCCGAGCAGTCGCTGCTGGCCATCGAAGAAGCGGATGTCGTTCTGTTCCTGGTAGATGCCAAGGCCGGTTTCACCGCCGCCGACCAGATGATCGCCGAACACTTGCGCAAACGTAACAAGCGTTCTCACGTGGTCGCCAACAAGGTCGACAACATCGACCCGGAAATGGCCCGCGCCGAATTCGCCCCGCTGGGCATGGGCCACGCGATCCCGATCGCCGGTGCCCACGGTCGCGGCATCACTCAACTGCTGGAAGCCGCCCTGAGCGACTTCCCGCGTGATGATGACGAGCCGGCGGAAGGTGAAGAGGAAGAAGTGGTCGCCGAAGGCGAGGAAGCAAAGCGCATTCCTGGTCCGAGCGAAAAAGACGGGATCAAGATCGCCATCATCGGCCGTCCGAACGTCGGCAAGTCGACCCTGGTCAACCGCATGCTCGGTGAAGACCGGGTAATCGTCTACGACCAGCCCGGCACCACCCGCGACAGTATCTACATCCCGTTCGAGCGTAACGACGAGAAGTACACGCTGATCGACACCGCCGGTGTGCGCAAGCGCGGCAAGATCCACGAAGAAGTCGAAAAGTTCTCCGTGGTCAAAACCCTGCAGGCGATCAAAGACGCCAACGTGGTGATCTTTGTGATGGACGCCCGCGAAGGTGTGGTCGATCACGACCTCAACCTGCTGGGCTTCGCCCTTGAGGCGGGTCGCGCGCTGGTGATCGCGATCAACAAGTGGGACGGAATGACGCCGAGCGAGCGCGACTTCGTGAAGGTCGAGTTGCAGCGTCGGTTGTTCTTCGTTGACTTCGCCGATATCCACTTCATCTCGGCACTGCACGGCACTGGCGTGGGCAACCTCTACGCTTCGGTGCAGAACTCGTTCAAGTCCGCGGTCACCCGCTGGCCGACCAGCCGCCTGACGCAGATTCTCGAAGACGCGGTCAGCGAGCACCAGCCGCCGATGGTCAACAGCCGCCGGATCAAGCTGCGATACGCTCACCTGGGGGGGGCGAACCCGCCGATCATCGTGATCCACGGCAACCAGGTCGAGAAAGTGCCGAAGTCGTACGTGCGCTATCTGGAAAACACTTACCGCCGCGTGCTCAAACTGGTCGGTACGCCGATCCGTATCGAGTTCAAGGGCGGCGAGAACCCGTACGAAGGCAACAAGAACACGCTGACCGACCGCCAGGTCAACAAGAAGCGCCGCTTGATGTCGCACCACAAGAAGAGCGAGAAGAAGCGCCGCGACAAGCGCTGATGCAATCGGGAAAGGGCGTCCATGACGCCCTTTTTTGTGGCTGTCAGATCAGTTCAGTAGTCGGGCCAGAAAGTGTGTTTGCGATCCGGTCAGATCTTTCGCTGATGCCAGTACTAAAATCCCCGACGAGTCGATCACGATATCCCGAGGTTCTGCGGGTTGTCCGTTGAAAAGAATGGAAGTCCAGCCCTCATCTCTGCCAAATGAAGGGTCGAGAATTCCACGCTCGTTGAAACGGGCAACCACCGTTCCGGTTCCGAAAGGAAATTGCTGCTCGCCGAGTGCAAGAATATGGTTGTCGTGCCATGCGACCTTGATCCAGCGAGTACTCACTTCAGCAGGCGAAATGCTGGGGGAGTGCAGTGGATTACCGTCCCGGTCCAGTTGCGCAATCAGGGCCTCACCTGAGCGGGTTGAGCCACAACACAAAATTCGGTCATCGCAAGGAAGCAAATTATCAAAGTACAGTTCTGTACTTTGCAGTGCTCCGTTATTTGCAAAGCTCTTGTCTTCCATCCCGTCTGGCTGAAAGCGCATGACAATGCCTGTCTTTATGCCTCGAACATCCGTGGTATGACCACACACCAGTATTGCATCCCGTTGGTCTACTGCGATGGCGTTCAGCCTTGTTTCCTCGCCACCCCTGAGCGGGAGTTCGACATAGCCTTTGCCGTCATTGAATTCGGTGGCTGGCGTGCCGTTGGCGCGGGTCATTACGATCAGCGTCATGGTCAGTTCAGGACCCGCAACGTGAGGATTTATCGTCACCCATGCGCCGCTGGATTGACGGCTGCCGTCAATGACCGTTCCGCTCGGTGCGCCGTATTCCGGTATCAGGGAAGTGCGAACAACGTGGGTTCCCTGGTCAGCAAAGTCCGTATCGAACGTCCCGTCGGGACGAACTTGTGCTAGACCGGGCAAGGGCGCATTGGTGCCATTGTTGAACTGACCGATCAGAACAATATTTGAGTTTTCGAGGGGGAACGCCTTCAGTCCGACGGAGGAAAGACTGGCATCGGGGGAAAATCGAGCCTCCAGGACTCCATTCGTAGCGAAGGATTTTTCTCGTTCTCCCCGCGGATCAAATTTGATCAATACGAAGTTCGTAAAGTTGCGTTCTGAACCGTCACTGCTGCCGGCAACGAACAATTCTCCATTGTCTGATCGGCTCAGGCCAAAGGCCTGAAAAAAGTCTCCGTGTGGTTCCAATGGATGAATACCATCATTACCAAACCCGGGATCGAGTTCACCCGCCTTGAGTTTTCTCATGATTTTGACCTCTGATCGGAGTCCGGACAGTGAACGCCTCGATGGGTATTTCGACAACTGTCAGAAGTAACAGGTAGCTCGTCATTATTCTACTGTTGGCCGGCATCCGAGATACGGCCCGATCGGTCTAATCAAAGGCGTGACGCGGCATTCTGTGTTGCGCCAATCCCTTTTTTTATGGGCGCCGGATGGGCTATCCTCGGGCTCTCCCGCGCCGTCGTCAGTGCCGGGGCAGAGCAGGGAACCCCGATGATCAACAGCAAGCTGCCGAATGTCGGCATCACTATTTTCACGCAGATGTCTCAGCTCGCGGCGCAGACCGGAGCCATCAACCTGTCCCAGGGTTTTCCCGATTTCGACGGCCCGCAGGCACTGCGCGATGCGGTCGGTCGGCACATCGCCAGCGGCCATAACCAGTATTCGCCGATGACCGGCCTGCCGGTCCTGCGCCAGCAGATCGCGGCAAAAATCGCCCGCAGCTATGGCGTGAACGTCGATGCAGATCATGAGGTGACTGTCACCCCGGGTGCGACCCAGGCGATCTTCTGTGCAATCCAGGCGGTTATCCACAGCGGCGATGAAGTCATCGTGTTCGATCCGGCCTACGACAGCTACGAGCCATCGGTGGAACTGGCTGGCGGGCGTTGCGTGCATGTGCAGTTGGGGCTGAAGGATTTCTCCATCGACTTCGACAAGCTCAGTGCAGCCCTGAGCCCGCGCACGCGGATGATCATCCTCAACACCCCGCACAACCCGAGCGGCGCCCTGATCAGTCGCGCAGAGCTTGATCAGTTGGCGGCGCTGATCCGTGATCGCGACATCTATGTGATCAGCGACGAAGTCTACGAACACCTGGTGTTCGACGGCGTTTCACATGTCAGCGTACTGGCCCATGAAGAGCTGTATCAGCGTGCATTCGTGGTCAGCTCGTTCGGCAAGACCTATCACGTCACAGGCTGGAAAACCGGCTACGTGGTGGCGCCGCCGGCGCTGACCGCCGAACTGCGCAAGGTGCATCAATACGTCAGTTTCTGCGGCGTGACGCCGCTGCAATATGCGCTAGCCGACTACATGGCCGAGCATCCGGAACACGTCGAAGAACTGCCGGGCTTCTATCAGGCCAAGCGTGATCTGTTCTGTGATCTGCTGGCGCCGTCCCGATTCAGCTTCACCCGGGTCACCGGCACCTATTTCCAACTGGTCGATTACTCGCAGATCCGTCCCGACCTGAACGACGTCGAGATGGCGATGTGGATGACTCGCGAACATGGTGTGGCGAGCATCCCGGTGTCGGTGTTCTACCAGAACCCACCTGAAGGCCAGCGCCTGGTGCGCCTGTGCTTTGCCAAGCGCGAGGAGACGCTGCGGGAAGCGGCGGGGAAACTATGCGTGATCTGAGTGCGTTGCCCGATCTCAACCTGGCGCTGATCCAGACCAGCCTGGTCTGGCATGACCGTCAGGCCAACCTCGAGCATTTCGACGCGTTGCTGGAGCAGGCGCGTGGTGCGGATCTGATCATTCTGCCGGAGATGTTCACCACCGGATTTTCCATGGAGTCCAAAACCCTGGCCGAAGCCGAAAACGGTCCGACCAGCAAGTGGCTTCGGGCCCAGGCAGCGAAACTGAATGCAGTCGTCACAGGCAGCGTGATTATCCAGGCCGCCGATGGCAGCCACCGCAATCGCTTGTTGTGGGCACGGCCGGACGGCGAAGTGCTGCATTACGACAAGCGCCATCTGTTCCGCATGGCTGGCGAACACAATCACTACACGCCCGGCGAACGCCAGGTGCAGTTCGAACTCAAGGGTTGGCGGGTTCGTCCGCTGATCTGTTACGACCTGCGCTTCCCGGTGTGGAGCCGCGACGCACAGGACACTGATTTGCTGCTGTACACCGCCAACTGGCCGGGGGCGCGGCGTCAGCATTGGAACCGGTTGTTGCCGGCCCGGGCGATCGAAAATCTTTGCTATGTGGCGGCGGTCAACCGGATTGGCACCGATGGCAAGGGCTTCGCTTATACCGGCGACAGTCAGGTGCTGGATTTCCAGGGCGAGACCTTGCTGGCGGCAGGGGAGGCTGACGGGGTGTTCAAGGTGGTTCTGGAAGCGGCTTCGCTGGCGGCTTACCGGGAGCGGTTCCCGGCGAATCTGGATGCGGACACCTTCGAGTTCACCTGACATCTGCAGCGTCTACAAGGGCCTTTTCGCGGGCAAGCCCGCTCCCACAGTGTTCTATGGTGTACATGAGTCTGGGGTGCACCAGCGTCCCCTGTGGGAGCGGGCTTGCCCGCGAAGGGGTCATTACAGACAGCACCAGAATGGCAGGTAAAAAAGGCCCCGGAGTTCGCACTCCGGGGCCTTTTGCATTTCAGCGGTGAAGTTACGCCGCTTTCGCTTCCGGCTGGCTCAGCGAGCGGTTCAGCGCGCTGAACAGGGCCTTGAAGCTGGCGGTGGTGATGTTTTCATCGATGCCCACGCCGTGTACCGCACGTTCACCGTTCACACGCAATTCGATGTACGCCGCAGCCTTGGCGTTGGTGCCCGCGCCGATGGCGTGTTCGTTGTAGTCCATGATCTCCACCGGAATCGGCAGGCCGGCCACCAGTGCTTCCAGCGCGCCGTTGCCCTTGCCGCGCCAGTGCAGGTTGGTTTCGCCCTGACCCTTGCTCGCCACTTCCACTTCGACGGCGCTGTTGCCGTTTTCTTCCTGCAGGCGATGGCTGACCAGCGCGTACGGGGTGTTGGCTTGCAGGTACTCGCTGTGCAGCAGCGCGTGGATTTGCTGCGCGGTCATCTCCAGGCCCAGCCGATCGGTTTCACGCTGCACCACCTGGCTGAATTCGATCTGCATGCGACGCGGCAGGCTGATGCCGTATTCCTGCTCCAGCAGGTAGGCGATGCCGCCCTTGCCCGACTGGCTGTTGACGCGGATCACCGCCTCGTAGCTGCGGCCGATGTCGGCCGGGTCGATCGGCAGATACGGCACTTCCCACAGGGTGTCCGGTTTCTGCTGGGCGAAGCCCTTGCGGATCGCGTCCTGGTGGGAGCCGGAGAACGCGGTGTGCACCAGATCGCCGACGTACGGGTGACGCGGGTGAACCTGGATCTGGTTGCACTCTTCGACGACTTTGCGCACGCCGTCGATGTCGGAGAAGTCCAGTTGCGGGTCGAGACCCTGGGTGTACATGTTCAGTGCCACGGTGACGAGATCGACGTTACCGGTGCGCTCGCCATTGCCGAACAGGCAACCTTCGACGCGGTCGGCGCCGGCCATCAGGCCCAGCTCGGTGGCGGCCACGCCAGTGCCACGGTCGTTGTGGGTGTGCAGGCTGATGATCACGCTGTCACGACGGTTGATGTTGCGGTGGAACCACTCGATCTGGTCGGCGTAGACGTTCGGGGTCGCGCATTCAACGGTGGCCGGCAGGTTGAGGATGATCTTGTGCTCGGGGGTCGGGTTCCAGACCTCGATTACCGCGTCACAGACTTCCTTGGCGAATTCCAGCTCGGTGGCGCTGAAGGTTTCCGGCGAGTATTCGAAGGTCCACTCGGTGTCCGGCTGCATGGCAGCATATTTGACGAACAGCTTGGCGGCGTTCACGGCGATGGCCTTGATCCCGTCCTTGTCCTGGTTGAACACGATGCGACGGAAAGAAGGGGAGGTCGCGTTGTACAGGTGAACAATCGCTTTCTTTGCCCCACGCAGGGATTCGAAGGTGCGCTCGATCAGGTCTTCACGGCCTTGAGTCAACACCTGAATGGTGGTGTCGTCCGGGATGTGGCCGTCTTCGATCAGGGTACGCACGAAGTCGAAGTCGGTTTGCGAAGCGGCCGGGAACGACGCCTCGATTTCTTTCACACCTACCTGCACCAGGGTTTTCCAGAAGCGCAGCTTTTTCACCGCGTCCATCGGCTCGATCAGCGACTGGTTGCCGTCACGCAGGTCGGAGCTGCACCAGATCGGCGCGGCATCGATGGTTTTCGATGGCCAGGTACGATCCGGCAGATTGATCACAGGAAACGCGCGGTATTTCGAAGACGGGTCTTTGAGCATGCTCATCGGGAAATTCCTTATTGTCTGGGCCGAAAAGAGGCGGCCTGCCGGTGGACGAACGTTCTTGGAAAAGCGTGGGACGAGGCGCAGCGATTCAGCCCGGCAGTCGTGCGCTGACGAGGCACAGGCTGCGGTGCTGGCGAAGCTGAATGAGGGTGTGAGAGGTTTTCATGCCTTCAACCCTAACCGCGGGGGATGAGGATGGCAAGCAGTCGAAAAAAATTGAGAGGAATACCCGGAAAGCGGTTTTTTCCGAGATTTTATTCTCGATATGGCGGTAATTGTTGGCGGGGATTGCGCGGACCATTCGTCGTGCGCAATCCCTGCTGGAGGGTGTTCAGCCTGGAATCAAGGCTGGAATGCGCCAATGAAAATCGCCGGATCGACCCGCGCATCGTTCAGGCTGACGTTCCAGTGCATGTGCGGCCCGGTCGCCCGACCTGTAGCGCCCACCTTGCCCACCACTGCACCGCGCGCCAGTTGCTGACCGTTCTGCACATCGATCTTCGACATGTGGCAGAACATGCTGATGAAGCCCTGGCCGTGGTCGACGAACACGGTGTTGCCATTGAAGAAGTAATTACCGATCAGGATCACTTTGCCCGCCGCCGGAGTCTTGATCGGTGTGCCGGCCGGCACCGCAAAGTCGAGGCCTGCGTGCGGATTACGCTCTTCACCGTTGAAGAAACGGCGCACGCCGAACTTGCTCGACAGCGGTCCGTTGACCGGTTTGTCCAGCAGCAGATTGCTCGGCGTGTTCGGGCTGAAGCTGCGATAGGCTTTGATCTGTTCGGCCAGTTCGCCCTCGATGCGCTTCAGATTCGCCGGGTTCGGATTGACCTGCTGGGTGTTCTTCAGGGTGATGTGTTGTTCCGGGTATTTCTTGTTGCCGACACTGAAGCTGAGGTTACGGCCGCCACTGCTGATCTGTTGCGCACCGGGTTTGACGGTCAACGGAACGCCGACAATCGCCAGCCAGTTGTTCTGTTCCTTGACCACCAGCACCGGTTTGCCCTGATACGTGGCTTTCGGCGCTTGCGCAGCGGTCCCCAGATCGACGACAGCCACGCCGCCCGGCACCGGTTTGTTCAGCAGGCGGGTGATGTAACTGTCGGCATGGGCGTTGAAGGTCAGGCACAGCAACAGCAGCGGAGCAAGAAAACGCGGCATGGATCAGTCCAGTAGAGAGAGTGTGACAGGCGTCAGGTGATTGTCCTCGACGCGCACTTGCAGTTCGCCTTCGCCCAGTCTGGCCTTCAGACGCTGGCCGGTGTGGGTCTGCGCGGCGTTGCGGATTGCGTTGCCGCGCTCATCCAGCAGGATGCTGTAGCCACGGCCGAGGGTCGCCAGGGGGCTGACCACGTGCAGGGTCTGCATCTGGCTCTGCAACTGTAAACGGCGTCGTTTCAGGCCTTCGTTCATGGCGCGGGGCAGGCGCTCGGCGAGACTGTCGAGGCGCTGGCGCAACAGGGCCAACTGGCGTCCCGGATGTTGCCCGGCGAGACGGGTTTCCAGGCGGATCAGGCGTTCGCGACGGGTGTTGAGCTGGCGCTCGAAGGCACGGCGCATGCGCATGTCCAGGTCATCCAGACGCTGTGCCTGCTGGCGCAGACGTTCGCCGGGATGACGCAGACGACGGGCCATGCCCTCAAGACGCAGCCGATCACGCATCAGGCGGTCACGCATGCGCATCACCAGTCGGCGATGCAGGCTTTCGACCTGACGGATCAGGTGGCTGGAATCCGGGGCAAGCAGTTCAGCAGCAGCGGACGGTGTCGGTGCGCGCACGTCCGCCACGAAGTCGCTGATCGACACGTCGGTTTCATGGCCGACTGCGCTGACAATTGGCGTAACACAGGCATCGACCGCCCGGGCCACGGCCTCTTCGTTGAAGCACCAGAGGTCTTCCAGCGAGCCGCCGCCACGGGCCAGGATCAGCGCGTCGAAGCCACGGGCATCCGCCAGCTTCAGGGCGCGGACGATCTGCGCGGTGGCTTCGCGGCCCTGAACGGCGGTCGGAATCAGCGTCAGTTGCACTTGCGGCGCGCGGCGGCGGAACACGCTGATGATGTCGCGGATCACCGCACCGGTCGGTGAACTGATGATGCCGATGCGCTGCGGATGCGCCGGCAGCGGCACCTTGCGCTCGGCACTGAACAGGCCTTCGGCGCTGAGCTTTTCCTTCAAGGAATCGAAGGCCAGGCGCAGCGCACCGTCACCGGCCGGCTCCACGGTATCGAGGATCAGCTGATAGTCGCCACGCCCTTCGAACAGCGAGACCTTGCCGCGCACCTTCACCGCCAGGCCATCCTTCAGCGCCTGACGCACCCGCGCAGCATTCTGGCGGAACAGTGCGCAACGCACCTGCGCGCCGCTGTCCTTGAGCGTGAAATACACGTGGCCGGACGCCGGGCGGGCGAGGTTGGAGATTTCGCCTTCGACCCAGATGTTGCTGAACACGTCTTCGAGCAACACCCGCGCGCGGCCGTTGAGCTGGCTGACGGTCAGGACTTCGCGGTCCAGGCCGAGTCTTGCAAAGGGATCTTTAATCATGGGGCGCAGTTTAAAGGCTTTCGCCGATGAATGTCTGGAGGAAGTGTTGCACCAGAGGTGTGGGATTTTGCCGAGAAGCGAGGGCGACGGTACTTCGGCAATCGCCGGTCAGCGGCAGAAATCGCACACCGGGCGGAGCGATGTCCTGCATCGATTCCGGCAGCAAAGCGATGCCGAATCCGGCCTGGATCAATTGCAACTGCGTGGTCTTGCGTGACATCACCCGCGCAGCCTGGGGGAAAAAGCCGTGGCGCATGCACAGGTCGGCGCACAAATAACTCAGCCCGCCGCGTTGCGGGTGGGGGATGGAGATGAAGGCTTCGCCCTTCAATTGCGCCAAATCGACGACCTCCGCCAACCCCAGTCGATGATCCTCCGGCACGGCAAGCAGCAAACGTTCGGTATAGAGCGGCACAACCTGAACATCCTCGCGCTGGCGCAGAACTGGAAGGCGCAGCAAGCCGATGTCGAGCCGGCCCTCTGCCAGTTCTTCGAGCTGTGCCTCCGAGGAGAGCGTGCCGATGTCCAGCGAAACCCCGGGTTGTTGCTCCAGGTAAGTACTCATGTCGCGCAACAGTCGGCCGCTGATCGGTACGGTGCTGGAGTGACACACGCGCAAAGTACCGCGCTGCCCTTGGCCAATTTCCGTGGCCAAAGTGCTGGCCTTGTTCAATTCATTCAGCAGGTTTCTCGCCCGGGGCAGGAACGCTTCGCCAGCGGCGGTGAGCCGGGGCTGGCGCGCGGTGCGTTCGAACAGCGGCGTTTGCAGGCGGGTTTCCATGTCCTTGATCTGCCGGCTTAACGCCGATTGAGCGATGAACAGCCGTTCGGCCGCGGCGCTGAAGCTGCCGCACTCGGCGATTTCCACGAAGTAGCGCAATTGACGGGTTGAAAGCACGAGACATGCCTTTTCGAGATGACTTGGCGGTTTCGATGATATTAGTCGCAACCCTCGGCGCTGGCTAAAGTCATCGCAGGCTTATAAAGGAAGCGAGCGAATGAGTGTGGCGGGGTTGTTGAGCGAATGGTCGTGGGGCGCGCAGGGCTGGGTGGTGATCGGACTGGCCATCGCGCTGGCCTACATCGTGTTCGGGATTGCCGGTTTCGGCACTGCGCTGGTGGCCGGGCCGATCCTGATTCTGTTCATGCCGCTGTCGAAGATCGTGCCGTTGCTGGTGCTGCTGGATTTCGTCGCGGCGTTCGGCAACCTGCTGCCATCGCGGCGCGACGTGGCGAAACCGGAATTGCTGCGGCTGCTGCCATGCATGGCGGTGGGGTGCACGCTGGGGGTGATTTTTCTGCTTAACCTCAAGTCCGATCTGCTGTTGCTGCTGATGGGGTTGTTCATCAGTGCCTATGCGGTTTACAGCTTGTGGATCAAGGCCCGGCCGGCGCAGTTATCCGCCGTGTGGGCGTTGCCGATGGGCACCGTGGGCGGGCTGTTCGGAGCGTTGTTCGGCAGTGGCGGCTTTCTTTATGCGATCTACCTCAACAGCCGACTCCCCAAAGACGCGGCGCGGGCCACGCAAAGTGCGCTGATCAGTTGCAGCACGGTGGTGCGTTTGAGTCTGTTCGCCATCGCCGGGGTGTATGCCGAGCTACCCTTGTTGATGCTTGCGCTGTGCCTGTTGCCGGCCATGGCGCTGGGCTTGTGGATCGGGCGGCGTTTGACCATGCGCCTGTCCCGCGAGGCCTTCGTGCGGCTGGTGACCTGGCTGGTGCTGGCCAGCGGTCTGGCGCTGATCGGCCGCTATTTAAGCACTTGACCGGATTTTGTCAGGGATTAAGCTGCCGGCCGCGTTCGTCGCCGAACATCCTTTGACGCAGCAGGCTTGCACCATGAATTCCCAAAGCATCATCGTCCCGAAAATCTCCAACCTGCCGGTGCACGAACCCCGGGCCCGGGCGATCCTGCGCTGGCTGGTGCGCAAGAACATCGTCAAGGAAGAGCTGAGCACCTGCGGACGTACCGGCAACCGCATGGCCTACGCCATCGCCGATGGCGCCCGCGCAGTGGTGCTGCACCCCGAGGCGCTGCCGTTCGGTGAACCGATCAATGGTCTGGAAATTGTCACCAAGCGCTGCATCTTCACCCCGGCCAAAGGCTTTCTCGAGGAGGCCGGATGTGCCGAGTGCCGCCAGGAGATCGGCGAAGCGCTGTTCGAAAGCCTGGAAGACTGGATGCCGGGGCGCACCGACAACTTCACCTGCCCCGAGTGCGGGCATGAAGATGACATCAATGGATTTCTGTATTTGCAGGAGTGCGCGTTTTCCAACCTCGGGTTCATCTTCAACAACTGGCTGGAGGCGGGGTTCAAGCAGAGTTTCATCGACGAATTCGCGGACTGGCTGGATCAACCGGTGAGCTGGGTCAAGGTCGAGCTTTAGGGGCCGCTTTTTCCGTACATCAGCAACATTGATATAAGACAAGTTTTACATTGAACCCGAAGGGGTGTCTGACTATAATGGCGCGCTTCCATTTTCCCGCTCGGGAGCCCCCGCGATGCTGCGTATCAGCCAAGAAGCTCTGACATTCGACGACATTCTCCTAGTGCCCGGTTATTCCGAGGTGCTTCCTAACGAAGTCAGTCTGAAGACCCGCCTTACCCGTGGCATCGAGCTGAACATTCCTCTGGTTTCTGCCGCCATGGACACCGTCACCGAAGCCCGTCTGGCAATCGCCATGGCTCAGGAAGGTGGCATCGGCATTATCCACAAGAACATGACCATCGAGCAGCAAGCTGCCGAAGTTCGCAAGGTCAAGAAGTTCGAAGCCGGTGTGGTCAAGGATCCGATCACCATCGAGGCTGACGCCACGGTTCGTGATTTGTTCGAACTGACCCGCATGCACAATATTTCCGGCGTTCCGGTCCTGCACGATGGCGACCTGGTCGGCATCGTCACCTCCCGTGACGTGCGTTTCGAAACCCGTCTGGAAGCCACCGTTCGTGAAGTGATGACGCCCAAAGAGCGTCTGGTCACTGTTCGCGAAGGCGCCGACAAGAACGAAGTCCGCGAGCTGCTGCACAAGCACCGTCTGGAAAAAGTCCTGATCGTCGACGACAAGTTTGCCCTCAAAGGCATGATGACCGTCAAAGACATCGAAAAAGCCAAGGCCTACCCGCTGGCCAGCAAAGATGACCAAGGTCGTCTGCGCGTCGGCGCAGCGGTCGGTACCGGTAAAGACACCGGTGACCGCGTTGCAGCCCTGGTCAATGCCGGTGTGGACGTGGTGGTGGTCGACACCGCACACGGTCACTCCAAAGGCGTGATCGACCGCGTTCGCTGGGTCAAAGAGAACTTCCCTGAAGTGCAGGTGATCGGCGGCAACATCGCCACCGGCGCAGCCGCCAAGGCCCTGGCCGAAGCTGGCGCCGACGCAGTCAAGGTCGGTATCGGCCCTGGCTCGATCTGCACCACCCGTATCGTCGCCGGTGTCGGCGTTCCGCAAATCAGTGCCATCGCCAACGTTGCCGCTGCCCTTGAAGGCACCGGTGTTCCGTTGATCGCCGACGGCGGCATCCGTTTCTCCGGTGACCTGTCCAAGGCCATCGTGGCCGGTGCGTCCTGCGTGATGATGGGCTCGATGTTCGCCGGTACCGAAGAAGCACCGGGCGAGATCGAACTGTTCCAGGGCCGTTCGTACAAGGCTTATCGCGGCATGGGTTCGCTGGGCGCCATGTCCCAGGCTCAAGGTTCCTCCGACCGTTACTTCCAGGACTCCTCGGCAGGTGCCGAGAAACTCGTTCCGGAAGGCATCGAAGGCCGTGTTCCTTACAAGGGCACCCTGAGCGCGATCATTCACCAGTTGATGGGCGGTCTGCGTTCCTCGATGGGTTACACCGGCAGCGCCAACATCGAAGAAATGCGCACCAAGCCTGAGTTCGTGCGGATCACCGGTGCCGGCATGGCCGAATCCCACGTCCACGACGTGCAGATCACCAAGGAAGCGCCAAACTACCGCGTAGGTTGAGGCTTCAAGCAAAACGTTAAATGACCGGGGCTGTTTTATTCAGCCCCGAGTCGTTTCTGAATCAAGACTGTTTCTGAATTACTTAGACGAGACTGAATCATGGCCCTCGACATTCACGCTCACCGCATCCTGATCCTCGACTTCGGTTCGCAATACACCCAATTGATCGCTCGCCGCGTGCGCGAGATCGGTGTGTACTGCGAACTGCATCCGTTCGACATGGACGAAGATGCGATCCGCGAATTCGCTCCGAAAGGCGTGATCCTCGCTGGCGGTCCCGAGTCTGTGCACGAAGCCAACAGCCCACGCTGCCCGCAAGCGGTGTTCGATCTGGGCGTACCGGTCTTCGGCATCTGCTACGGCATGCAGACCATGGCCGAACAACTGGGCGGCAAGGTTGAAGGCTCCGAGCTGCGTGAGTTCGGTTATGCCCGTGTTGACGTGGTCGGCAAGAGCCGTCTGCTCGACGGTATCGAAGACCACATCGACGCCGACGGCCTGTTCGGCCTCGACGTATGGATGAGCCACGGTGACAAGGTCACCAAAATGCCGACCGATTTCCACATCCTGGCCAGCACCCCGAGCTGCCCGATCGCCGGCATGTTCAACGACGAGCGCGCTTACTACGGCGTGCAGTTCCACCCGGAAGTGACCCACACCAAGCAGGGCGGTCGCATCCTGTCGCGTTTCGTTCTCGACATCTGCGGCTGTGAAGCCCTGTGGACTCCGTCGAAGATTGCCGAAGACGCCATCGCCAACATTCGCGCGCAGGTCGGTACCGATAACGTGCTGCTGGGGCTGTCCGGTGGTGTGGACTCCTCGGTAGTTGCGGCGCTGCTGCACAAGGCCATCGGCGATCAGCTGACCTGCGTCTTCGTCGACAACGGCCTGCTGCGTCTGCACGAAGGCGAGCAAGTGATGGCCATGTTCGCCGAGAACATGGGCGTCAAGGTGATCCGTGCCAACGCCGAAGACCAGTTCCTGAACAATCTGGCCGGCGAAGCCGATCCGGAGAAGAAGCGCAAGATCATCGGCCGTACCTTCATCGACGTGTTCGATGCCGAATCCTGCAAACTGGACAACATCAAGTACCTGGCCCAGGGCACCATTTACCCGGACGTGATCGAGTCGGCTGGCGCGAAAAGCGGCAAGGCCCACGTGATCAAGTCGCACCACAACGTGGGCGGCCTGCCGGAAGAGATGAACCTGAAACTGGTCGAGCCACTGCGCGAACTGTTCAAGGACGAAGTCCGTCGTCTGGGGCTGGAACTGGGCCTGCCGTACGACATGGTCTACCGTCACCCGTTCCCGGGCCCGGGCCTGGGCGTGCGGATCCTTGGTGAAGTGAAGAAGGAATACGCCGACCTGCTGCGTCGCGCCGACCACATCTTCATCGAAGAACTGCGCAAGGCCGACTGGTACCACAAGGTCAGCCAGGCCTTCGTCGTGTTCCAGCCGGTGAAATCGGTGGGTGTGGTGGGAGATGGCCGTCGTTACGCCTGGGTCGTGGCCCTGCGTGCCGTGGAAACCATCGACTTCATGACCGCACGTTGGGCACACCTGCCTTACGAATTGCTGGAAACCGTTTCCGGCCGCATCATCAATGAAATCGAAGGCATCTCCCGCGTCACTTACGACGTGTCGAGCAAGCCGCCGGCGACGATTGAGTGGGAATGATCCCGCGTCGCGCCCTCTAGAATTCAAGGTTGGATTCGCAGAGGCATAAAAGGGGTTATAGAAAATGCCAGTCAGTTAATCTGACTGGCATTTTTTTTGGGCGGAAAGTGTGGAGGCGGGCGCAGGTATTAGAGGAACTGTGACCGAATCAAATCCGTATCGAACGGTGTTATCCCTTGATCAGGTGCAAACACCGCTTGTGCCTGCTGCGGCGAAGCCACTCGTTCGCCTCGTGCTCGTACATGCAAATCGAATAATGTCTCCAGATCAGGCCGCGGCGTATGTACCAAAGCCCGCAGCATCAACGATATTCCGCTGAGGTTGTTCCCGACATTGTTCCATCGGGGAGCTGAGGTCAGTCCCAGGTCGGCCCAGATCACGCGCCGCTCCTGCAAGTCCATCACGAATGGCAGGCAGATCTGTGTATCGGATGCGATATCGATACGATCGAACACGGTTCGCGGTTCGAATACTTCGCCCGATGCCGTATCGGTGCGGGCCATCCAGCCAGCAAAGCATTCTGGAAGATCGCAGTACGGCTGTTCGGTGAACGAGTTGATAGACGTGACGACGTAACGGATGCCTTTCTCGACGAGGACTTCAAGATCGAGGTCGATGAACTCCGAAGCCCCTTCGGGTGCGTCGACGATGTCGCCGCTGTGGCAGCCGCCGTAATCTCTCAGGTTGTAGTACGCAACCGTTTCTCTGAACACGAAGTTGGCATCGAAAAATGCGGAGGACAAATCGATGTCAGTGCGTGATCGACCGTTTTTCCACCACAGAAAAAGGCGAATAAAACGTGTGTCGGGCATCGGCAATCGACTGCCCCGCACCAGTGTCCGTAGCGATTTCGAAGAAGCGCGTTGTGCCAGCGGTACCCTGTATTCGCGTAATTCTGGATCGATGTAGCAGCGCCCCAATGGCGGTAGTGTCGCAAAACGCGTAACCAGAGCGACCTCGCAGATTCGGGCTGCACGAGCCAGCACCTCGGGTGCGAGAAGCTCTCGGTCATCCTTGATGCCATAGACTTTGGCGAATGAACCTTTGGGTGTGAACGCCCGAAGTGGCAGGGGGCGCGGTGCACGTGACTGGGCCAGCAACTGCAGCAGGACAGGTGAGGACACTTGTGGTGCAACAGCCTCGAACGCATCGAGAACCGGCTCTGGTTCCGTCGCGCGCCGCAGGGTAGCGTCCAGCCGTCGGGCGAACTCACCGGGACGACTCTGTAGCACGTGTACAAGCTCGGTAATATCACGCTGGGCGAATAATGTTTCGACACGTGAACCGAATGAGGCAGGCGCTTCGTTGCGACGCGCTGCGTTGATGGCGGCCAGCGCTCTTGGGTATTTATCGGCGTAATCGCCCGGATGAAGTACTTCAGCCAAGCGTTTCCATCGCTCGGTTTGTCGCATCACGTCTTCCGTAGCGTCGGGTATACGATCGAGCAGACTCAACAACAGACGGCGCATCGATCGCTTCATCGCTTTGAAACGTGTCGTAGCGGTCGCCAGTGACACGTCTCCACCATTCAGCGCGATCGCAAGTCGTAGCACGTCAGTCGCCGTTTCGACGTTTTGCTCCAGAAATGCATTCACCCGTGCATCGCCAGCTACATGCAGGATCAGTGCGCCGCCAACCTGTGCGCGGATCTCCCGGAACGGGACGACCTCAGGCAGCAGGCGGAACACATCATTTTTGTAGTCGCGGATAAACCGGATGACATCGGCCGCTTCCTCTTCGGAGAGCGAGGTGCGTGATGAAACCAGTGGTTCGAGCAGTGACTCGAACTCAGGGATGCTTCCCGGTTCGATAACACAGGGGATGAAGTTGCCTTCAAGCAGTGGAGGTCGAGATTCTTCAGTCGCGGGTAAACGTCGAAGCGTGAGGTAATGCACGACGGCGTTGAGGTACAACTCGGCTTCCGAGGCCGTCAGAACCTGCTCAGGAAAGTCAGGATAGAACGGCCGGTGGTGCACATGAGCGCCACTCCTGCGCCGAAGAACTCCGACAATGTCACGCAACCAGTACTTGAGTTCTGTCGGTGACAACAGGCCGATTTGCTCAATCAGAGCTTCTGACAGTACGCATCGGAACGCCGCGATTTCCCGGACAGCCGACGCGACCTGAGCGCGCGTGGCACCGCCAGTGCCCATCGGGACGTGAACTTTGCTACGGCGACGCAGGAACAGCTCCTGATTCATGCTTGATTTTCTCCCTGAGTCACCGTCGTGAGCGAGCTGCAGCGTCATGTCTACAGCCGATATGAAAACGCCTGCTAGGAGCAGGCGTTGAGTGGAGAGCGGAACCCCTAGTTCATAGGGTTTAGAAGGAAGGTGTTCCATAGCCACGCCGACATTCTACGGAAGGTTTTCGCTTTTTGTCAGGTTGTTATGTCTTACACACGTAACAAGCTACTTCACCGCGCGTTAGGCACACATCATCAATGAAATCGAAGGCATCTCCCGCGTCACTTACGACGTGTCGAGCAAGCCGCCGGCGACGATTGAGTGGGAATGATCCCGCGACACCGGCTGCATTGATGCAAGGAGAAACCCTGGCTATGGCCAGGGTTTTTTTCGTCTGTCGCCATGGACAGGTCAGTGGGGAAGGCGGCTTTGCAGTTGCAGCCCCATCTGTTTCAGTGCGTTGGATAACTGCTCAAGATTATCGTAGGGCACGCGGTGTACCGAGCCCCAGGACGGGCGATCAATGAAATAGCGCCCGTCCGCGAAGGTCTGGACAGGGGTTTGAACAAGCTCGCCGCTCACACTTCTGTGGAACAACCGATAGGCGCCTTGTGAACGTTCGAAAACATACATGCCCGAGCGATAAAGCAGTCGGTGTATTTGCAGTTCGCTTCGGCTGACCGGCGCCGCTTCCAATTGCAAAAGCACATCGACGTAATGCGTATCGACAGTGCCGCCTTGTACCAGCGTCCCTGAATGTGGACCCCGTTCTATATCGATGCCCGGATCCAGAGAGACACGTTCCCCCAGTCCCGGATCGACCTCTTCAATCCGTAGACCAATACCGCCTTCCAGTTCGCTGATACCGGCAACGCCCCTGAACGTATTGGTGTTTTCCACCCCTGTCAGAACCACCCACTTACCCACGTCATTCAGGGTTTTGTCCATGAACATGATGTCGGCTGTCAGGTGATTGGTCATGATTTGCTCCTCAGGCAGTGTGAGCGAAACGGGCTTGTTGTAAGTCGCCGCGCAATCGGTCGCCTGGACTCGAATACCGTTTTCCCGGGCGCTCTTCACCAGTGCCAGTTCGTCGAACTGCTCTGCCGGATCGGTACCGAGTCGGCTCAGGTACTGCTGCAGGTCATCGGTCATGACGCCGGACTTGAAGTATGCATTCAGGTCGGCCTGGGCAAAGTCGCTGAGCAGTCGGCGCACATAAAGGGTCTTGACCCCTGCGCGCGCCAGAGCAGGCATGTTTTCAATGATCAGTCGCATGCTTGTGATACGACCCGGGGTTTCGCCGATAACCAGGCCGGACGCTTCCTCGAGTGCCTGCGCAACGAAGTCCGTGAAGGTCATTGAAGAGGTCATAGCGGGTATCGGCGGACGTGGCGGCAAGTTCGCCCAAGGAAGGTTCTTGTAGAAGCGTCTGGCGGAGATCTGAAGTGCCCGGGCTTTTTCGGCGAAATACAGCGCATAGCGGTTTGGAGCGACTAACCCGCCATCAGGGCCAATGCGCAATTGAATGTGGGTTTCGCGCAGTTGCAGGGCCCACCGCCTCAGTTCGAACTCATGCTGCGGGTCTACCGCGTATGGGGTCTTGAGCAGCCGGATGTTGTTCGAGGTCGATGGCTGGGGCTCGATGGGTGCAGGGTTGGATGGGGCAGGTGGTGTTACGGACTGCTCTGGCTCTGCGGCCGAAGGCTCGCGCGCATCAAGCTCAAGTGCCACATCTAAAGTGCATTGCTTGCCCAGACACTGACCACCCCCCTTGAGTCCCAGTTGGGTCATACGCTCCCATAGGCCTTCGCTGTTCAAACGCACGGGTATTGCGTGGATCAGCTGGTTGGGTTTTATCGGATCGATGATTGCCCAGAATCCGCCGCCCTCTGAATCGTTGAAGTAACGGACGCAATAGGCCGTGTCGTTCATCAGGATGGCATGGGGCGGATGGGTGTTCAGCCTGTAGATTCCCTGGTATTTGCCTGGCTCGGTAACCGGATTCAGGCCCTCGAGTATTTCGTTGGATTGAAAGCGTTGCGGAATCTGTCCGGCTTGTACGGTTTCGGAGGAGGGCGAGGGCCGCTCCTGCAGAACAGGCAGAATCTCGTTCGGTTCTTCTGGTTCCAGCTCCGCTGTTGTTTCGGTTTCTGCCAGTTCGTCTGCCTCGTAGATCTCTGGAGGCACGTCAAACTCGGCCAGTGCACCGAAGCCCTTGAGAAACGGAATGTTAAACAGCGCATCGATACCGCTGAAAATGGCCCCCAGGACACCTTCCTTGCGCTGCGCGGAGGTTTTGCCGTTGACGGCCTTGTCGATATTCAACCCCATGTTGGCGAGGCTGGCGCCAATCACCGGCAATGCGACGGGCCAGCCGACCATGGCCATCGGGCCGAAGACTTTCAGTCCAGCGCTCAGATAGCCGATCCAGAGTTTCTTGCGCAGATCACCGTTCGAGATCAGGGAAAGATCTGCTTCGTCGAACATCGCGTTGTGGGTGCAGTCACGCAGCCAGCTGAATGCATCTACCGTGACGGTGTGATCGTTGCGGTTGATCAGATGATGATCCGAATGCCCCCAGGTGCTGACCAATCGGTTCATCAGGTCGCTGATGTGTTCGCTCATCCAGTGCCGGTCTGCCAGCGAGAAATGGTTGAGAAACAGTTCGCGCGGCGCTTTCTCGTTCAACTGTTGCAAGGCCCACCAGTGCATGTCAGTGGGAGTGTCCAGCACATGAAATGGCTGGTTGTCGCCGGGCACGTAAAGGATCTGGCGGCCTGACGAGTCGATGATGCGCAGGATATCGGTGGCCGTGCGACCGTCGATATCCAGCGCGCAAACCCTCAGGCCATGGCCGGGGATGAACTCGGTTTGCAGACTGTGCAGGCTCACAGGCCAGGTCAGCGGGCCGATGACCGCGCTGATTGCAGTCTGGAAGTCCTCGTCGTTCAGGTGGCCGAGCTCCCGGGCTTCAACGGCTTTGCCGAGGAAGTTGCATTTGGCCAGCGTGCGGAATTGGCTGGAGTGCTGGTCCCAGAACGAGTGCAGCTCGTTGCGGTAACGCTCGCTGAAGTTGATGTTCCAGAAGTCGTTGAGTACCTCGTTACCGTGCAGCCGGACTTCGTTGGTTGCATCGAAGTTTTCGGTGTCCGGCCCTGCGCTGTAAAACCCGCCGTATACGTCGAGCAAGTCGGCGTTGTCCTGATCCGTGGCGCGGAACCGGTGTATCACCAATTGCGTCAGGGTCAGGCTTTCATAGGGCTTCTCACCATAATGCTGCCAACCGGTGAATGATATGGACTGACTCTGAGCTGTTCTGAATCGATGGTAATAGACGTGATCGGGGTCGAGACCGGTAATGCCATGTCTGGCGAGCACTTCGATGGCAACCTGACGGGCCGTATCGTTCAGGCTCGGACACGCCGTGACCACCTGTGTGGCCATGACCTGAAGTGCAGCTCTGTCGGTGTCGTTGGGCAGCGGGCGTTGTTCTGTTGGGTTCATTCGCTCTATTCCTTGAGAGAGAGGAGGGAAGGGTGATCCACTCGCTCAAGGGACGTGCGGTACATGATTACCGCCCGATATTGTCCCGGATGTGCGGCCATCCGCCGCTCCGCCCTTACCGTTTCGCAGGCGCAGGTGTATCGTATTCGCCTTTTGCGGGCACCCAGGCCTGCGGCAGATACGTGAGGTAGTTGTGTCCAAATCCTTTACCCGTCGACAGATACTCGGTGGTCTGGCCGGTCTTGCAGTGGTTGGTGCGGGAGCCGGTGGTGCGACGCGTTACTGGTTGGGCAAGGTGGCGGATGCCAACGCGGGGCACGACTACGAGCTGATCGCTGCACCGCTGGACGTAGAACTTGTGCCAGGCCACAAGACCCAGGCCTGGGCGTTCGGCCCGTCGGCGCCGGGCACTGAATTGCGCGTGCGTCAGGGCGAGTGGCTGCGGGTGCGGTTCATCAACCATCTGCCGGTCGCAACGACCATTCACTGGCACGGCATTCGCCTGCCGCTGGAAATGGACGGCGTGCCTTACGTATCGCAACTGCCGGTACTGCCAGGCGAATACTTCGATTACAAATTCCGCGTGCCGGACGCCGGCAGCTACTGGTATCACCCGCACGTCAGCAGCAGCGAAGAACTCGGTCGCGGCCTGGTCGGGCCGTTGATTGTCGAGGAGCGCGAGCCGACCGGGTTCAGGTACGAAAAGACCCTGAGCCTGAAAAACTGGCATATCGACGACGAGGGTAACTTCGTCGAGTTCAGCATTCCACGCGAAGCGGCCCGTGGCGGTACCGCGGGGCGATTGTCGACCATCAACGGCGTGCCTTCGCCGGTCATCGAATTGCCCGCCGGCCAGATCACCCGCGTACGCCTGCTCAACCTCGACAACACCCTGACCTATCGCATCAACATTCCCGGCGTCGAAGCGCAGATCTATGCGCTGGACGGCAATCCGGTCGAACCGCGCCCGTTGGGCAAGGAATACTGGCTCGGCCCGGGCATGCGCATCTGCCTGGCGATCAAGGCACCGCCGGCCGGTGAGGAACTGTCGCTGCGCAACGGCCCGGTTCGCCTCGGTACCTTACGTTCGGTGGCCAACAATGAGGCGCCGACCGACTGGCCGAAAGCACTGCCGGCCAACCCGGTGGCCGAGCCGGACCTGGCCAATGCCGAGAAACTCAACTTCAATTTCGAATGGGTCGGTTCGGTGTCGGTGAATGTCGACAACGGCAAGCCGCCGAGCCTGTGGCAGATCAACGGCAAGGCCTGGGACATCACCGACAAGACCTGCGCCGACCGGCCGATCGCCAGCCTGAAACTGGGACAGAGTTATATCTTCGAACTCAAGAACATGACCCAGTACCAGCACCCGATCCACCTGCACGGCATGAGCTTCAAGGTGATTGCATCGAATCGGCACAAGATCGTGCCGTACTTCACCGACACTTATCTGCTGGGCAAGAACGAGCGCGCGCAAGTGGCGCTGGTGGCGGATAACCCGGGGGTATGGATGTTCCACTGTCACGTGATCGACCACATGGAAACCGGCCTGATGGCCGCCATCGAGGTGAAGTGATGCGCCAGATTCGCCCCGCGGCGATCATCGACCGCAGCCGTGATCGCGACTTCATGCGCGAAGCCCTGACATTGGCGGCGCAAGGCGCAGCCCTCGGCGAGGTGCCGGTAGGCGCGGTGCTGGTGCAGGACGGCGAGATCATCGGTCGCGGCTTCAATTGCCCGATCAGTACCAGCGACCCCAGTGCCCACGCGGAAATGGTCGCGATCCGTGCGGCGGCGCAGGCGGTGGATAACTATCGTCTGCCGGGCAGCACGCTGTATGTGACGCTAGAGCCGTGCAGCATGTGCGCCGGGCTGATCGTGCATTCGCGGGTTGCTCGCGTGGTGTACGGCGCGCTGGAGCCCAAGGCCGGAATTGTGCAGAGTCAGGGGCAGTTCTTCACTCAGGGTTTTCTCAACCATCGAGTGTTGTATGAAGGCGGGGTGTTGGCGCAGGAGTGTGGGGCGGTGTTGACCGAGTTCTTCAGGGCGAGACGCGCCAAACCCACTGAATAAAAACAAAACAAATGTGGGAGCGGGCTTGCTCGCGAAGAGGGAGTGTCAGTCGATATTGATGTACCTTACACACCGCCTTCGCGAGCAAGCCCGCTCCCACAGGGGATCTCCTTTTTCTGGAGATCGGGGTTATTTCTTCGCGACAATCACCGCCCGCATCGGCGCCGGCAACCCTTCGATCGTCTTGCTGTGATCTTCCGGATCGAGGAAGTCGCTCAACGACTGATACTTCATCCATTCAGTCCCGCGCTGTTCTTCAACAGTGGTGGTGCTCACATCCACGCATTTCACATCCGTGAAACCCGCACGACGCAGCCACAGCTCCAGCGCCGGCACAGACGGCAGGAACCACACGTTACGCATCTGCGCATAACGGTCTTCCGGCACCAGCACTTGGTGCTTGTCACCCTCGACCACCAGCGTCTCCAGCACCAGCTCGCCACCCTTCACCAGGCAATCCTTGAGCGCCAGCAAATGCTCGATCGGCGAGCGACGGTGGTAGAACACACCCATGGAAAACACCGTGTCGAAACCTTCCAGATTCGGCGGCAGGTCTTCGAACGGGAACGGCAGGTGCCAGGCATTCGGCTCTGACAGATAACGCTGCACTGCCTGGAACTGGCAGAAGAACAGCCAATTCGGATCGACGCCGATCACGCTGTCGGCGCCGGCACCGAGCATGCGCCACATGTAGTAACCGTTGCCGCAACCGACATCGAGAATGCGTTTGCCCTTCAGGTCCAGATGCGGAGCGACCCGCGACCACTTCCAGTCCGAACGCCATTCGGTGTCGACGTGCACGCCGAACAGATCGAACGGCCCCTTGCGCCACGGCGACAGACCCATCAGCGCGGTGCGCATTTGTGCGCGGGTTTCGTCGTCGCAATCGGTGTCGAGTTTCAGGCCGTCGAGCAGGTCGACTTCAGTCGGCTGGATCTTCGGCAAGGCGTCCAGCGCACTTTGCCAGCGCTCCAGATCGCCGTGACCCTTCTCCATTTTCTTGTCGAGCTGCACTTGCAGGGTGTTGGCCCATTCGGCCAGCGGCGTGCCGGCCAGACGGCGGGCGAGGGGGGACAGATCAATCATGGCAAGGCAATCAACGAGGCAAAGTTAAGACACTGGAACCACGGCACGACTTTCGAGAACCCGGCGGCCAGCAGGCGTTCGCGGTGTTCTTCGAGGCTGTCGGGCTTCATGACGTTTTCGATGGCGCTGCGCTTCTGGGCGATTTCCAGTTCGCTGTAACCGTTGGCGCGTTTGAACGCGACGTGCAGGTCGGTCAGCAGCGCGTGTTCTTCGGCATCGTTGAAGCGCAGCTTTTCCGACAGAATCAGTGCGCCGCCCGGCAGCAACGATTGGCGAATACGCGACAGCAGCGCCGTGCGCTGCTCCGGGGCGATGAATTGCAGAGTGAAGTTCAGCGCCACCACCGAGGCCGGTTTGAAATCGAGGGCGAGGATGTCGCCTTCGATCACCTCGACCGGCAGCAACTCCTGGAACATCGAATCCTGACCGTTGAGGTATTCACGGCAGCGCTCGACCATCGCCGCCGAGTTATCCACCGCGATCACCCGGCAACCGTCGGTGCGCACGTGGCGGCGCAGGGCCTGGGTCACAGCACCCAACGAAGCGCCAAGGTCATAGAGCACGCTGTTCGGCTGGGCGAACTGCGCCGCGAGCACGCCGAGGTTCTCGACGATGGTCGGGTAACCCGGCACCGAACGCTTGATCATGTCCGGGAACACCCGCACCACGTCTTCGTTGAAGGCGAAGTCAGGCACCTGGGCCATCGGCTGGGCGAAAATGCGATCGGGTTCTTTGCTCACGGCGGTTCCGGCGGTGTCGATGAAAAGGCCGGCATTTTAGCCAAACTGGCGCGCAGATGCGCGGGTTGTCTGATAAACCGCTGGTTCAAAGCTCCGGACGTTTGCTCTGTGAAAACGCCGACGCCGCAATCCCCCACTGCCCCAGCCAGTAACTGAGAATGATGATGTAGGGCGCTGCATTGAACGGTGAGACAAACCGGTTGATGCCGATCACGCTGTCGGAAAACACGAACGCCACTGCGCCGCCCGCCGCCAGCAGTGCCGAATGTTGCGGTACGTCGCTGCCGAGGCGGGCGAGAGCGCGCCAGAGCATGGCGCTGATGGCTGTGCCGTAGACGATCACTGGCACGGTCAACGGGCCGAGTCCGCTGCCGATCAATATGGCCAACAGCACGGCGCCGACGCTGAGCGCCAGGATCAGCGGCAGCAGGGCCAGGCGTCGGCAATCGCTGAGGTAAGCCTTGAGATACGCCAGATGCGCCACCAGAAACGCACCCAGGCCAAACACGAAAAGATCTCCCGGCCACGCCAGCAACACATCGCCGATCAACGAGAAAATCAGACCGAGACTGATCCAGCGGCGATAGTCACTGGGCGGCGCATCGTGCAGCCAGCCAAGCAAGGCCAACACCGGCAGCGGTTTGACCAGCAGACAAAGCAACGCCGCATGGGTGCTGACGCCATAGAGGAAGGTCACGGCGCCCATCAGTGCGAGGATCAGCCAGCCCACGGTCAGTTCACCGAAATGGCGCAGTCAAAGGTTTCCACCGGCAGCACTTCCGGTGCCCACGGTTGCTGCGAGGTCAGACGCAGGCGCCCGGTGCCGGTGGCGAAAGCCTGGAAGCGCCAGGTCGAGAGACCGGCTGCGCCGACCACGCCGGCATCTTCCGGATTGCTGTAGACCTCGGGGCTGAGGGCGCGCAATACGCCGCCGGCAGAATCCTGGATGGCCCAGCGGTAACCGGTAGTCGGGTTGCTCGGGAGCATGACGATCAGGTTTTGCCCGTTGGTCAGCCGTACCGGACATTCGCTCTGTTTTTCCACGGTCACATTGTGTTTCGGTTGCGTGGCGCAGGCGGCCAGCAGGGCGAAGGACAGGGGGACAAACAGGCGAGTGGGGGACATGGATTCAGTGGCTCCGGTGTTGGCGACGAACGGCGAGCATAACTGAAGATGAGACAAAGTGTGACAACGCCACCCCTCACCCTAACCCTAACCCTCTCCCAGAGGGAGAGGGGACTGACCGAGGTGTCTTTTGAGGTACATCGACCTGAAAGATCGAGTTGATTATGGATTCAGTGAAGAGCTTTCAGGTCGGCGTATCTCTTAAATATCCCCCACTCGGCTCCCTCTCCCTCCGGGAGAGGGCTGGGGTGAGGGGGTAGCGATGCCAGCCCCCCTCGATAGCTCAAGACGAAATCAGAAAAGCACCTTCGCTACATCCGAAAACTTCTTGGCGAAATGCACAGTGATGCCTTCCTTCAAGTAATCCGGCAGTTCCTCGAAGTTACCCCGGTTCGGTTCCGGCAGAATCAACTCGAAAATCTTCTGCCGCCGCGCCGCAATCACTTTTTCGCGCACCCCGCCAATCGGCAGTACATGCCCGGTGAGCGTCAGTTCGCCGGTCATCGCCACGCCTTTTTTCGGCGGCTGATTACGGGCGAGGGAGAGCAGGGCGCTGGCCATGGTCACGCCGGCACTTGGGCCGTCTTTCGGCGTGGCGCCTTCCGGCACGTGCAGGTGGACGAACGCCTCGTCGAAGAATTTCGGATCGCCACCGAAGGATTTTAGGTGCGAACTGACGTAGCTGTAGGCGATCTCCGCCGACTCCTTCATGACATCGCCCAGTTGCCCGGTGAGTTTGAAACCACGGTTGAGCGTGTGAATGCGCGTAGCTTCGATCGGCAGGGTCGCGCCGCCCATGCTGGTCCAGGCAAGCCCCGTGATGACACCGGTGCCGGACAGCACTTGCTCGTTGCGAAACACCGGATGGCCGAGAGACGCTTCGAGGTCTTTCGGGCCGAGCTTGATCACGGCTTTCGGCTCGTCGATCAGCTTCATCACCGCTTTGCGCACCAGTTTGCCCATCTGTTTTTCCAGCTGGCGCACACCGGCTTCACGGGCGTAACCGTCGATCAGGGCCTTGAGCGCCGTGTCGCTGATGCTAAGGCTGCCCTTGGACACGCCGGCCTTTTCCAGCAGTTTCGGCCACAGGTGACGCTTGGCAATGGCGACTTTTTCTTCGGTGATGTAGCCCGACAGGCGAATCACTTCCATCCGGTCCAGCAACGGGCCGGGAATCGAATCCAGGGTGTTGGCGGTGCAGACGAACAGGACTTTCGACAGGTCCATCCGCAGGTCCAGATAGTGGTCGAGGAATTCGACGTTCTGTTCCGGATCAAGGGTTTCCAGCAGCGCCGAGGCCGGGTCGCCCTGGTAGCTCTGGCCCATCTTGTCGATCTCGTCGAGCATGATCACCGGGTTCATCACTTCGACGTCTTTCAACGCCTGCACCAGTTTGCCCGGCTGCGCGCCGATGTAGGTGCGGCGGTGGCCCTTGATCTCGGCCTCGTCGCGCATACCGCCGAGGCTGAAGCGGTAGAACGGCCGGCCGAGGGATTCGGCGATGGACTTGCCGACGCTGGTTTTACCCACGCCCGGCGGGCCCACCAGCAGCACGATGGAACCGCTGATCTCGCCTTTATAGGCGCCGACGGCGAGGAATTCGAGAATGCGGTCCTTGATGTCGTCGAGGCCGGCGTGGTGTTTGTCGAGCACCTTGCGCGCGTGCTTGAGATCGAGTTTGTCCTCGCCATACACGCCCCACGGCACCGAGGTCGCCCAGTCGAGGTAGTTGCGGGTGACCGCGTACTCCGGCGATCCGGTTTCGAGGATCGACAGCTTGTTCATCTCTTCTTCAAGGCGCTTCTGCACTTGCGTCGGCAGGACCTTGCCCTCCAGGCGCTGCTCGAACTGTTCGAGGTCAGCGCTGCGGTCGTCCTTGGTCAGGCCGAGTTCCTGCTGGATGACCTTGAGCTGTTCTTTAAGGAAGAACTCGCGCTGATGCTCGCCGATCTTGCGGTTCACTTCGGCGGAGATTTCTTTTTGCAGGCGCGCGACTTCGACTTCCTTGCGCAGCATCGGCAGGACTTTTTCCATGCGCTTGAGCATTGGCACGCAGTCGAGCACTTCCTGCAGTTCATTCCCGGTCGCCGACGTGAGGGCGGCGGCAAAATCTGTCAGAGGCGACGGATCGTTGGGGCTGAAGCGGTTGAGGTAGTTCTTCAGCTCTTCGCTGTACAGCGGATTGAGCGGCAGCAGTTCCTTGATCGCGTTGATCAGCGCCATGCCGTAGGCCTTGACCTCGTCGGTCGGCTCGGTGGGCTGGTGCGGGTATTCGACCTCCACCAGATACGGTGGGCGGTGGTGTTTGAGCCAGGTCTTGATGCGTACACGGCTCAGGCCCTGGGCAACGAATTGCAGTTTGCCGTTTTCGCGGCTGGCATGGTGCACCTTGACCAGGGTGCCGTATTGCGGCAACGCCTTGGTGTCGAAGTGGCGCGGGTCTTCCTGGGGCGTGTCCATGAAGAACAGGGCCAGGGAGTGGTGTTCGGATTTGCTGACCAGTTCGAGGGTTTCGGCCCAGGGTTCTTCGTTGACGATGACCGGCAGGACCTGGGCCGGGAAGAACGGGCGGTTGTGGATCGGGATGATGTAGACCTTGTCCGGCAGGTTCTGGCCGGGCAGGGCGAGGCCTTTGCCGGGGACGTGGTGTTCGATGTGTTCGGCGTCGGTTTCGGTGATGTCGTCGGGGTTCTCGGGGAATTCTTGCTGGTCGCTCATGGGGCACCTGCGCAATTGGGTATGGCTGTTAGATGGGGCAGGGTTTGGGTGGTTTCAATGGGGTGGGGTGTTTCTGGTTGTGTGTTCAGGGTTTTGACAGGGTTTTGGGGGTTGGGCTTGGCGGCCTTTGGGCCGACCATGCTCTGGGTGTTTTGGGTGAATATCCGTTGCTTCGGGTGTTGCCGCTGGCGGTTTCGCCCTTACGGCGAGTCACTTTTTTCAAACGCCCGGAATGCCGGCCCAGAAAAAAGTAACCAAAAACGCTGGGCCCCGGCGTTCGGCACCTCGCTTTGGCTCGGTGTTCCTTCGCTCCGGGATTCATCCGGGGGCATCGCCTCCGGTTTGCTTCGCTGCACCTCCTCTCGATGTGT
>NZ_JAFGYZ010000022.1:0-15468 GCF_017491585.1 Pseudomonas sp. 58(2021)
GGGCCGTCAGCAAAGGGAACGCCACAGCGGACCCATCCACCGGCATCTGGACCAAAGACCTTACGGGGTTGAGCGTGGCAGCGCACAGCTTCACCGCCAAAGCACTGTACGGCGCGGGCCAGACTTCAGGGGCACGGACACTGACCGTGACTGCGGCGGTTGCACCCACCATCACCAATGCCCAAGATTCCAAAGGCACCGTGATTCCAGATGGCGGCACCACCGTCGACACAACCGTGAAACTGACGGGCACCGCCAGCAAGGGACAGCAGGTGGAGATCCTCGACGGGGCCGTCAGCAAGGGTAACGCCACAGCGGACCCATCCACCGGCATCTGGACCAAAGACCTTACGGGGTTGAGCGTGGCAGCGCACAGCTTCACCGCCAAAGCACTGTACGGCGCGGGCCAGACTTCAGGGGCACGGAGACTGACCGTCGCAGTTCACACCGCCCCGTCACTCGATTCAGTAAGAGACTCCCGTGGTGAACTGCCGAACAATGGAGCGACCACAGACACTTCAGTCACGTTGCAAGGCCGGGTAACGCCTCTGCATGATGTCCAGATCTACGATGGAAGCACGCCAAAACACATTGCGACTGCTCTTAACACCGGCATATGGACCACTACGCTGGCAGTAGGACTCGGCGGACATACCATCACTGCACGGGCGGTGACGACCGGACAACCGTCAAATGCACGGAGTTTCACGGTCAATTCACCAATCCCGCCACTGACCATCAACCCAGCCACTATGAGTCTGAATGCCTGGCACTTCAGGGATAACGACACCCCTACCAACCCTCCTGCCGGCGCCTTTGGTGACCGATCGGCCAGTGGAGGCGTGCTTCCCTACAGATATGCCTCCAGTAACCCCAACGTCGCAGAAGTCAACGTCAGCAGCGGCCGCGTCATTTCCAAGGGCAACGGTTCAGCAACCATCACCGTTACGGACAATGCGAATCAAACCGCCAGTTACACCGTCACCACTTCAAACGTGGAAAGACTGTTTGGCACAGGCCACTTCAATACCTACTCCGTATGTGCAAACACGGCGGCCAGTATGGGAGGAAGAATTCCTACTCTGGCCGAATGGCGAGCCTTTATCAGTAACTACAGCGGTCGACGCACCATTGAGCGCTGGTGCTGGGCGTCCGACTCAGGCGGCATCGGCAAACGGATGGTGATCTTCCCGGCTACCGGTCAGACTGATACACGACTCGATATCGGCATCGGAGGTGGTACTGCCGATGGCTTCGGCATACGACGCGCATAAAAGCCGGATACAAAAAAACCGCTACTCCCTGAAAAGAGTAGCGGTTTCCTGATATTCGGGATCGTGGCTTACCAGCTATACCTCAACCCCACATTCCCCCCCCAAGGCTGTTCGATATGCTTGCCATTGGCATAATCCAGATCGACATGCACCTGCCACTTCTCCGACATGGCCACCGCCAAACCGGCACCGAACTCCGCCCGCGAGCCCGATAGATCGTTGTTGAACACGTTGTTTTCGTTGATCTCGACCTTGTTGTCATTGGCGAACTCATGGGCAATGGCCGCACGCACATAAGGTTGCGCAACAGCACCGTTGCCGATATCAAAATTGCGCCCGAACGTGGCGCCAGCCTTGCCCAGGAATGAGCGGGTACGATCGCCATCGGCCTCCATGTCGTTGTCCAGGCTGAAGCGTTTGCCCTGGATCTGCGCTGCCGAAAACTGAACGAACGGCTCAATGAAGTAATCGTTGCTCAACTGGATATGACGACCGCCTTCCACCGATGCGCTGACGCCCCAATTAACGTAATCGCCCTTGGCACGTGTGCTGTCGCTCAAACCGACCTTGGCTTCGTTGCGGAAACGGTTGAATTTCAACACACCGTCAACGTAGTAGCCGGTGTCGCGGTCCATCCACGTCACGTAGGGCCCGAAGTAGTAACTGTCGACCGTGCCTGAGGTGCCGTGTTCGAGACTCAGTTTTGATTGACTGTAACCACCCATCAAGCCCACCAGCACATTGCTGTCATTCACCCGGGCATCGGCACCGAGGGAAATCCCTTGCTGGTTCTGCTGGTACGCCACACCGGAACCTTCGGCGACGTTGTACTGATTGCCATAGGTGCGTGCCCAGGCGCCCGACTGGCCACCATTGAATCGCAACTCGCCCATGCGGCTACGCAATGAGCTGGCTTCGCCGTACAACAGGGTCATCGGAGAATTGAACAAGGCCAGTACCGCACTGGCGCCGGGGCTGATCACCTGGGTGGTCGGATCGAGAAACCACTCAGTGCCGCCCGTTCCTCCCGGTCGCTGGGCCAGGTCATAGGACCAGGTACCGAGATCCACTCGCCCGCCCGTCAGTGCAAAGTGCGCATCGCCCGCGGCCGTGTGCACCAGGGTCAGTTGCTGCGGATTCACCGCATCAAGGCCCGACGCCGCCACCAGCAAACCGAACTGTCCGGTTGCCACACCGGTAACGTTGAGGACGTCATGCTGCCCCGTAGCGAAGTTGCCCTTCATGGCGAAAGTACTGGAACCATCCGGCGAGCCGGCGAGCGTACCGACATTCAACTGGTAGAAGGTATTCGGCACATCCTGCGCACCAAAACGAACCGTCCCGCCATTCATGGCGAGCGTTCCTACGGTGTCGTTGCCAGTCAGGGTCCAGATCGAACCGCTGTTGACGGACACGCCATTGACCTTGTCGAGACGGCCGGTGAATTGCGAGCTGTTCTGCAGGGTGACGTTGGCGGTCGAACCGTTTTCGACCAGCACATCACCGGTCATGCGGCCTTGATCGAACGTCAGGTTGCCGGTGCTGTTGCCGGCGATGTTGATGTTGCCTTGCAGAGTGCTGTTGGCGACGGTCATGGCAGCGGTGGACGCGCCCTGGACATCGAGCAAGTTGTTGTTCCCGGCGAGCAGGCTGGCGCCGTTAGACAGATTGACAGTGGCATTGGTACCGCGATCAACCAGAACTGCCGAGCCATTGACCCCTCGTACAGTGGCGTTATCCAGCGAGAGCGAACGGGCGCCGACATTCTCCGTGTCGTTGACCATGCGCACGCCTGTCGCCTGACCGGTGATGACAGTCTGGGCGGAGGCGTTCAGCGCGCCGCCAAGAAGATTCGCACCAATGCCATTGCTGCCAGTACCGGTCACTTGCGTATTGGCCAGCGACAAAGTGCTGAGCCCCGTGACTTGCGCACCGAAAACATCACCACGGATCTGACTGTTGGAAACATCCACAGTGGAGCCGCCAGCGGCAATCGAAGATCGGTTGACGGCCAGACCGATGTCGTCGCTGGTCACATTGGCCTGGTTGATGGTGCCCCGGCTGCTGGTGACCAGAATGCCTTCGACGCCAGGATTGCTGACGACCGTGGCGCCATTGATGGTCAGTGTCGATCCGGATTGAATGGTAATTGACTGGGTGATGGCACCATTGACGTTCAACACACCGTTGTTGCGCACCAGATAATCGATCGGCGTTGTCGTCGAATCGATATCCAGCGTCGTGTTATCGACAATGGTGGCTGCCAGTATGCCGCCGCTGGAAATGGAAATGGCTGGCATGACCATCAGAATACTCAACGCGTTTTTTACAGAAAGACGTTCAAGCCGCCCGCCAAATATTCTCATGACTTACCCACCTCTGATATACCTGTGCGAAATTGCGAAATGCATTTGCGTGAAAAAATAGAGCGCGGAGGCTAATCGGATTCCTCACAAAAAAATGTAGGAAAAGTCCGATAAGCAAGGAAGAAAAATCCCTGACACTAATTTTATAAAAAAACGGGAGGCAACAACCTCCCGTTTTTTTCAAATACTGCAAGGTGTCGTATCACCATTCCTCATGAGCACCCTGACCAGGTGACGCACTGAAGGTGTAGGCCGCCCATCAATCACGGCGTTATAACTCACCGCCCCCCATGCATTTCCAGTATTAAGAAACTGCTCATACGGAAAGCGTATGGTAAAACCATTTTGCACATCCGAAGAATCCGGCTGATATTTAACTTCATCCTTATTATTCGGTATCACAGTATTACCAGCGGAATCACTGTAGCCCTGATAAGTAAAAGTCAACGTCTGACCTTCCAGTTGCGGCTCTCCCCCCGGAACAAAAACTTCGATACATTTTATAAGCACTGGATGGCTTTGCAACGAAGGGCAATTCAAATAATCAAAATCCGGATCGAGATGCTGGAAGGTTGCCTGAGGCACACTCCCCGGTCTGATGAACACATCTACATCCCGTGGCATTGAGCGCTCTTCGTTATCGTTCACATCAGGATTGGTGACCTTATAAGTCACTGGAACTTCCGTGCCGTTCCCACCAGCGTCTACAACTGACCACTTAATTGTCCAATTTAGCTCAGTCTCCGTACCATCCAACGGAAGAGCACCGCCTTCAGCGTCTGGTACTTCAACCCCGTTCCAGATCAGAGTGGCAATATCCTTAGCCTTGATACCCCGGTAAGCGACCACTTTTACGTCAACATCCTTATCCTTGTCCAGCACCGTCAAAACGTTGATCGGATTGCCGCCCGCCCCTTGAACATCGACTGGACGAAAATTGGGATTTGGATCATCTGGACCTTCGCCGTCCCCTGGCCGGCTCAGATCGACTAATACATTGTCGTTTTCGGGGGGATTACTGGCAGGATGTCGAATCTCTCCACGTTTTATTTGATAGCTGACCTTAATGGTTTTTTCTCCGAGATCACCGTTATGCCAGTACGAATAAGGAACCGGTACATAAGTTGGGAAGCCAGCGATTTTTTGTGCTGGCACTACAACGCCATCGACGGTGACCTCAAGTTCATCACCATCCAAAAAATTCTCGTACTCATCTTTGATCCCCACTCCTGCGCGCATCCGAGCGTCGGCGAGGTCAATCTTCTTCGGTGCCGTGTCGTTATCAAGCAGCGGAATACTTGGACCGTCCAAATCCTTTGGAGGGTCCGTCACTGTTACGTTCACTCGTTTGAAAGGCGAATTTGGACTTCGGTTACCTTTTCGATCCGTACGATAGTAAAAAATCGCTTTCTGACCCTCTTCAGTTCCGACCATTTCGGTGGTCAGCTTAAAGGTAACGGCATCAAGAGGATCGACAACAATAAATTCCCCTACGAATACCGGGGTCGGAAATGTCGAGCCAAAATAACATTCATACTTGTCCGCTATTTTTATATCGGCGACCTTTGGCATGGTAATCAGGACAAAACCGTTGGCATCCAGATAAGGCTTGGTAATGCCGTTTGCCTCCACTTCCGGAGGAAGAGTAACAAGACCGCTGACATCAGGTAGCGTAGTGTCGATATTGATGAGCAGATCCGGAATATCTTTAGTGTTCCCGCCATGATTGAGTACATAGCTCAACATGTGGGGGCCTGAGACATTCGTAAGCCCTGCTGGCAATACCATTGGAATGTCCCCAGCAGCAATAGGGGTTGTGTAGGTGTACCGGGGGCCTTGCCGAGTGCCATCCCAAGTCAGATTTATATACCCATCAACGGGAGGATCATCGTCAGCCCCGTCGAACCTGAGGACAGTCACTTTCAATGCAAAACCCTGATACTTTTTGTGCAATTGATTCGGATCATCGTCCACCTCATCAGGCAGCAGAGGATTGTCATCATCCAGCACAGGCGCTTCAAAGTCTGCTTTCGGTGAATTTCGGAGAATACTCAAATAACGCTCACGACTTTGTACCGGGGTCAACTTAATGACATTGTTCATCTTGTTCATCTTGTTCATCCTTTCAATGACTTGATTAAATGACAAAGGGTATTGCAGCCCCGTGCCAGAACACCTGGAACCAACCGCAAATCAAAAAACACTGCATTGGCACGACTGTGCGCATCAGCAGTTATTACACGCACCAACTTCCTGAAACACTTGCCCCTTCGGCGAAATCACTGATCACAAAGATCATTATCCGGCCCACAGATTTCCCCGCTGGGCATGGTTCTATTGATAACCACGAAATCCGGCCTTGACTCTCCCCGTCCACCATTGCTCTTTCTCAAAAAGTAACGACAGAGCGCCGATCCGTTATTGACCATGGGTGCAATCAGCTTTTGATAGTCCGTCACCAACACGTCAAAACCATTGCGTGCCTGATCAAGAGTCAGCGTCGTTTCGAAAGAGTGCGCGACGCCCGAAATAGGAGAAGTGCCGTTTTGGCCCTGACACCCTTGCCAACTCAGGTCGACAACATCATCCTCGTCGAACGCGTCATTACCCTCGATATGAACTTTCACATGCACCCACAACCGTGGGTTGGCGCAGCAATTGAGTACCCCTTCCCGCCCGCCATCGGGGAAGGTCGGCTCGGGCAGATTCCTGATGATGATGATTGCCACGTTCACCGGGGTTGTCGGGGCCAACTGCCGGTTCACACCGTTATCGGTGAAGTACCGCACAGGCAGCGCCGGATTTTCCTTGTCCTGGTCGATAAACTCCCAAGGGATACTGAAGAGAATTACTGTCCCGGCCGTATCACCGGGCTGAACCTCATACTTCGCGACGGGTGCACTGATGGTTCCCCAGTACAGTAAGACTTTTTCCCCTGGCTCAGGGTTGTCATGCAGTGCCAGGCGCCCTTCGGCGGGCAATTCGTAGTCATCGGGAAGCAGCTTGTTCAGCTGTTTTGAAACGGCTCCGTAAATCTCGACCTTCGCCAGCCTGGTATTCAACAGCGCAGGTGCGTCGGGGTGGTCTTGACCCGCGACCGTAAAGTTGAAGGGCACGGTTGTTTCCGGTGACGGCGGCGTCGGCGTCCCGCCCCGACTGACGCGGTAGTCGACACGCGCGTCCATGGGACCGAGCCCGTCGGCCGTCAGTGTTGGCCAGGGCACGGTGGCGGTCTGTACCGGCTTCGCAGGATCGACATCGAGCGGTGCGAGATCATGACCATTCCACCGGATCAAAAGCTTGTCGGAAGCATCCGGATTGTCATAGTTATCGATTTCGACCGTAACAGCCTTCTGATTCGTAGCCCCTTCGCGGGCATGCTCGCGGTCGATCAATCCCCTGGCCGACAAAGGCACACGAGGCGGCTTGAGGGTACCGGGTCCGGATCTTAGATCGACGAACACCGGCAACAGAGTAGAGTTCGGTCCGATGTTGCCCGCCCAGTCCCGCAACCTGTAATAAAAGTAACGTTGGCCGTGTCCCTTGGCCCGAATGTCCGCTTCATAAATCGTGATGATCAGTTGCCTCTGATCGATGTCCTGCTGGCTGAATGCTTGCTCACGAATTTCCTGCTCGGAGTCCGGCGGGTTGTCGTTGTCGGTCAGGAAATAGATCGCACGGTCCCGGGCCCTGGCATCCGGATAGAACGTGACTTGAAACCTGACCTCGCCAAAACGGGTGAGATAGTCGTCGGTGATGTCGCCGGGAACGTTCAGCATGACCAAGGCTCTTGGGCTTTGCCCATCATCCGGGGGCAGCCGATCGACCGTCACTCGAGTATCAAAGGAATATTGCTTGTTCCCACCGTAATTCAACTCGTAGGACAAGGCGTAAATGCCATGCGCCAGCTTGTCCCGCGGGACTTTCAAGACCTTCTCACCCGGCGTATCGAATGTCTCTTTGTACACCGGAGTGAACGGTCCGCCCTCCAGCACCCAACCGATGGAAAGGATGTAGACGGGATCAGCGACGGGGGGCGGTATCCAGTTGGGGACAATCACTTGCAAATCATCGCTCAAGGCACTGCGCGGCAGCAGCCCATCGGGACTTTCATCGCCGTTCTCATCCTTGAGAATGGCGGGAACCCTGGGTTTTTCCAGCTCTGGAACTACAGGGTCGATCTGGTCTTGAGTAATCGGCATTACAGACGCCCTCTCACGAAATGGCCACGCTCCCTGAACAACTGCACGTTATCTGCAGGTTGAGGATTCGTTGCTCTGACGTGATTTAACGGCGTTGCACATTCGCTGGCTACTGTCAGAAATTACAGGTTTTGCTACCGCTCGTCGGAGATTGAACACCGCCACCCATCCGGCAGAACGGCATAAACAGAAATGTTTAACAAACGGGATCGGTGACTGACTCAGGCTACGCGTCCTTGCGCCGATGCCTACGCATCAGCCAGAATCCGCCGGCTTGTGCGCCTTGGGAGCGGGTTCTATTGTTTGGCGGTCGCTGAAAAGCAGCGATCGGGTTTAGCAGCCCGGTTAACTTCAAGGCACGTTGGTGTCGCCATTGTTTTGTCATGGCGGCTGACGTGGGGCACTTCGGTGCGCCGGGATCCTTGAGCCTGGTCTGCTAACCCGCGTTCAGCCGCCACCCTCTTCGTTTAGCAGCGATGGATGACGGCTCCATTTCTCAAGGAGCTTCACCATGATCAAAGCAACGCCAAACCCACCCGAAACCGACACAACCTCGCCCTACGAAACCCTCGACTCCAAGAAATTCCACGAAGCCGCCGAACGCGCCCTCGATCACTACCTCAATCCCCTCCTCCCCAGAAAACCGCTGCTCAAACCCAACACCCGCTACCTCATCGCCCCCGACATCCCGAGCGAAGAGCTGCTGGCCGAAGCCTGCGAAACCCTGACCTCGGCCAAAACCATGGCCAGTGATTTCGCCGGGATGATCGATACGCCCCAGCGGCATGTGCTGTTGGGGATTGCGCAGTTGATCATGCTGGCTGAACTGGCGGTGAACCGGGTGCTGGACAATCTGGAAGTGAAGGCTGAGGCGCCGCTGTAGCCTGAGCAAAGAAAAACCCGCCGCCCCGATCACTCGGGACGGCGGATTTTGTCGTTTCAGCGATTAGCTCACACCGTGTCCACCTTCAACGAATGATCATTCAGCATGCCGTTGATGATCGTCGCCGTGTCGTGCCCGCTGGCAATCAAGCCCCCCGCCCCCGGTGTCACGCCATAGTGACTGGCGAGGTTGACGCCGGCCAGGTCGATGGTCTGGTTCGGCGTGGCACCCGCCATGGCGCTGACGTCGATGCTGGTCATGACCGAGGCGCCGCTGCCGGTGACGGTGAAGTGCAGGTAGTCATCCAGTGACGCCGCGGTGCCGTTTTCACCTTGCAGCAATTGCGACAGGTCGAGCTTGTCGGTGCCCGGGGTGAAGTCGGTGACGGTGTCGTGGCCACTGTTGCCCTTGAGCCACTGGAAGGTGTCGGCGCCCGGCCCGCCGGTCAGGGTGTTGTTACCCATCCCGCCGATCAGCAGGTCATCGCCCCCGCCGCCATTGAGGATGTCGTTGCCCAGGCCGCCGTTGATCACGTTGTTATTGTTGTCACCGGTGAGGGTGTCGTTGAAGTTCGAGCCGACGAGGTTTTCGACATTGCTGATGGTGTCGATGCCTGCACCGAGGGTGTTCTGCGCACCGAGCAGGCTCAGGTTGACTGTCACACCGGCCGTCGCGTGGGCATAGCTGACCGTGTCGATACCGGTGCCGCCATCGAGGAGGTCGTTGCCCGGGCCACTGTAGAGCAAGTCGTTGCCGGCGCCGCCGTGCAGCTCGTTGTTGCCGGAGCCTGCGGTGAGTACGTCGTTGCCGTCCCCGCCGTTGAGGATGTTGTCGCCGCTGCCCGCCACCAGCACGTCATCGCCGGACGTCCCGGTGAGGGTGTGGCCGTCCTGATAGCTGATGGTCACGTTGGCGGTGTCGCTGCCGCCGTGGTTGTCATTGGCGGTGTAGGAGCCGTGGAAATCCGGGGTGACGTCGTGAGCCCCGGCGTAGTTGACCGTCATGGTCAGTTGATAGTTTTCCGCAGCATTGGTGTTGCTGCCGCTGGTGTTGGTGATGTTGGTTATGTGGATCTGATACGTGCCATCGGCACCGGCGGTGATGGTGCCGCCGTCGGCGATGCTGACGAACGCCCCGCCGTTCACCGAATACTCCATGGTGATGTGCCCGGCCGCCAGGTTGTGGTCGAGGTTGAGGGTCTCGCCCTGTTTCAGTTTGACGGTGATGAGGTCTTCATCGTTGGCATTGGCGTTGGTCACCGCGCCGAGGTAGCCGCTGACCACCAGCACTGCCGTCATGGCCGCTGTGTTGGCCGCGAAGGCGTTGCGCACATCAGCCAGGTTCTGGTTGGCGGCGGTGTTGCTGGTGCCGGTGAAACTGATCGCGCCAGTGCCGGTGAAGTCCGCGCCCTTGGCGACCCAGCCGGTGTTGAAGGTGGTTGGCGAGGCGTTGAGGGTATCGCCATCCGGATCCGTGTCGTTGGCCAGCAACAGCTCGCCCGGCACCACGACATTGCTCGACAGCACGTTGGTGATGATGTGGTCGTCCACCGCCACGGGCGGCAAATTCGGGATCACTTTCACCGTCAGCGTGGAGCTGGCGAGGTCGCCGTCGTTGTCGCTGAGGGTGAAGCCGATGTTCTCGGTGATCACCGTCGTCGTGGTTTTCTGCGAGGTGTAGCTGTAGTCGCCGGTGTCGAGGTTGATCACCAGCGTACCGCTGTTGTTGGTGGCAATGCTCAGGGTGTTGTTCACCGTGTTGAAGGTGCCGTGGTTGGTGCCACCGCTGGCAGTCAGCGAACCCTGGCCGCTATTGGCTTTCGGGTCATAGGTGTAGGTGGTGCCGTCGACCACGATGGATTTGATGAAACCGCCATCGGCGCCGAATGAACCACTGTCCCCCAGCAACGAGCCAGTGACCGGCGCGCCCTCCACGGTGCCGGAGAGCACCGAGTTCAGTTGATTGAGGTCAGTGACCACCACCGCGTTGGTGTTGGTGTGGCTGATACCGTCGTAGGCGATCGGATCGAGGTTGGCGTTGCTCACACCACTGCCGAGGCCGATTGCGTAGTTCTTGATGTTGTTGGCATCAAGGAAAGCCTTGAGCGCGGTCTCGTCGGCGGTGCCGATTTCCTGGCCGGTGGTGGGTTTGCCGTCGGAGAAGAAGTAGCCGACGTTCTGCGCCCCGGTGAGTTTGCCCGAGGTGTTGAACGCAGTCTGCATGGTCGCCACGGCCGCGTCGTAGTTGGTGCCACCACCGGCGCTGAGGCCGGCGAGCAGGGTCTTGGCGGTCGCCACATCGACCCATACCGAAGTGCGGTCGGTGGCGTTGCTGCTGAAGGTGACGAGCTGCACTTTCACATCGCCCAGATCGTCGTACTTGTCGAGCAAGGCGCTGATTGCCTGCTTGGCCAGGTCCAGCCGCGACAGGCCCGGCACGCCGGAGGCGTCGGCCATACTGCCGGAGATGTCGAGCACGATGAGGATGTTGGAGTCGATCTCCACCGCCGCCACCGAGCGATCCGACGCCACAGCCTTGGGCACGTCGTCGACGATGTTGACCACGATGGTGCTGGTGGTGCTGTTGCCCAGCGCATCGGTGGCCTTGTAGGTGAAACTTTCGCTCAGAGTGTTCGGCCCGTCGTTGGCGTTCGGCGTGGTTTTCGGTGCCGAAGTCAGGGTGTAGGTGTACGTGCCGTCGGGATTGAGCAGGATCTGCCCGTAAGTGCCGGTGGCGCTGCCGACCAGGGTGTAGGTGATCGAACCGCTGCCGCCGGTGACCGCACCGACCAGCGTGCCGGTGGCGGTTTCGCCGGTATTGGTCGGATCGCTGCCGATGACCGTGCCGGGGGCCAGGTCTTGCCCGTCCTGGGTCAGGTCGAGGGCTTTCTCGTAGACGGTCATGTCCTGATCGGTCGAGGCCACGAGTTTGCTGTCGGCGACGTTGACGGTGATGGTGGTGGTGCTTTCATCGCCGTCACTGTCGCGGATGGTGTAGGTAAAGGTGTCGGTAGCGCCCGGCGGGCTCACCGAGTTCGGGTTGCTGTGATAGACCGCGTTGCCCGCCGCATCCAGGGTCAGGTAACCGTAGGTGCCATTGATGTTGCTGTTGAGGCCGCCGATGGCCGAGGTCGCGGTGTTGCCGCCGGCGCGCACGCCGACCACGATCGCCGCGCCATCCGCGCCGCTGATGTCATTGCCCAGCACGCTGATGTTGACCGTGCCGCCCTCCGCCACCGAACCGGTGTCGGCCTTGGCGGTTGGCAGGTCGTCAATGATGTTGACGTTGATCTGCCCGGTCGCAGTGCTGCCGTCGGTGTCCGTCGCCACCACGTTGAAGTTCTCGGTGATGCTGTTGGCGCCGTTGGCGTTCGGGTGGGTTTCGTTATCCACCAGGGTGTAGCTGTAACTGACCACGCCGGTGGTCGGGTTGTAACCGGTGATGGTCAGCGTGCTGCCCAGCGGGGTGATGGTCGATTGCGGGAAGCCGGCGGCTACGCCGTTGGTCATCACGGCAATGCCGCCCACGGTCAGGGTTTGCAGACCGTCGAGGGCGGTGACGGTGAAGGTGCCGCTCTGGGTCAGTGCCGGGGTGTCGGGGCTGGTGCCGTCGCTGAGGTTTTTCTCGTAGACGGTGAGTTCGCCGCCATTCACGTCGAGGCCGTTGAGGACCACCGGATCGTCGTTGTTGTGGATGTTCAGTACCAGGTTGGCGGTGCTGGTGTCGCCGTCGGCATCGGTCAGGGTGTAGGTGAAGGTCTCGGTACCGTTGCCACCGCCGTGCAGGTTTTTGAAGTCTGCATCGTTGGTGTTCAGCGTGTAGGTGTACGTGCCGTTGGCGTTCAGCACCAGAGTGCCGTAAGTGCCGGTGAAGGTGCCGGGAGTGATCGGGCCGGCATTCGGACCGGTCGCCACCACGTCGGCGCCTTGCACGTCGTTGGTCAGCACGTTGCCGTTGAGGGTCAACTGGGTTTCCGACGCGGTGCTGGCGTTGCTGTCGTTGATCGCCTTCGGCACGTCATCGACGATGTTGACCACGATAGTGCTGGTGACGACGTTGCCCAGTGAATCGGTGGCCTGGTAGGTGAAGGTTTCGGTCAGGGTGTTGGCGCCGTCATCGGCGTGCGGGGTGGTGCTGGCCGGTGAGGTCAGGGTGTAGGTGTACGTGCCGTTGGGGTTGAGCACGATCTGCCCGTAGTTGCCGGTGGCGCTGCCGACCAGCGCGTAGCTGATTGCACCGACCGCGCCGGTGACCGAGCCAACCAGCGTGCCGGACGCGGTTTCCCCGGTGCTGGTCGGATCGCTGCCGGTGACTGTACCGGCGGCCAGATCCTGGCCGTCCTTGTTCAGGTCGAGGGCTTTTTCGTACACGGTGACGTCGGTGTCGCTGACCGCGAACAGTTGGCTGTTGGAAACGTCGATGGTGATGGTGGTGGTGCTTTCATCGCCGTCGGAATCGCGCACGGTGTACACGAACACGTCCACCGCGCCGGGGCCGCTCACGGCATTCGGGTTGCTGTGATAGACCGCGTTGCCGTTGGCGTCGAGGGTCAGGTAGCCGTAGGTGCCGTTGATGTTGCTGTTGAGGCCGCCGATGGCCGAGGTCGAGGTGTCGGAACCGGCGCGCACGCCCACTACCGCGCCACCCGCTGCCGGGCCGTCGGCGCCGCCGATGTCGTTGTCCAGCACGTTGCCGCTGACGGTGCCGCCCTCCTGCACCGACGTGGCATCGGGCTTGGCGGTCGGCAGGTCGTCGATGATGTTGACGTTGATCTGCCCGGTGGCGGTGCTGCCATCGGTATCGGTCGCCACCACGTTGAAGTTCTCGGTGATGCTGTTGGCGCCGTTGGCGGTCGGATGGGTTTCGTTATCCACCAGGGTGTAGCTGTAGCTGACCACACCCGTGGCCGGGTCGTATCCGGTGATGGTCAACGTGCTGCCCAGCGGCGTGACCGCCGATTGCGGGAAGCCGGCCGCGACACCGTTGGTGATCACGGCAATGCCGCCCACGGTGAGGGTTTGCAGACCGTCGAGGGCAGTCACAGTGAAGGTGCCGCTCTGGGTCAGTGACGGGGTGTTGGGGCTGGTGCCGTCGCTGAGGTTTTTCTCGTAGACGGTGAGTTCGCCACCGTTTACGTCCAGGCCGTTGATGATCACTGGATCGTCATTGTTGTGGATCTGCAGAACGAGGTTAGCGCTGCTGGTGTCGCCATCGGCATCGGTGATGGTGTAGGTGAAGGTCTCGGTGCCGTTGCCACCGCCGTGCAGGGCTTTGAAATCGGCATCGCTGGTATTCAGCGTGTACGTGTAAGTCCCGTTGGCGTTCAGCACCAAGGTGCCGTAAGTCCCGGTGAAAGTGCCGGCAGTGATCGGGCCAGTCGGTACACGGTCAGCGCCCTGCACGTCGTTGGTCAGGACGTTGCCAGTCAGCGTGAGGTTGGTTTCCGACGCGGTGCCGGCGTTGCTGTCGTCCACGCCTTTTGGCAAGTCGTCGACGATGTTCACGTCCAGCGAAGCGTTGGCGGTGGTGCCGTTGTCATCGACCACGGTCACGGCGAACTGCTCATTCAGCACGTTGGCGCCGTTGGCGTTCGGATGCGCCTCGTTGTCGACCAGGGTGTAGCTGTAGCTGACGACGCCGGTTGCCGCGTTGAAGCCGGTGATGGTCAGCGTGCTGCCCAGTGGCGTAGTCACCGATTGCGGGAAGCCTGCCGCGACACCGTTGGTGACGACGGCGATACCACCGATGGTCAGGGTAGTGACACCGTCCAACGCAGTGATGGTGAAGGTGCCGCTTTGGGTCAGGGCTGGCGCATCGGGGCTGCTGCCGTCGCCGAGGTTTTTTTCGTAAACGGTGAGTTCGCCACCGTTAACGTCGAGGCCGTTGATGGTCACTGGATCGTCATTGTTGTGGATCTGCAGGACCAGGTTCGCAGTGCTGGTGTCTCCGTCGGCATCGCTGATGGTGTAGGTGAAAGTTTCCGTGCCGTTGCCACCACCGTGCAGGTTTTTGAAGTCCGCATCACTGGTGTTCAGCGTGTAGGTGTAGGTGCCGTTGGCATTCAGCACCAAGGTGCCATAAGTCCCGGTGAAAGTGCCGGCGGTAATCGGGCCGGCATTTTCTCCGACAGGTACACGGTCAGCGCCCTGCACGTCGTTGGTCAGGACGTTGCCGGTCAAGGTCAGATTGGTTTCCGAGGCGGTGCCGGCGTTGCTGTCATCCACGCCTTTGGGCAGGTCGTCGACGATGTTCACGTCCAGCGAAGCGTTGGCGGTGGTGCCGTTGTCATCCACCACGGTGACAGCGAACTGCTCGTTCAGTACGTTGGCGCCGTTAGCAGTCGGGTGAGCTTCGTTGTCGACCAGGGTGTAGCTGTAACTGACGACGCCGGTCGTGGCATTGAACCCGGTGATGGTCAGCGTACTGCCCAGCGGAGTCGTGACCGATTGCGGGAAGCCTGCGGCGACACCGTTGGTGACCACGGCGATACCACCGATGGTCAGGGTAGTGACACCGTCCAGCGCAGTGATGGTGAACGTGCCGCTTTGGGTCAGGGCTGGAGCATCGGGGCTGCTGCCGTCGCCGAGATTTTTTTCGTAGACGGTGAGTTCGCCACCGTTCACATCGAGGCCGTTGATGATCACCGGGTCGTCGTTGTTGTGAATCTGCAGGACCAGGTTAGCGGTGCTGGTGTCGCCGTCGGCATCGCTGATGGTGTAGGTGAAGGTCTCGGTGCCGTTGCC
>NZ_JAFGYZ010000022.1:15567-112747 GCF_017491585.1 Pseudomonas sp. 58(2021)
TGCCATTGTCATCCACCACGGTGACAGCGAACTGCTCATTCAGTACGTTGGCGCCGTTGGCAGTCGGGTGCGCTTCGTTGTCGACCAGGGTGTAGCTGTAACTGACGACGCCGGTCGTGGCATTGAACCCGGTGATGGTCAGCGTACTGCCCAGCGGAGTCGTGACCGATTGCGGGAAGCCAGCGGCCACGCCGTTGGTGACCACGGCGATTCCGCCGACAGTCAGCGTGGTAACGCCATCCAAAGCAGTGATGGTAAACGTGCCGCTCTGGGTCAGCGCAGTGGCATCTGGCGCACTGCCGGTACTGAGGTTTTTCTCGAATACCGTCAGCTCGCTACCTTCGACGTTCAACCCGTTGATGATCACCGGATCGTCGTTGTTGTGAATCTGCAGCACGAGGTTCGCGGTGCTGGTATCACCATCGGAGTCATGCAGGGTGTAGGTGAAGGTTTCGGTGCCATTGCCGCCACCATGCAACGCCTTGAAATCCGCGTCGCTGGTGTTCAGCGTGTAGGTGTAGGTGCCGTTGGCATTCAGCACCAGCGTGCCATAGGTCCCGGTGAACGTACCGGCGACCACCGGGCCACTGTTGGGGCCGGCAGGAATGCGGTCGGCGCCTTGCACGTCGTTGGTCAGGACGCTGCCGGTCAGGGTCAGCAGGGTTTCCGAAGCCGTGCTCGCATTGCTGTCATCGACGGCTTTGGGCACGTCATCGGTGATGTTGACGTCCAGCGAGCCGGTCGCCGTGTCGCCGTTGCTGTCGCCCGCAATCACCGTGAAATGTTCGCTGAGGCTGTTGGCACCGTCGCCCGCAGGATGGGCGTCGTTTCCGTTGAGGGTGTAGCTGTAGCTGACCGTGCCGTTCGCCGGGTTGTAACCGGTGATGGTCAGGGTGTTGCCCAGTTGCGTGGTGATCGATTGCGGGAAACCGACAGGGACACCGCCGACGATCACGCTAATGCCGCCGATGCTCAGGCTCGTCAGACCATCGGGCGCCGAGATGCTGAAGCTGCCGGCCTGGGTCAGCGCGCCGGGATTGGCGGCGGAGCCATCCGGCAGATTGGCTTCGTTGAGCGTCAGTTCGCCCCCGAGCACATCGAGGCCTGTGAGGGTCACAAGGTTGTTGACCGGTGGCGGGATGACCGGCGCCGGCGTGTTGTCGCCGTTGTCGATGACCGCGTTGTGGCGTTCTTCCGGAAACTCGGGAATGCCACCGAAACCGGCCGTGGGGAAACCGATGACCGGATCGACCCGGCCACCCACTTCGGTCAGCAGCACAAAACTGTGGCCGCCACCCTTGCCGCCATTGGTATCACCAGGGGCATCGGGGCCTGCGGCGGTGGCTTCAGCGGATTTGGTCGGGTCCTCACCGGCGGCAATGGCTTTCTGGATCTGGGCCACGTCGGTGAGTTGGGCATCGCTCGGGGTCAGCGCTTCCGGGGCATCCACATGGGGTGCGTGGTTGGCCAGCAATTGTCCGGTCAGGGTCAGGCTGCTGTCCCGGCCCAGGGTCAGTTCCTGGCCGTTTTGCAGATGGACGGCAACCGCCCCCTCCGCCCCGGTGATCAATTGATCCCCGGCAAACAGCCGATCGCCTTCCACCAATGGGCGCCGACTTCCGTCTGCCGATTGAGCGAAAACCTGACCAATGACTTTGGTGACGATCCCGATGAGCGTTGCCATGTGCATTTCCTCCGCTGCCGACCACCGTCGGCACTGGTTCGCGAAGCAGCCCATGGCTCAAGCGGGTTGTCGGGGCGACGCTCGCACCTCGACAGTTCGTTTCGCAGGTTGTGCACATTCAGAAACTCCAGCGCCCTCAGGCACTTGGAATCCCTGATCGATGCAGCACGCCCACTAGCGCTACGTAACGGTGGTGAATCACCCGAGTGACAAAAAACTGTCACTCATTGACCGCTACGCGTCCCTCCCCTTTAGCAGTACTTCGCCCGTATGTCGCAAAGTGAATGGAACTTTCCTCAAGCCTTCATGCACTCCCTAAAGCGCATAAAACAAAGGCTTTCGAATGGAACAATGTGCCGGATTCGGCGAAGCGCATAAGTTTTTTTTGGCATAAGCCATATGAAAAATTTTTCTTAGCTACGCTTCAGGATGTTCTTAGCTCTGTTGTAACAGCGATGAGACGCTAAACACTAAAAATATCGTCAATAAATTGGCGACAGCGAAATACCATCAGGACTCAGGGAGATGCACCCATGCGCGTTCTAACCCCCCTCTGCAGTGCGGTTTTGCTGGCCATGGCTTGCACATCCCAAGCTCAGGCCATGAACCTCACCGAAGCCATTCAGAGCACCATCGCGACCCACCCGGAACTGGCGTCGCGGGTTGACGCCAAACTGTCGGCCGACGAACAGGTAAAAGTCGCCAAGGGTGGCTTCTATCCGTCGGTGGATCTGAACGCTGCTTATGGGCGCGGCTACAGCGACAACACCAACACCCGGGCCCTCGGCAACCACCACACCGCAATCCTCAACTACACCCAGTCCGAGCTGCGTCTGCGGCAGATGCTGTTCGACGGTTTCAACACCGCCAACGAAGTCGAGCGCACCAAGGGCGTGTCCAATTCGCGCGCGTATTACGCGCAAGGTACCGCCCAGGACCTGGCCCTGCGTACCATCGAGGTTTACCTCGAAGTGCTCAAGCGCCGCGAACTGGTAACCCTGGCCAGGAACAATCTGCAGGCGCACCTGCGGGTCAATGACCAGATCGGCCTGCGCACCCAGCGCGGCATCGGCAGCACTGCCGACTCCGACCAGTCGGTGGCCCGTAAGGCGTTGGCGCAGAACAACCTCGACACCGCCGAGGTCGATCTGGCGGACGCCGAATCGAATTTCTACGCCGTGGTCGGGCGCATGCCCGATGAACTGGAAGCACCGGCCTCGACCCGTGGTGAATTGCCCGCCAGCCTGCCCGAAGCCCAGCAGAGCATGGTCGAGAACAACCCGTATCTGAAATCCGCCCAGGCCGACGTGCAATCGGCCGAGAGCCAGTACGAAGTCGCCAAGTCGCCGTTCTACCCGCGTTTCGATGCCGAAGCGGCGGTCGGCGCCAACAACAACGTGCAGGGTGACGAGGGCCACGACAACGAATGGCGGGTCGGCGTGGTGATGAATTACAACCTGTTCCGCGGGGGCAGCGACAAGGCGCGCCTGGCCTCCGACGCGCACCAGATCAACCAGGCCATGGACATCCGCAACAACGCCCTGCGCCAGCTCAACGAAAACATTCACCTGGCCTGGAACGCCATGGTCAACGCCAAGAAACAGACCCCGACCGCCCGCGAATACGCCGAGACCACCAAGCGCGTGCGCGCGGCCTATCAGGATCAGTTCGGCCTCGGCCAACGCACCCTGCTTGACCTGCTCGACAGTGAAAACGAGCTGTACAACGCCAACCGCCGCTACACCGAAATCCGCTACACCGAGGAGTTTTCGATGTACCGCGTACTGGCGAACATGGGTCAGTTGCTGAGCAAACAACGGGTGGTACTGCCCGCCGATGCGATTGCCGCTACCGAGGTGAAGAACGAGGCGCGCTTGCCTGAACTGAAGTAGTCCCGATGATGTAGCCAGGGAGCGATCAATATGACCAGCATGGAACCCGGAACATCCGGGATCGATCCGCGGCTGAGCTTCGATGACCCGTTACTCGACGGTCTGTTGATCCTCTGCAAACTCCATGGCGCGACGGTCAGTCGCGCCAGCCTGAGTGCCGGGCTGCCCCTGGACAAACAACGCCTGAGCCTGGACCTGCTGCCCCGCGCCGCCGCCCGGGCCGGGTTGCAGGCGCGCTTGCTGCGCCGGGAACTCAAAGACATTTCACCGCTGAACCTGCCGGTGCTGTTGCTGCTGGGCAACGGGCGCACGGCGGTGCTGCGGCGTTTTGCCGATGATGGCAAGGCGCTGATCCTGCCCAGTGAGGCCGACGGCGGCGAGCAGTGGGTCAGCCGCGAAGAACTCGCTGAACACTATACGGGGCAGGCCCTGTTCGCCCGGCCACGGCATGAACTGGAAGACCTGCGTTCACCGCTGGTGCCACGGGTGCAGGCGTGGTTTCGCGATACCCTGAAGCTGTCGAAATGGCTGTACAGCGACGCGATCCTCGCCAGTTTCCTGATCAACCTGCTGGGCCTGATGGTGCCGCTGTTCGTGATGCAGACCTACGACCGGGTGGTGCCGAACCAGGCCACGTCTACCCTGTGGGTGCTGGCCATCGGGTTGCTGATCGGTACCGGTTTCGAACTGGTGCTGCGGGTGGTGCGTGCGCACCTGCTGGACACCGCCGGCAAGAAAACCGACGTGATCCTTTCCGCGACTTTATTCGAGCGCATCACCGGCATGGCGATGAAGGCCCGGCCGGCGACCATCGGCGGATTTGCCCAGAGCATTCACGATTTTCAGGGGCTGCGGGAATTTCTCACCGCCGTCACCCTGACCAGCCTGATCGACCTGCCCTTCGTGGTGTTGATGCTGGTGGTGATCGGCCTGCTCGGTGGCTGGCTGGTGGTGATTCCGCTGCTGGCGTTTCCGATCACGATCGTGTTCGCGATGATCATTCAGGTTCGCCTGCGCGACACCGTGCAAAAAAGCCTGAGCCTCGGCGCCGAGCGTCAGGCATTGCTGATCGAAACCCTCGGCGGTCTGGAAACCCTCAAGGCCTGCAGCGCCGAAAGCGAGCGCCAGCACAAATGGGAGAGCACCCACGGCGCCCTCACCCGCCTCGACAGCCACGCCCGTAATCTCTCGGCGCTGGCCACCAACGGCACGTTGTTCATCCAGCAGTTCTCGGGGATGGCGACCATCGTCGCCGGGGTCTACAGCATCATCGCCGGCAACCTCAGCGTCGGCGCACTGGTTGCCAGTTACATGCTCGGCAGCCGCGTGCTCGCGCCACTGGGCCAGATCGCCGGGCTGATCACCCGCTACCAGCAAGCGCAACTGACCATGAAAAGCACCGACGCGCTGATGGCCCTGCCCCAGGAGCGCGACGGCAAACAGCGGCCGCTGGAGCGCACACAATTGCAAGGTGCGCTGGACGCCAATGCGGTGACTTTCCACTACAACGGCCAGAATGCACCGGCCCTGAGCAACGTCAGTTTCAGCGTCAGACCGGGCGAGCGGATCGGCATCATTGGCCGCAGCGGTTCCGGCAAAAGCACCCTCGCAAGGCTGGTGATGGGGTTCTACGAACCGGAAGAAGGCCAACTGCTGCTCGACGGCCTCGACCTGCGGCAACTGGATGTCGCCGACCTGCGCCAGCAGATCGGTTATGTCGCCCACGACCTGCCGCTGCTGGCCGGCAGCCTGCGCGACAACCTGACCCTTGGCGCCCGCTACATCAGCGATTCGCGCATGCTTGAAGTGGCCGAACTGACCGGCGTCACCGAGCTTGCACGGCAGCACCCGCAAGGCTTCGACCGGCCGGTGGGCGAGCGCGGGCAATTGCTCTCCGGCGGGCAACGCCAGGCAGTCCTGCTGGCGCGAGCGCTGTTGCTCGACCCGCCGATCATGCTGCTCGACGAACCCACCAGCGCCATGGACAACAGCAGCGAAGACGTCCTGCGCCAGAAGCTGCACGGCTGGGTGCAGGGCAAAACCTTGCTGCTGGTCACCCACCGCACCTCGATGCTGAGCCTGGTGGACCGGTTGCTGGTGCTGGACAACGGCCGGATCGTCGCCGACGGTCCGAAAGAAGCAGTCATCGATGCACTGCGCAAGGGCCGGGTCGGCTCGGCGGCGGTCTAGGAGTTGCCCATGTCTGCTTCCTCCTCTCCAAAACAGCGCGGTTATTTCGACAGTTTCGGCAAAAGCGCCGAGGCTGAATTCATGCCGGAAACCGCCGGCGCCTCATTGCAGGATTCGCCGCGCTGGTCGCGCATTACCGTGTGGCTGGCCGCGGCGCTGCTGATCAGTGCGCTGGTCTGGGCCAAGTTCGCCGTGCTCCAGGAAGTGACAATGGGCGAAGGCAAGGCGATTCCGTCGAGCAAGGTTCAGGTGATCCAGAACCTCGAGGGTGGGATCGTCACCGAGATCTTCGTGCGTGAAGGGCAGATGGTCAGCAAGGGCGACACCTTGCTGCGGCTGGATGACACGCGGTTTCTGTCGAACAAGGGAGAGAGCGAGGCCGATCGTTATGCCCTGACCGCGCAGGTCGAACGCTTGTCCGCCGAAGCCGAGGGCCGGCCGTTCAAGCTCTCTGACGAGGTGATTGCCAAGGCTCCGCAAGTGGCCGAGGACGAGCGCTCGCTGTACGAGCAGCGGCAACGGCGGCTGGCCAGCGAGCAACGCACCCTCAGCGAACAACTGCGGCAGAAGGCGCAGGAGCTGGCCGAGTTTCGGTCGAAACAGGGGCAATACAGTTCGAGCCTGGCGCTGCTGCAACAGGAAATGAACATGTCGGAACCGCTGGTGAAAACCGGTGCGGTTTCGCCCGTGGAGATCCTCCGTCTACGTCGTAGCGCAGTGGAAATTCGGGGCTCGTTGAATGCCACGACGCTCGCCATTCCCCGGGCCGAATCGGCGATCAACGAGATCAAAAGCAAGATCGACGAATCGGAGCAGACCTTCCGTTCCGAGGCGGCCAAGGAGCTCAACGAGAAACGCACCGACCTGTCGAAAATCACCGCCTCGAGCATCGCCATCGACGACCGTGTCAGCCGCACCACCGTGACCTCGCCGGTGCGTGGGGTGATCAAGCAGATGAAGGTCAACACCATCGGCGGCGTGGTCCAGCCGGGCAGCGACATGGTGGAAATCGTGCCGCTGGAAGACAACCTGCTGATCGAAGCCAAAGTCCGGCCGCAGGACGTGGCGTTCCTGCATCCGGGCCAGAAAGCCATGGTCAAGTTCAGCGCCTACGACTACACGATCTACGGCGGGCTGAGTGCCAAACTTGAACTGATCGGTGCCGACACCATCACCGACGACAAGGGCAACAGCTTCTACCTGATCCAGGTGCGCACCGATAAAAATCACTTGGGCGGGGATGTGAAACCGCTGCTGATCATTCCGGGGATGGTGGCGACGGTGGACATCATTACCGGGGAGAAAAGCGTGCTGGATTACCTGCTCAAACCGGTGTTGAAGGCGCGGACCGAGGCGATGCGCGAGCGCTAGTGATGATCCGGAATTTGGGGTGAATCATCTGGCCTCTTCGCGGGCAAGCCCGCTCCCACATTTGAAATGCGTTCCCTGTGGGAGCGGGCTTGCTCGCGAAGAGGCCAGCTCAGACAACGACTATCTGTCGCCATGATTACGCTGAAAAACCTCTTCCCCCATCGCTGCAATCTGCCCTTCGATCAACGCCTCGAACGGCTTGAGCAACGGCTCGAACGACGTCGGTGCTTCCAGCGTCTGCAACGCCTGAACAATCGCCTCGACGGTCGACAACGCCCCCGGCCCCGGTGCCTTGCGCAACCGATACCGGGAAACCCCGCCCTGCGCCAGCGTCACCCGGGGCAACGCCGCCAGCAGCGGATTCAGATGCAACATCTTGCGCGCCTTGCGCCACGTGCCATCGGGCACCACCAGCAGTAACGGCTCATCCGATGCGGTGTAAGCCTGCATCGGCTGTGCATCGTCCGCCGGAAACAGCAACCGCGCCCGATAGCCTGGCCGACTCAACAGCGCGGGCAGTTCCTCGAACACTTCGCCGACGATCAGTTCGGCATTTTTCAAACCGAGCGCCGCCAGTCGTGCCGTGTTGAGCGCGTGATTGACCTCGCTCGGGTGCTGCAACAGCAACACTCGGGTGCGGCTGTCGAGGCTCGGGATCAACGGGCACAGGCAATGGGTTTGTGGGCGCAGGCAGCGCGGGCATTGGGGTCTGGACATGTTCTTATGCCTGATTGAGCTGCGCTTTGAGCAGGTCGCGGAAGGTCTGGATCAGCGGCTCGCGGCTGCGGCCACGGCGCATGATCATCGAAAACGGCGCCTGATAACCGAAGGTCGCCGGCAGCAAAACCCGCAAATCGCCCTTGTCGGCCCAGGCCTGGGCGTAGTGCTCCGGCAGGTAACCGATGTAGGCGCCGGACAGCACCAGAATCAGCTGCGCCTCCATACTTTCCACGGTTGCGGCGCTGTGTTTGAAACCGTGGCGCGCCAGTTCCGCCTGGCTCCAGTAGCCACGACCGACCATGCGTTGCTGGGTAATGACCTGCTCGGGAATCCGCCGCTCGTTGAACAACGGGTGACGGTTGCTGCAATACAGCCAGTGCTGCTCGCGGTACAGCGGCATGTACACCAGACCGCTCATGCGTGTGGAAAACGCGCCGATGGCCAGATCGAGGCGGTTGTCCTGCACGCCGAGTTGCAGTTCGTAAGGGCTCATCACCGACAGATGCAAATGCACTGCCGGGTGTTCCTGACTGTAGGCGCCAATGGCTTCGGCGAATGGCAAGGCCTTGTCGCTGACCGTCGAGTCGATCACCCCGAGGTTGAGCGTGCCGCGCAATTCGCCCTTGAGCGCGGCGGCGTATTGCTCGAAACCTTCGAGTTCGGCCAGCAGGCGCAGGGTTTCCTGATGGAACAGCTCGCCCTTGCTGGTCAGGCTGAAACCGCCGCGCCCGCGATGACACAGCACCAGACCCAACGCGGTTTCGAGCTGACTCATGTAGGTGCTGATCGCCGAGGTCGACAGGTTGAGTTCCTGCTGCGCGTTGGCAAACCCCTGATGACGCACGACGCTGACGAAGATGCGCAACAGTTTCAGGTCGGGTAAAGCGTTGGCCATATCTACTCCGGGGCTGGGAACTGTGTCGTCTGTTGGAACCACCCCTCACCCCAGCCCTCTCCCCAAGGGGGAGAGGGGGAAAGGGAGCCGATCTCCATGGCCTTCAAATTCTGCGTCTGTCCCAGATTCTATTAAATTCAACTCGATATTTCAGGTCGATGAAGCTCCTGAGAACAACTCTATCGGCTCCCTCTCCCTCCGGGAGAGGGCTGGGGTGAGGGCGGCGATGTTCAGCCGATCACAAACCCCAAGGCGCACAAAGTCTATCTCTACCCACATCATTAGTTTAGAAAATTCTGAACTAAGTATTTGCCCGTAGCGATTCTTCCGCCTCACTACATTTCGCAGAATCGGCCCACAGCGGTGCCCGTGACCTTGCGAATGCGGCGCGCCGACATAAATAAAACAAAGACGATGAGGCCCTACCCGTGGACAAGATTCTTCACCAACCACTGGGCGGCAACGAAATGCCGCGCTTCGGCGGCATCGCCACCATGCTCCGACTCCCCCATGTACCGACCGCTGCCGGCCTGGACGCCGCCTTCGTTGGCGTGCCGCTGGACATCGGTACTTCGCTGCGCCCCGGCACCCGCTTCGGGCCGCGCGACATCCGCACCGAATCGGTGATGATCCGCCCGTACAACATGGCCACCGGCGCTGCGCCGTTCGACTCGCTGTCGGTTGCCGACATCGGTGACGTGGCGATCAACACCTTCAACCTGCTCGACGCCGTGCGCATCATCGAAGAAGCCTACGACAACATCCTCGAGCACAACGTCATCCCGATGACCCTGGGTGGCGACCACACCATCACCCTGCCGATCCTGCGTGCGATCCACAAAAAGCACGGCAAGGTCGGTCTGGTGCACATCGACGCCCACGCTGACGTCAACGATCACATGTTCGGCGAGAAGATCGCCCACGGCACGACCTTCCGTCGCGCCGTCGAGGAAGGTCTTCTGGACTGCGACCGCGTGGTGCAGATTGGTCTGCGGGCGCAGGGCTACACCGCTGACGACTTCAACTGGAGCCGCGATCAGGGCTTTCGCGTTGTTCAAGCCGAAGAGTGCTGGCACAAGTCGCTGGCACCGCTGATGGCCGAAGTGCGCGAGAAAGTCGGTGGCGGCCCGGTGTACCTGAGCTTTGACATCGACGGCATCGACCCGGCCTGGGCGCCTGGCACCGGTACCCCGGAAATCGGTGGTCTGACGACCATTCAGGCAATTGAAATCGTTCGCGGCTGCCAAGGCCTCGACCTGATCGGCTGCGATCTGGTAGAAGTCTCGCCCGCTTATGACACCACCGGCAACACCTCGCTGCTGGCCGCCAACCTGCTGTACGAAATGCTCTGCGTACTGCCGGGTGTGGTCCACCGCTGAGGGTCGGGTCATGAACGAACGTGATCAGGTTCTGAAAGCGGCCGCCGATCTGGTGTCCGCCTTCGCCCGCAACGATCGCGAAGCCTACTTCGGCGCGTTCAGCGCCGATGCCAGCTTCGTGTTCTACACCCTCGAACAGCCCCTGCTGTCGCGCGATGCCTATCAGGCGTTGTGGGACAGCTGGCGCGCCGAGGATGGCTTCGAGGTGCTGTCCTGCACCTCGAGCAACGCCTTCGTCAGCCTGCAGGGTGACGTGGCGATTTTCATCCATGACGTGGCCACCGAGCTGCGCATGCAAGGGGAGCAACACTTCAGCCAGGAGCGCGAGACGATTGTTTTCAGGAAACAAGCGTCGAGCCTAGAACAACAAGGCCATTGGCTGGCCTGCCACGAACATTTGTCCGCAATGCCGGAAGGGCTGCCACCCCCTTAGCCAAACAGGTGACGCCTCACGCACGATGAGCGCGCCTTTATGATCGGAGCAGATCATGAATAACAACAACAAAGACCAAAGCCTTACGCAGATTGAAACCCACGGGGTCGAACAGATCCCGGACAACGAACGCACCGCCGGTCCCGTGGACTTGTTCCGCATGATCTTTGGCGGCGCGAATACCTTTGCCACCGCCGTGCTCGGCAGTTTCCCGGTGCTGTTCGGCCTGTCCTTTCAGGCGGGCGTCTGGGCGATTGTCGCGGGTGTGCTGCTTGGCTCGCTGATCCTCGCACCGATGGGCCTGTTCGGCCCGCTCAACGGCACCAACAATGCCGTGTCGTCCGGTGCGCACTTCGGCGTGCACGGGCGGATCGTCGGTTCGTTCCTGTCGTTGCTGACCGCCATCGCCTTCTTCTCGCTCTCGGTGTGGAGTTCGGGAGATGCGCTGATCGGTGGTGCCAAACGCCTGATCGGCCTGCCGGAAACCGACCTGACCCTGGGCCTGGCCTACGGTCTGTTCGCGATTCTCGTCCTGACCGTGTGCATCTACGGCTTCCGCTTCCTGCTGTGGGTAAACAAAGTTGCCGTGTGGAGCGCGAGCCTGCTGTTTCTGCTGGGCATCTTCGCCTTCGCCGGTCCTTTCGATTCGCACTACGCCGGCACCGTCAGCCTCGGCCAGCCGGGTTTCTGGGCCGCGTTCATCGGCGCTGCTCTGGTAGCGATGAGCAACCCGATTTCCTTCGGCGCGTTCCTCGGCGACTGGGCCCGCTACATCCCGCGTGAAACTTCGCGCAAGCGGATCATGGCGGCGGTGATTCTGTCGCAGATTGCTACGTTCATCCCGTTCCTGTTCGGCCTGACCACCGCGACCATCGTGGCGATTCAGGCACCGGACTACATTGCGGCCAACAACTACGTCGGCGGTCTGCTGGCGGTGTCGCCGAGCTGGTTCTTCCTGCCGGTGTGCCTGATTGCGGTGATCGGCGGCATGTCCACCGGCACCACGTCGCTGTATGGCACAGGGCTGGACATGTCGAGCGTGTTCCCGCGTCTGCTGTCGCGAGTGAAGGCGACGCTGCTGATTGGCGTGCTGTCGATTGCCTTCATCTTCATCGGGCGCTTTGCGGCGAACCTGGTGCAGAGCGTGTCGACCTTCGCCGTGCTGATCATCACCTGCACCACCCCGTGGATGGTGATCATGATCATCGGCCTGGTGGTGCGTCGCGGCTTCTACTGCCCGGACGACCTGCAAGTGTTCACGCGTGGTGAGCAAGGCGGACGCTACTGGTTCAGCCACGGCTGGAACTGGCGCGGCCTGGGTGCCTGGATCCCGAGCGCGGCGGTCGGCCTGTGCTTCGTCAACCTGCCGGGGCAGTTCGTGGGTCCGCTGGGTGAACTGGCCGGCGGCATCGACATCAGCCTGCTGGTGACCCTCGGCCTGGCCTCGGTGATGTACTTGATGTTGCTGAGCCTGTTCCCGGAACCGGCGCTGGTCTACGGCCCGAAGGATCCACGGAGCAAAGGCGCGCATGCGCCGGCTGAAGCGGCGCTGCGCCAGGCTGCCTGATTAACCCTGTGGGAGCGGGCTTGCCCGCGAATGCGATCTGTCAGTCATATCACTTTTGAATGTGCCGACGCCTTCGCGAGCAAGCCCGCTCCCACAAGGGCAGCCTCATAGAACCAATTTTGTTTCACCATAAAAAAGACAATCGGAGACACGCCATCATGGCTTTGGATTTATTCGTCGTCCTCATCTACGCGGCCGGCATGCTGTTGCTCGGCTATTTCGGCATGCGCAAAGCCAAGACCAACGAGGACTTTCTCGTCGCCGGACGTAACCTCGGCCCGAGCCTGTACATGGGCACCATGGCGGCGACCGTTCTGGGTGGCGCGTCTACCGTCGGCACCGTGCGTCTGGGCTACGTGCACGGCATTTCCGGCTTCTGGCTGTGCGCGGCACTGGGTTGCGGCATCGTGGCGCTGAACCTGTTCCTGGCCAAGCCGCTGCTGAAACTGAAGATCTACACCGTTACCCAGGTCCTGGAAAAACGCTACAACCCGATGGCCCGCTCGGCGAGCGCGGCGATCATGCTGGCCTATGCGCTGATGATCGGCGTGACCTCGATCCTCGCCATCGGCACCGTGCTGCAAGTGCTGTTCGGCCTGCCGTTCTGGGTCTCGGTACTGCTCGGCGGTGGCGTCGTGGTGGTCTACTCGGCCATCGGCGGCATGTGGTCGCTGACCCTGACCGACATCGTCCAGTTCATCATCAAGACCGTCGGCCTGATGTTCATCCTGTTGCCGATCTGCCTGTACCGCGTCGGCGGCTGGGACGAACTGGTGCTGAAGCTGCCGGCTGCGGCATTCAACTTCACCACCATCGGCTGGGACACGATCATCACCTACTTCATGATCTACTTCTTCGGCATCCTGATCGGTCAGGACATCTGGCAACGGGTGTTCACCGTCAAGAACGAAAAAGTGGCTCAGTACGCCGGTAGCTTCGCGGGCATCTACTGCATCCTTTACGGTCTGGCCTGTGCCCTGATCGGCATGGCGGCGCACGTACTGATTCCGGATCTGGACAACGTCAACAACGCCTTCGCCGCGATCGTCAAACTGTCGCTCCCGGATGGCATCCGGGGTCTGGTGATCGCCGCAGCCCTGGCCGCCATGATGTCCACCGCCAGCGCCGGTCTGCTCGCCGCTGCCACCACCCTGACCGAAGACCTGCTGCCGAAACTGCGGGGTGGCAAGCAATCGAGCCTGGGTGTGAACCGTCTGTTCACCCTCCTGACCGGTGTCGTGGTGCTGGGTATCGCGCTGGTGGTCAATGACGTGATCAGCGCCCTGACCCTCGCTTACAACCTGCTGGTGGGCGGCATGCTGATACCGCTGATCGGCGCGATCTTCTGGAAGCGCGCGACCACCGCCGGCGCCATCGCCAGCATGGGCCTGGGCTTCGCCACCGCCTTGCTGTTCATGGTCAAGGACGGTCTGGATGCCAACACGCCGATCTACTACAGCCTGGCTGTGGGGCTGGTGAGTTTTGTGGTGGTCAGCCTGTTTTCCCGTCGCCCGGCGACCGTGGCGAGCGCGATCTAAGCTGAAGCCGTAGCAACAACTTTCTTCGGCGGGTGTGGCGTCGGTTGCCACACCCGTTTTTTTCGTCTCAAGGAAAGTGCTTATGAAGATTGTTTCTCGCGATCAGTGGTTCGAAGTGCAAAACCTGAGCGATGGAATTCGCCTGATTCACGAGCCGTACATCCGCCCCTTCTACCGCTGCAACCTGTGGCATGTTCAGGGGCGTGACAAGGATTTGCTGCTCGACAGCGGTTCCGGGCTGGTCAGCCTGCGCGAGCAACTGCCTTGGCTGACCGAACGGCCGCTGGTGGCGGTGGCCAGTCATTGCCATTTCGATCATATCGCCGGGCATCACGAGTTCGCCGAACGGCTGGTACATCCCGCCGAGGCGGACATTCTGGCAGCACCGGATGGCGAGAATGACTTGAGCCGGGCCTTCGTCGGCGACGACATGTTCGAGGCGCACCCGGATTGCCCGTTGTGCTACGCCGAATACCGGGTCAAGGCGGCGCCGGCCACGGGTTTTGTCGAGGACGGCGATGTGCTGGACCTGGGCAACCGCACGCTGCAGGTGCTGCACACGCCGGGGCATTCGCCGGGCGGGATCAGCCTCTACGAAGTGGCCAGCGAAACCTTGTTCAGCGGCGACATCATCTACGACGGGCCGCTGATTGAAGACGCCTACCACTCGAATCTCGAGGACTACGCCGCCAGCCTGCGACGCTTGCAGGCGTTGCCGATCCGTACCGTGCATGGCGGGCATTTCGGCAGTTTCTCAGGAGCGCATTTACGTTCGATGATTGACGAATGGTTGCGCCGACACGCCTGAGGCCTGCTGTACTCCAGTCAGACCTACCCAAAAAAGATCTGCCATGAGAAGAGCTGCCGTGCGTGCCGCCGTCCACAGGTTCATCAAGCGTCTGCTGGAAAACCAAGACTTCAATGACCGCACCAGCCTGGCGGAGTTGGGTCTGGAGAAGGCAGATATCGAAGACCTGATCTTCCATCTGGAAGACGAATTCGGACTGACGGCATTCACCGCCGAAGAAGATTACATGCTCAAGAACGCGAAAACCGCGAACGACTTGAGCCGCTTTCTGATCGAGATCGGGCGACACTGAAAAGCAAAAGATCGCAGTCTTCGTCAGCGCCTGCACGGTTTCATGCAGGCGTTGACGAAGGCTGCGATCTCTTTAACTTCAAATCGTTGTTATTCAGATCGGGGCATTAGCGCCGACGCTGCTGACGCCGACGCTGTTCGTCGTCAGTGCGAATCGGGACCGGTTGCAGAGGCGGTTCGATCAAGCCGAGGGCAACACCCAAATCGTGCAGCCAGTTTTGAATTTTCTCTTTCATCGTCATGCCCCCTTCAGGGTGGTGCTGAGCGTCCGGAATTCTGAGGCCGCTTCGCACTGATAATAGTCCGAAGTCCTACGCAATGCTCGGCGAAATCCGCAATGATCTGTTACTGAATTGATCCAAATCCCTGACCGTTCGTTCAAGCCGTTTCCCGCACGTCCTCGCCAACCACGGGATAGAGCGCCTGCTGCTGTTCAATCCAGGCATTGAGATTGGCGCCGACCATCCCCCGACGCCACATGAGCCAGGTTGTCGCACTGGCAAAAGGCTCGGCCAGCGAGTGCACCGCGACACTTTCACGCCCCGGCAGGCTGGCGAGCATCGACTCCGACATCAGTGCCACCCCGCTGCCGGCAATCACACAGGCGAGCATGCCCTGATAGGACTCGATCTCCATCGCCCGGCCCATCGCCGCGTGATAGTGAGCGAACCACGACTCCAGCCGCGCCCGGTAGGCGCAACCATGACGAAAGGTAAACACCGCCCGCCCCTCGACATCCTTGGCACTGCGCACCGGTGGGTGATCCGGCTCGCTGATCAGCACCAGCCGCTCATTGCACAGCGGCACGCCGTCGAACCCGGCCAGCTGCGGCGGGCCATCCACCAGTGCCGCGTCAAGCCGCCCGGTGAGCAAACCTTCCAGCAATTCGCCGCTGGGTCCGGACTGCACCTGAAGATTTACCGCCGGATACTGCTTGTGATACCGCGCCAGCAGCGCCGGTAAATGGATCGCCGCGGTGCTGTACAGGGTGCCGAGCACGAAATCCCCCGCCGGTTGCCCGCCCATCACCGCCGCACTGGCCTGATCGCGCAGGGCGAACAGTTTGCCGGTGTAGTCCAGCAGGACTTTTCCCGCAGGCGACAACTGCAAACGCTGACGCTCACGGACGAACAGTTCGACGCCCAGTTGCTCTTCGAGCTGTTTGAGCCGGGTCGACAGGTTCGACGGCACGCGGTGCAAACGTTCGGCGGCACGGGTGATCGAGCCCTCCTCCGCCACGGCCTGGAAGATTCGCAGCTGGCTGAACTCCACAAGCTTTCTCCTGAACAGAACAAGTTACTCACTATTATTCAATTTTAAAGAAAGTCAATCAGTCCTAGCCTGACGGTCATTGAACCTCCAACGGAATTCAGACCATGTCACCCCTGATTCGCTTATCCGCCTGTTTCATTGCCCTGATGATGGCCATGGGCATCGGGCGTTTCGCCCTCACCCCGCAACTGCCGCACCTGCTCAGTGAAGGCCAGATCGACCTGACGGCCGCCGGTCTGATTGCGGCGGCCAACTACCTCGGTTACCTGCTCGGGGCGCTGAATGCGATGTTTTCCCGGCGGCCGGATCAAGTGCAGCGGCGCCTGCACGGCGGCCTGTGGTTGTGTGTGCTGCTGACGCTGGCGTCGTTCTGGGCCAACGGTTTCTGGTCGCATCTGCTGCTGCGTTTCGGCACCGGTGTGGCGAGCGCCTGGGTGCTGGTGATGATTACGGCACTGAGTCAGCCACTGGCTGCGGCGGCCGGTCATCCACGGTTGGGGGCGTTGGTGTTTGCCGGGCCGGGGCTGGGGATTTTTCTGACCGGGTTGCTGGCGCTGTTCTCACATCTGGCGCAGCAAACTTCCGCCACTTTGTGGCTGATCTATGCCGCCGTGGCGCTGGTGATGTTGCTGGGGATCGTGCGGATTCTGCCGCAACCGGGCATCGGTGTGCCGGCCGCACCGACTGCCGCAAGTTCGTCGGATCGTGGAATTGGGCGTCTGGCGGTGGTGTATGCCTTGTACGGCGTGGGCTACATCATTCCGGCCACGTTTCTGTCGCAAATGGCCAACGCGCAGTTTCACGGGCAATGGCAGGCCGATCTGTTCTGGCCGTGCTTCGGCCTCGGCGCCTCGATCGGGGTGTTGCTGGTGAGTCTGCGTCGGCACGATCCGGACACCACCCGGCACTGGTTGATGGCGACGCTATGGTTGCAGGCTGCCGGGGTGTTTGCCTGCCTGTTGGGCAGCGGCCTCGGTCTGGCTTTGGGCGTGATCCTGTGCGGCACGCCGTTCCTGGCCTGCATGCAACTGGTGATGCAACGCTCCCGGGAACTGGCGCCCCACGCCACCCAGCGTAACGCCGGCCTGCTGACTGCGTGCTTCGCCGTCGGCCAGCTCAGCGGGCCGTTGCTGGCGGCGGTCAGCAGTCATTTCAGCGGCGGTCTGCAACCGGCGTTGGTGATCGCCGGCAGCGGCTTGCTGATCGCCGGCGGGCTGGCGTGCAAATCGGTTACGGCTGACCGAGTGCCTTGCGCAAACGCCGACGCACCCACTGTTCCGCGCTGACGAAGGTGATGCCGAGCAACACCAGCACGGCGCCGATGATGAAGTTCAGGCTCAACTCTTCGCCGAGCAACACCACGCCGAACGTGACGCCGAACAACGGCGTCATGAAGGAAAACACGGCGAGGTTGGCCGCCAGATAACGGCGCAGCAGCCAGAACCAGGTCAGGTAACTGAAGAACGACACCACCAGCCCCTGGAACAGCACGCTGCCCACGGCCACGGCGGTCAGGCTGACGTGGGTGATCTGGCCGCTGAGCAGTGCGATCAACAGTAGGCCGACGAAACCGACGATCAGCTGATAAAACAGAGTCAGCGTCACCGGCGCTTCCGACAGGCGCGAGGCGCGCACCACTACGGTGGTCGCCCCCCAACTGGCGCCGGCCAGCACGCCGAGGGCATCGCCCAGCAGCATGCGGTGATCGAGGTTGTCCCACGACACGCCGCCGGCAAACGCCACGGCAATCCCGACGAATGCCATGAGGATCCCCAGCCATTGCACCGGCCGCAGACGCTCGCTGGGCAACAGAAAATGCACGCCCAGCGCAGTGAAGATCGGCGCGGTATAGAGGAACACCGACATGTGCGCTGCAGTGGTCATCTGCAAGCCTTCGGAGATGAAGAAGAACTCCAGCCCGAACCAGGCACCGGCCAGTAAACCGCCGCGCCAGGTCGTGCCGACCTGATCCCAGCCGCCCTTCCAGCAAATCAGCAAGCCCACGAGCAACGCGGAAATCCCCGACCGCCCCGCCGCCTGCATCACCGGCGCAATGTCGGTCGCCGCCCACTTGATCATCACCTGCTGCACGCCCCAGATCAGGCACAGGCCGATCATCACTTGCAGGGCAAAGCCGTCGGCACTGCGCCGACTGACGCTCACCGCAGCACCTCGAATACACACCACATGGCAGTTTTTCCAAAGATCAAAACAAAGCCCCGGCTCTTCGTCCGGGGCGAAAAATGGTCTCGGGGATTATTAACCAGTTGGCCAGAAAAAGCCGTCTGGAAGAGACACTTCATTCTCCTGAAACGTCAGCGGTGACGGGCTGACCCGCCATACCGGGAGGTCACGACAAATCCGACCGTACAGGCCAGCGCCGTGGCAAACGTTCCCCAGGCCCAATCCATCAATGTCACCTGCACCGACCAGCCGCGCAACGTCGCCCAGTTGGTCAGGTCATAGGTGCCGTAAGCGACCAGCCCGAGCAGCGCACCCAAGCGGGCAGCGCGTTGCCAGGTCATCGCCGGCAACACCACGAACACCACACAGCCAAACACGTACAGGCAATAAAAAACCGCTGCCGGCACCAGCAACGGTTTTTCGAGCATCAGCGAACCGAGCAGTTCGCGATAGGTCGGCGCCATCAACACGCCGAGCCAGATGCCGTCCAGCAGTAGAAACGTCAGTAACGTGGCGACATAGGCAATCAGCGCTTTTTTCATCTGCCCGACCTCAAGTAAGCCCATGCAACATGGGCCACGGGAGACTCAGGTTAGTTCAATGCGATCGGCATGAATGACGATCTTGCCTTCCTTGTACAAGGAACCGATGGCCTTCTTGAAGTTGCCCTTGCTGACACCGAACAGGCTGCTGATCAGGGCCGGATCGCTCTTGTCGCTGACGGCCAGGGTGCCGTTGCTTTCGCGCAGCCTGGCGAGGATCTTCGAACTCAGACTGCTGGCCGCCTCCTGCCCCACCGGTTGCAGGCTCAGGCTGATCTTACCGTCGGCGCGCACTTCCTTGATGAAGCCTTTCTCGCGCATGCCGGAACGCATGAACTTGAAGATTTCGTTCTTGTGAATCAGGCCCCAGTGCTTGTTGTTGATGATTGCCTTGAAGCCCATGTCGGTGGCTTCGGCCACCAGCAGATCGACTTCCTGGCCGGCGCTGTAGTTGGCCGGGGTCTTGTCGAGGTAGCGATCCAGTCGCGCAGTGGCGGTGATGCGGCGGGTGTGTTTGTCGAGGTAGACGTGCACCACGCAGTATTCGCCAGCGGTCATCTGACGTTTTTCTTCGGAGTAAGGCAGCAACAGATCCTTTGGCAACCCCCAATCGAGGAACACACCGATACTGTTGATTTCAACAACTTTCAAACTGGCAAATTCACCGACCTGAACTTTCGGTTTTTCAGTGGTGGCAATTAGTTTGTCATCGCTGTCCAGATAAATGAAAACATTGAGCCAGTCTTCATCTTCGCTGGGAATATCTTTAGGAATATAACGGTTGGGCAAAAGAATTTCGCCGTCGGCACCGCCGTCCAGATATAAACCGAAGTTAGTGTGTTTCACCACTTGCAAACTGTTGTAACGCCCGACTAAAGCCATTTCCAATACCCTCATTGCGTGGGCGGCATTCTACCCGTTTTTGCCGGCTTCGTCGGGCGCCAGATCCTGACCTCGACGGAAATCTGCGCGAAGCCTTGATTTTTTCTAGGTTTGCCGCCGAGCGGGCACCATTCGTCAGACCGGCCCAGCGATTTTCCTCCGCTCCCGACCGTTGAAAATCATGCCGATCTCGAGCGATGTTTTTATTTAAAACAGCAGGTTAGCGAGGTATTTCAATTATTGAGCGAAGAATAATCCACGAACAAGGTTGGTTATTTCGGGGGATATTTACCAAGCAATTGTCAAGTTATTCCTGTACGATGCCTGGCCGAGTTACTTTTCTACAGGTTAATGGCCGCCATGCGTGTAAAAGCATCCACCAGCAAAGCAAAGCCAGCTCCAGCCGTTGAGACCAGCGAATCGATCAACGATCAGATCGCGGCATTCCTCAAGTCCGGCGGCGAGATCCAGCAAATTGCCAAGGGCGTCAGCGGCCAGACGTTCGGCCCGTCCAAGCAGATCAGCCTGGGCAAGAAGTAATCCCCCCGCAACACACCAGTCCCAAGACGCTTTGAGCTTCGAAGCGTCTGGACCGGAACCCTCTCACCGCCTCTGTCGCGTTTAATCAAACTCAACAAAACAACAGAAATCGACGAACGGCCTCCGAAGCCGCACATTCGCCGGTATCCTTGCACGCGTCTGGATCAAGCGTTTCAGCAGGTACGTCGCCCTGCGCTCGCTGTTCAAGGAGTGACGCATGCTCAAACCCCTCTGTTTAATTCTTGCAGGACTGCTGGCGAGCCCGGTGGCGCACGCGCAGATTTTCCAGCGCGAACTCGGCGACTTCGACCTGAAACTCGGCACCACGCCCAGCCGCAGCATGGCCCAGGGTCTGGTCAAGCCCTCGGCAGCCGGCTCGTTCCACGGCGGCCTCGACCTGAGCCACGACAGCGGCCTCTACATTGGCCAGTACGCGCCGAGCATGGGGCTGACGCCGGGCAAGAATCTGGAGATCGACTCCTACGTAGGCTTTAAGCAACCTTTCGATCAAACCCTCGGCTACGAAGTCGGGATGATCCATTACAGCTATCCGAAGGTCGAGACCCTCGACAGCCAGGAGCTGTTCGGCGGCCTGACCCTTCTCGGCAGCCGTTTCGGTATCGCACTGAGCAACGACCCGGACAAACAGAACAACACCTTGTTCGCCGATCTGGGCGGCAACCAGCCGTTCGGCATCGGGATCAGCATGAAATACACCACCCATCAGCTCAATACTCCTGTCTCGGTGGACGGTGGGTATGTCAGCAGTTTTACCGATTGGTCGGTGAAGTTTTCCCGGCCGGTGATGGGCATTGACCTGGACCTGACTTACAGCAATTCCAGCCTCAGCGGCAGCGATTGCTCCGCCTATTCCGGGCACAACAGCCAGTGCGACGGGCTGGTCACGCTCAAGGCCGAACGCGCGTTCTATTGATTGGCTGAACTGCCGGGAGCATCCTGCGTTCACATAAGAATCAGACGCCTGGCTTTCGCAAGGACTCGCTCATGTCTCGCTGGTTCAAACACTGCGCCACCCTGTTGATCTTCACCCTCGCCCTCGGCGCGTGCAGCCGCGTCGGCCTCGCCTATCGCAATCTCGATGTGATCATTCCATGGACGCTCAGCGACTACCTGGACATGACAGGCGAACAGAAAGGCTGGTTCAACGAGCGCCTCAAGGAACACCTGAGCTGGCACTGCACCACCCAATTGCCGGGTTATCTGGACTGGCTGGATCGCCTGCAAACCATGGTCGAAACCAACCAGGTCACCGACGCCGCGCTCCAGGCCCGCACATTGGAGGCCAAGCAGGCAATTGCCGAAACTGCCCGGCAGATTACCCCGTCGGCGATTGAGTTGCTGCAAGGGCTGGACGACAAACAGGTCGCAGAAATGAACGATGCGTTTGCCAAGGATCTGCGCAAACGCCAGCAGGAATATGTGAAGCCACCACTGGCCCAGCAGATCGCCGAACGTGGCGCTCGGATGGACAAGCGCCTCAACGACTGGCTCGGGCCTTTGAGCACCACGCAAGAGCAACGCATAATGGCGTGGTCAAGAGCCCTGGGCGATCAGAACACTCAATGGATCGCCAACCGAGCGCACTGGCAACAGCAGTTCAGCGCCGCCGTGGCCCAGCGTAAAAGTGCGGATTTCCCACAGCGGATAGAGACACTTCTGGTCTACCGCGAGCGCTTATGGACAGCGGATTACCGCAAGGCCTACGCCGACACCGAGGCGCAGGCGCGTTCACTGGCGGTGGATCTGATGGCTGAGAGTACGCCACAACAACGACAGCGGTTGTTGAAGAAAATCGACGGGGTGCGCAAGGACTTCAATGATCTCAAATGTTTGCAAGCTGCGAAGGCTGGCTGAGATTCATTGAATCTTCGGCAGCCGGAAAACCCGGCTCCCGCAGAGGGTTCAGGCAATCTGCGCGTTCGACGCCACACGATCGAACGTCGCCTCATCCAGCGCATCCTCCTGTTCATCCAGCACCTGACGCGGATGATCGTTACCGGGAATGCTGCTGTCGATCAGGCTCAACAGGCTCGAGCCACGAGGAGTCAGACTGAAATTGTTGCCGGTGCTGCCCTCATCGTCGCCACGGGGTTCGATAAAACCGCGCAGCAACAGCTTCTGCTCGTATTCACAGGCGATCGTTTTCAAATGATCCAGATTCTCGATCGGCTCGCCTGCCGCCGCTTTTTCCGCCGCATAGTCTTCTGCGTAGGACCGCGGCGCAAAGCTGTGGCCTGCGCCGTTCTGCACTTCATGCAGCAGGCGTTCAATCAAATCCCAGTTATAAGTCGTCATCCTGATTCAACCTCCGGTGCGCGTGATTAATGGCGCTGTCTTAGGTTGTGACCCGAGCGGGCAGTAGCCGTTCAGCTTCGTTTACCACCCTGACCGACCGGCGGTCTGTCGAATCTTGCAGGTGTCGAGCGACTAGTCTGAGACAGACGTTTTCAACCCCCGCAGGAGAAATCAGCATGAACGTTGAGAATCATCCGGTGGTGTCGCGCGAAGAGTGGCTCACCGCCCGCAAGCAGCATCTGGCCGATGAAAAGGCCTTCACCCGGGAGCGCGACCGCCTCAGCGCCAAACGCCGCGCTCTGCCATGGGTGAAGGTAGACAAGGACTATCGTTTCATGGGGCCGGACGGCGAAATGAAACTGGCCGATCTGTTCGGCGACCACAGCCAGCTCATCGTTTACCACTTCATGTTCGCCAAAGGCTGGGAAGAAGGCTGCCAGGGCTGTTCCTTCCTCGCAGACCACTTCGACGGCGCCAATTTGCACCTCGCCCATCACGACATCGCGTTGGTGGCGGTATCCCACGCACCATTTGCCGAATTCCAGGCGTTCAAGCGGCGGATGGGCTGGAAGTTCGACTGGGTGTCGTCAGACGGTTCCGACTTTAACTACGACTTTGGTGTTTGCGCCCACGCAGAAGACGCCGAAGCCGCAAAGGTTACCTACAACTATGAAAAGACTGACAGTGCCGAGGAAGAGATGCCGGGGCTGAGCGTGTTTTATCACGCCAATAACGGCGAGATATTCCATACCTACTCAACGTACGCCCGAGGTCTGGACATGCTGGTCGGCGCCTACAACTTTCTCGACCTCACGCCCAAAGGCCGGAACGAGGACGAGATCATGGAGTGGGTGCGGCATCATGATCGGTATGACACAGAGCAAAAATCCAGTTGCTGCCACGGCGACTGAGCCGGCAAAGACACTGAACTTTTCACTGGACACAGCCCTCAACCGATTAACCCGCCTTAACCGGATCCGAGGCCTGCCCCCATGAAAACCCTGCTCCAACTCACTCTTGCCACCACCTTCGCCTGCGCCCTGCCCGTCTGGGCCTGCACCCCGGAAGAAGCCACCGCCAAGCGCGAGCAACTGGCCCAGGAAGTGGCAAAACTCACCGAGCAAAACCCGACCAAGGCCAGGGAAATCAATGCCGAGCTGCAAAAAATGGATCTGGGCACCGCCTCTGCCGATCTGCCGGACAAATGCCAGCTGATCGATCAGCGCTTGAAGGAGCTGGATTCGGCCGAGCATAAAACCGAAGGGTAACGACGTGGGCAAAGGCCTCGCGCTTCAACTTCCACCACAAAGGACATGCTGAACGCAGTGTCCTTTCGCCCGCAAAATTGCATTTGTGCATTTATTTATTTGCACAAATGCATATACAGACCTAGGGTTACCTCGAGCCTGTTCGGAACCCGCCGCAGAAGTGGCACCCCTTAACCGCCGACGGCTCGCACATCTATGCAGGACATTTGTTTTCATTCATGGAGGATTGAAAAATGTTAACCACTGAAACAACGCAGTTCACCGGCAACACCCTGCCCGGGTGCCTGACCGGCCATCTGCTCGACGCGCATCTGGTCGAGGTCGAAGCAGCTCCACAGGCCGAGGCTCTGGCGGCCCCAAGCCTCAACTTCACGATGCAGCAACAGACCCAGACCAACTGGTGCTGGGCCGCGGTTTCCGCTTCGATCGGCAACTATTACGGCACCGGGTCCTGGACCCAGTGCGGCGTTGCCAGCACCCAACTGAACCGCAACTGCTGCAGCCAGCCGGGGCCGTGTAACGTCTACGGCTACCTGGATTCGGCCCTGCAAACCACCCGCAGCTACAACGGGATGAATCAGGGGTCGTTGCAGATGTCGGCCATTCAGAACCAGATCAACATGGGCCGCCCCGTCGGTCTGCGCTGTGCCTGGTACGGCGGCGGTGCGCACTTCCTTACGATCTACGGCACCAACGGCAACTATGTGCTGGTCGCGGATTCGATCTATGGCTACTCGACCCGCGCACTGAATTCATTCCCCGGTTCCTACAACGGTGGCGGCAACTGGACTCACACTTACTTCACGGCGAGAAACTAGGAGGGCGACATCATGCAACTGACTTATCCAAAGGCGCCTTCCAACGGCGTGCAGACCTTGCGTCCAGTATTGCAAGCGGCGCTTCAAACCCAGGGGTTTGGCATCAATCGCCAGTTCGCCAGTGCGGTGCCGGCGAAAATCAGCCTGAGCGAGGCCTATCGCGGTTATTCGTTGAGCCTGGAGGATCTGAGCCAAGGCAAAGGCCTGAAGGATGCCCGGCTCGGTGACTGGCATTACCTGGTGTTTGCCGACGGCGTGTCAATTGCCGATGCGCAATTGGCTGAGGTCCGCGGTCACGTCGAGTTCGCCTCGTTGAACCACGGCAACCTGGCGAGCGCCACGGTCGATGCGCTGAAGCTGGCGGAGCAATCGCCACAGCTGCAGGGCAAAACCGTTGAGCTGCGGGTGTTGTTCGTTTCGGCGCTGCAGGTCGTGGCCATCTGGCTGCATGCGGTCGGTGAAGATGTGCTGATCCCGATCGAGCCAACGCCCAAGGAGCTGGCGCTGCCCGGGCTGTACAGCGAGGCCGCCCTGCTCGCGCAGCTCAAACCGAAGGCGGATCAGACCAAGCAGCGCTTTGATGCCGACACCCGTGGACAGCTGGGCAGTTGACAAACGCCGGCAATAAAAAGCCCTGCAAGCGTAAACCTGCAGGGCTTCTCGGTCAGGCTGACCATCTCATTAAACCCGGACACTGTCCGGGTTTTTTTCGGCGTCTGGAACGGCTTATTCAGCCGCAGGCGCTGCCGGCTTGCGGCGCTTGAGCGGGGCCATGCCGTCGCTGCTCACCAGAGAATCCGGTTTCGGACGGTTGGCGCTCTTGCGCTTGGTCGGGGTCTTGGCGGCGGTTTTCTTCTTGTCGCCCTTGGCGTCGGTCTTTTTCTTCTTCACGCCGACAGCTTTACCCGAGGCCTTGACTTTTTTCGGTCCGCCGTAGGTGCCTTTGACTTCCTTGATGGTGCGGCGCTCGAAGCTCTGCTTCAGATAACGCTCGATGCTCGACATCAGGTTCCAGTCGCCGTGGCAGATCAGTGAGATCGCCAGACCGTCGTTGCCGGCACGGCCGGTACGACCGATGCGGTGTACGTATTCGTCGCCGCTGCGTGGCATGTCGAAGTTGATCACCAGATCCAGACCGTCTACGTCCAGACCACGGGCCGCCACGTCGGTGGCTACCAGGATCTTCACACCGCCCTGCTTCAGACGGTCGATCGCCAGTTTGCGATCTTTCTGGTCTTTCTCGCCGTGCAGCACGAACGCCTTGTATTCCTGGGCGACGAGGCGGCCGTAGATGCGGTCGGCCATGGCCCGGGTGTTGGTGAAGACGATGGCCTTCTGGTAGGTCTCGTTGGCCAGCAGCCAGTTGACGATCTGTTCTTTGTGCTGGTTGTGGTCGGCGGTGATGATCTGCTGACGGGTGGTGTCGTTCAGCTGACTGACCGCGTTGAGCTGCAAGTGCTCAGGATTGTTCAGCACTTTGGCGATCATCTCGCGCAGGCCGGAACCGCCGGTGGTGGCGGAGAACAGCATGGTCTGCTGACGGTTCGGGCATTCGTCGACCAGACGCTGCACGTCTTCGGCGAAACCCATGTCGAGCATGCGGTCGGCTTCGTCGAGCACCAGCACTTCGACTTCTTTCAGGTCGAGGTTGCCGGCGTTCAGTTGCTCGATCATCCGGCCCGGGGTGCCGATCAGGATGTCCGGCACCTTGCGCAGCATGGCGGCCTGGACCTTGAAATCTTCACCACCGGTGATCAGGCCGGACTTGATGAAAGTGAACTGCGAAAAGCGCTCGACTTCCTTCAGGGTCTGCTGGGCCAGCTCGCGGGTCGGCAGCAGGATCAGGGTCTTGATGCTGACGCGGATCTTGGCCGGGCCGATCAGGCGGTTGAGGATCGGCAGGACGAAAGCGGCGGTCTTGCCGCTACCGGTTTGCGCCGTCACCCGCAGGTCACGCCCCTGAAGCGCCAGCGGAATGGCCGCGGCTTGCACAGGCGTTGGCTCGACAAATTTCAGCTCGGCCACGGCTTTGAGCAGGCGTTCGTGCAGGGCGAATTGGGAAAACACGGGTGCTACCTCGAAGATATGCAAAAAATCAGCTGCATAGGTTACCGGTTTCGAGCGCTCAGGCCGAGTTTCTTTGTGAAATCCGCGGTAATCAGTGGCTTTTTTGTTGCTCGATTTGTCTCCAACGGTAATACACAGCGTCTTAAATGCTCTAATCGCCCGTCGCGTCCAACAGAAGAATCGTCTCACTCATGGATTTCAAACAGCTCTGGCTCAACGCCCAAGACCTCTGGGGTGCCCTTGATCAGCACCCGCTCCTGCACGCCGGCCTGGCTCTGGTCCTGCTGCTGGTGATCGCGCTGGTCCTCGGACGAGTGGCGCGCTACCTGATCCTGCATGCCAGCCGCATGCTCGGTCGCCAACCGGCGCTGCACTGGCTCAACGATTTTCGGCATAACAAGGTGTTTCAGCGTCTGGCGCAGATGACGCCATCGCTGGTGATCCAGTTCGGCCTGCACCTGGTGCCGGAACTGAGCAAGACCGCCATGGTGTTCCTCGGCAATGTGGCGCTGGCGTTCACCATTCTGTTCCTGCTGTTGTCGGTCAGCGCCCTGCTCAATGCACTGCTGGACATCTACGCCCGCACCGAACACGCCCGCACCCGCTCGATCAAGGGCTATGTGCAACTGGCGAAAATGGTCCTTTACGTGTTCGGCGCGATCATCATCGTCGCCACCCTGATCGACCGTTCACCACTGTTGCTGCTGTCGGGTCTGGGTGCGATGTCGGCGGTGATCCTGTTGGTCTACAAGGACACCTTGCTGTCGTTCGTCGCCAGCGTGCAACTGACCAGCAACGACATGCTGCGGGTCGGCGACTGGATCGAAATGCCGCAGGTCGGCGCCGATGGTGACGTGGTCGACATCACCCTGCACACGGTCAAGGTGCAGAACTTCGACAAGACCATCGTCTCGATCCCGACCTGGCGCCTGATGTCCGAATCATTCAGAAACTGGCGCGGCATGCAGCAGTCCGGCGGGCGACGGATCAAGCGCAGTCTGTTCATCGACGCCAGCGGTGTGCGCTTCATCCGCGACGATGAAGAAGAAAAACTCTCCCAGGTGCATCTGCTGACCGCCTACATGGGCCGCAAGAAAGCCGAGCTCAAGGCCTGGAACGAGGCGCAGGGCAACGTCGCGGCGATGTCGGCCAACCGCCGGCGCATGACCAACATCGGCACCTTCCGCGCTTATGCGCTGGCCTATCTGAAGAGTCACCCGGAGATCCAGCCGAACATGACCTGCATGGTCCGTCAGATGCAGACCACGGCCCAGGGCATTCCGCTGGAAATCTACTGCTTTACCACCACCACGGTGTGGGCCGATTACGAGCGGATCCAGGGGGATATTTTCGATTACCTGCTAGCGGTGCTGCCGGAGTTCGGGTTGAGCCTGTATCAGCAGCCGAGCGGTGGGGATTTGCGTTCCGGGATATTGCCGGCTGTGTTGGGCTCGGCGTATATATCCGAGGCTGAGAAACATTTGCTTTAAAAGCTAAGCCCGCGAGAGTTCTAGAAAAACTCAACTCAACAAGCTCTCGCGAGCCTAACTCTTAGATTGTTAACACACTCAATGAAAGTTATTACCGCTGCAACCTCAAATCCCACGTTGGATTGTTAGACTCATAAACACAATCCATTTGAGGAAACTCTTCAGGCACGCTCACCGGCTGAAATATTTCGGCTTTCTTATAATAATACAAATCAGATTCAATTTTTTCCGCTACCAGTACACGCGTTTTGTTTCCGTCCAGAAAAACAACACTGAATCGTTCGTCACTGATTCCCTTGCAACGAAACGACGAGTTGAAATCTGCAATGTGTGCCAATCGATAGACGAACTGCAATCGACGATCTTCGCTAGACACCCTACCCCAGATAAGCACCGAAGCCAAAAACAATGTCACAATAATTACAACATGTGTGCAAAAAATAATAATCCCATTCTGCCTCGCAAGAACTTCCCTGCGCGCCAACCAAGTAACAAGAATCAAAATTAGCATTACCCCGCCAACCAACCACTTTAACAAGTCGGCCACATGCAGCACCGTGGCTGCAAACAGGGTCAGGGGAAATACGCCTGAATCTGTATGAAATATGTGGTTAATATCGTTTCCGGCCCTGATTTTTCCGATATACCCCAGCAATGTCAGCAGAACGACCCAGATAATCACGGTCGCTCTGAAGTTAACCAGATGTTTGGCCAATGTCATTTCCATGTATGAGAAAAAGACAAACAACCCAGCAAACAAAGAAACACAAGCCATTAACAACGCTGCATTAGGATAAGGATCGTCAGCACCTCCCAGAAAAAGTGCTACGACAAGTGCGAGGAGTGAACAGATCGCGACACCAAAAATCGATCGTTGCTGTGCTCTAATTTCCTCGAGAGACCTATTAGCGTCATGCATATTCATTTATTTTTCCAGAAAAAAAAACGGTGAAACCCAATGCAAAAGCTCACGTGCAACCTGCGGCTTGCGAATCCCCAGCGAGCTTATCCACACCGCTGCGAGGATCACACCGCACCAGATAAACGTTATATGACCCATCACCCAATTCGATACCGAGAAAGCTCGCTAACTATTAATAGCGCTTACGCTTAACCGCTTGTTTAAGTGCAAGGGTGGCCTGATCTGATTATCGACTTGAAACAGCTACCTTTCTTTCTACTCCATTTCAACTCGAGCCTTCATCGCTGCTAGAGCATGGGCAGGATCTCGACCGGCGTACAACACGTCGTCCCTAGTTGCTCGCGCTTTGCAAAAAGAATTGGCTTTATTGTATTCGGCTATAACACGCTCGAACGCCCCAAGCATTGACCCATATATTTCCAACTCTCTCTGAGGCCAAGTCCGTCCAGTGGAGAGCCCCTCTCGTCCGTCACACATCGGTCAATTGCCGACTCAAAAGCCTGCCTGTCCATAGCGCCGATCACTCTCTGCTGATCTTGCGGCAAGCTTATGTAGGTCATAGCTACTTCTTTCCTTATCTACAGCCTTCATCCACTCCTCCGGTCAACCTGTACAAGGCGGCGACTTGGTCAACGTCAATGATCGGGATGGATCAAGACCCGCAACCAAGACGATCAGTGCCTCTGAGCACAAATCGTCGAATAGGCGCATCGATTGCAGTGTTTACCTCGGGTTGCTTTACGCTCACCAGCATGCAATGCCCCGATCGCCTTAAACACACTGGTACTGCTAGCTCTTGCAGACGGAACTGCGTCTTCAGAAAGCCCCGTGACGAGCGAATGAATAGATATTCGGTTGCAACGCCTACCTCCCAGATTCTCCAAGATAGGTCGAACATTTCGCGCTACGGCACTCAGGCCTACCCCCGTGCGCAGCCAGATCACATCACCACTCGCCTCGCGAAGCATCCAGGGCATGGTAATGGCCTGGCCATTCACGCTGGCGGTCGTTTCAGGTACATAAGACGCGCTACCCGGCTGCCATGAAGCACCTCGATCAAAGGCGATCCTAGCGTGCTCCATCAGCATTTTGTCCTCTGCCTCTGACGGCAACGGTTTTTCACCCCAGGCTCTAAGGAAGGCGTCATCGGTCTTCATTCCATCTCGGTAGAAGTATTCAAGCCCTGCCAGCACTGCTCGACGAGCCCGAATTGAGACATCCAACTCCTGTTCGATGGGAAGATTCAATTCTTGGGCATAGTGATATTGCAGGGAGCAGGTCATGAACCCATTCAGGGCAGCGAAGGTCATAGCCACGGGTGGTGTCATGGGTATACGCGTGAAAGTCGCCGCTACTGGAACTGAGGCCCTCGCGACGCTAGCAGGTATTACTGAAGGATCACGCAGGGGATCGGGGATCGTTGTGGCATCAGTGCCGCCGTAGACCTTTAACCGATCTCTCGCCCTGGACAGGCCAACGTACAACAGATTGTTCCGCTCGATGGCCTCACCTTGGAGGCGCAGCGCTTGCGTGCTGTGCAGCGCTTCAGGGGGCAGTAGCAACGCCTGGCGCTCATCAAAACGTGGCGGTGCCTCTGCTCCAAACTTGGTCTTTTCGACATTGGCCATGTGCACCACGTCAAACTCAAGCCCTTTGCTGCCATGGACGGTCATGAGCCTCACAGCCTCGATCGCAGCCGCCTCGGGTGGAAGCGCGCGCTCCCCTGATCGTTGCCCGATATACCGCCGAAAATCTTCTCTGACCAAAAACTTCGATAACGTCGCTTGGCTACCAACTCCATCACTATTGCGAACCCCGTAGAGGAATTGCCATAACGCCAGGCGATTGATCTGCGCAGTGGCAGACTGATCAGCCAGCGACTCCAACCCAAAGCCTTTTTCAAACAGGAGGTCACAGACAAACACCCAAGGGCGGGAGCTTCGCGTGGCCCCTTCCAATAAATCACTCAACACCTGGACAACCTGTTGCCCTTGCGCCGACAGCCCTGGAGCGGGGCGGCTCAGCCAACGACCACGCTGGTGGTTGAAACCTAACTTGGACTGGTTCGTCAGCACCTCTATGTCTGCCGCCGGCATTCTCAAGTTTGCACGTCCGAACAAGCCGAGGAGCGCTCCAGGCGAACGCTGCGCCAGCAGTTGCATCAGGCACATTAACTCTTTGACTTCAGGCCTCTGGTTCAACTCACCCAGGTGCAACACAGGAATGCCAGCTGCCTCAATGTCTTGGGCAAGCTTGTCTACTTGAGCATTCGTTGAGCTAATGATGCCCTGACTGCCGTACGAGTGCCCTGCCGCTCGACACTGAGTAATCTCGGTGACGATGACACTGCTCTGAGTATCCCTTTGGGTGTGGAATAAAGCTGGCATAACCCCGCTCATGGAGCGAGAGGGTGATACAGGATCCAGCGGCACGAGTGGCTGTAACACATGCTCGGTTCCAGCCCGTTCGACCAGACGAAGAATCTCTGGAGAGCTGCGCCGGTTGATGTCCAAGCTGTATCGTTTGATAGAGGCAGCCTGTCCTCTGGCAATGTACGCCTCATCAAGCTTGAGCAGACTTTGGATCGACGCACCACGCCAGTGATGAATAGCCTGACGAATATCACCGACCACCCACAGGCAACGTTGCGGCGATCCGATCTTTTTGACGAACTCGATCATCACATGGTTGACGTCCTGGTACTCATCCACCAGGACGTGATCGTACTGTTCTAGGAAAGCCGCCAAGGACGGACGATCATCACGCGCTTGTACAGTGGGTCGAACCAGAAGGTCTGGATAGTCCACCCACCCTTCTCGCCGCAGTACGGCTTCGTAGGCCCTGTAGAGTGTCACTATGTCGTTACGCTCTCGCTCAACATCGGGCTCAACCGTCGGTAATGCTCGAACGATCGCAGCGTATTCGTCCGGGGTGACCAATTCTTCTTTCAGACGATGGATGATCCTCAACACATCAGGCAACCAGTCATACGGGTTGCTCAACCTGAAGAAATATTCGAGCTGCAGGGTGGGCAGTTCTTCGACCATCATCCTGACTTGCTGCAGCGCATCAGCGATCTTGATCTGAGGTGTGAGACCGAAAAGAAGGTGGTGCTTTCGCAGGAGCTCAAGCCCGAACGAATGGAAGGTGCCAGCCCATACCTGTGAAGCATTCGGAACATTGGCTGCCGTCAACCGCTCGACAAGCTCTTGGGCGGCGCGGTTGGTAAAGGTCATCACCAAAATTCTATTGGCGGGAACCCCGCTGGAGATCAAATGAGCCACTCGGTGTATCAACGTCGTGGTCTTACCCGTTCCTGGGCCTGCAACCACATTGACGAATTTCTCTTGAGCCTCAGCCGCAAGACGCTGGGCATCGCTCGGGGGATGTGCGGGAGCCGGAGGAACTGGGGGGACATCAGGGAGCAGCAGCGCGTCTGCCAATTGCTGCCTTACGACTTCTAGCGGCAACAGAAAACGCGTCGCTATCAATCGAGAACGCCATCCTGCTGACCACAATGCTCTTGCTACTGTCCTAGGTAGCAACAGCTCTCGCGCAAAGACGTTTGCCTGGAGCTCGTTGCGCTCCCATGCACCATACCCCTCCACCACTGCACTGCCGGGGCTGGTGGTGCGGGTGGTGGTATCAACTTCATCGTCGGGGTCGGCGATAAAAGACACTGTAGAAGTGCCAGGAGCGGGTTGGGGTGAGTCGAGATACCAATGGCCCAGTTCGTGAGCCAATAGGTAAGCTTTCGCCTCCTGTCGAACGTCATCACGAATCAGGATCGTGTGTATCGACCGCTGTAGAAGCGCATCGGCTCCACCCAACGCATAGTCATCGGGAGTCACCCACTCGATCGCAATGCCTAACGTCGCTTCAGCAACGTCAAGCAATTGCGTGCTGGTCGGATACTGTTGACCGCACGCAGCGATGAGTTTCGCCCGTGCATTGATAGCCTGGATTCGTGCGCGGTCGAACGGATTCATATCAGTCCCCTAAAGCCAACAGTTGCGCCTCTTCATCATGAGGTAACTTGAGCGCTTTTACAGCCTCTTCCCAAGAAACAGGTTCTGTTAGCACCCTCGGCTGGCCGTTGGAAGCTTTAAAGGAAGGTGCCGCTAACTGACGGAAATTCAAACTCACCGCTTCATTCACCGCTTCTGGCGAAACCTGGAAATACTCGGCGACATTTCTCATCAAGACGCCAGGTGCACGAACCATCCCAACCAGCACCTCGTTGACCAATTTGCGCTTGCCGGGAAGGCCCAGGTGAATGGCCAGCTCGTTGGCTTTAGGGCCGACAAGACCTGCAATCTCGGCTTGAGCACGTGCCACTTCAGCTGGATCAGCGATTACTCGGGCAGCGGTAGTAGAAACTGCGTGGCCAGTGGCAGAGATGGATGAAGCAACCGCTTGGGCTTGTGGGCAATGAGAAAGCTCCTCAGCCAATAGCCCACCCACGATTTGAGAAGCCGACCGTCCGTATTCCTTCGCGGTCAACCTGAGCTCCAGACTGAGCTTGCGATCAAGTCGGGCCATCCACTGTTCGGACTGGCCATCATAGCTCGCCACCTTCCGCTCATAGCCCTCGAGCACCTTTCTCCCGTTACGCTCTTCGATCGCATCCTCAAAACGCTCGTAGCCACTCTCGACCATCTCTCGAACGAGCACAGAGAATTTCTTGCTCTGCTTCTCCGCAACTGCCTTAAGCGCTTCATGCATAGCTACCGGCACATATACGCCTACCGTCTGCAATGTGCCCTTGGTGATGGTCACGGATGTTGATCGCGGCGCTTGCGATGCACGAGGCAAAGCGGGTTCGTAATGACTGCGCATAGACACCTCCTGTGGCGACGCTTGAGTTTGTAGACCTTCGGGAGTCACGGGCTTGGGTTCACCTTGCCCTAGCTCACCTTGCTGCAGTTTCTGTTGCTTCCCTGCATCTTGAAGGGATGAGAGTGCTGAGCCATCAATGGTCGGCGGAACCACCATGTTTGCAGTCAGGTCGGCCATGACCTGCTTGGCAAGAAGATCTGGGGTTGCCGCCTGCACCTCTAGGATCTGTCCCTCCGATGTAGCAACCGTACACTGACAAACGTCCCCTACCATCTTAAAATCCGCCGTCGCAGACACCCATCCCAGGTAATCCGACCACGCCCTGAGCGGAGCGCTGAGGGATGGCGACGGCAAATTGACATTACGTTTCATGGTAAACTCTGGGCATCTGGACGGAAGCAGTGGTGCGCCAAAAGGCGCTTGTATATCATCTTTATATCACTCGCGATGGTAGGGACACAATTGATCGACGCTCATTTTTCCAAGGCTATCCGAGGTTCAGTGAGCCAGTGGATGCACGATAACTCGCTCGAATCCTGCCTCGCAGCGCTCGGCAATCCGGTGGAGCTTGGTGCGTATCTCTTACCCCAAGTCGTTGCCGCTCTCACTGAGGTCAACGTCGACCTCTACAACCTCCAGCGCAGCGCTTGGGCGAATCCGTTGATTCATCTGCGCGGTGTCTTTGACATTCACGATCTGCCAGAAACGCCAATCGCTTTCGTCCCCGTGCCTGACGTTGCCACTACCGTCGCCGCCAGGGCCAGCGCGGTGGTTTGCCTCGCCGCGCTCAATTCGGACACCATTTCCTATGGCTCCGAGAATGACGGCCACCTGTTCGTGAACCTAGTGGTGCTTCCGGGCGATGATGACTTTGCGGAAAAGTCCAAGAGCGATATGCGCGGCCATACCGACGGGGTTTCGTTCCCGGTTCGCGGTCTACCGCATGAGTTTGACGAGCGCGTAGCCCCTTCCCCTGACTTTGTCTGCCTGAGCGGCCTTCGTAATCCTGACGGCACTACCACCACGGTCATGCCACTCTCTGCTGTCCTGCAGAAACTGACCAGCGAGGAGATCAATGAGCTGACGAAGCCTCAGTACATCCTCCGCCCTCAAAAAACCTTCAAGCGTGGGCTGCGCAAACTCTTCGGCAAGGACAGTTCGCTGCTGGAGGTAATGGCCGGCATCCAACTGCTGTTCGAAACCGAGGATGGGTATTGGATTCGCTACAGCCACAGTGCGTCGGAAACCGATTTTGACTCTGAGCTTGCGAGCCAAGCGATAACGCGCTTCGAGCAGGCCTGTCAGGAATGCTCCGCGTCTGTCGTCATTGCACCCGGCGATATCCTGCTCGTCAACAATCGCGTGGGACTGCATGGCCGCGGCGTAGTGGGCGGCGAGGCCGGTGGCGACTCACGGTGGCTACTGCGTACCTATGGGCTGGATACCCGGGAACTACGGGCCGACCAGCGCTATCCCGACAGTGCGTTCAAGCTCTACCCATGAATTGGGTGCGGGATGTTGTGTGTGTCATCCCGCTCCATTTCCTGGCGCTGACCAGTTGGCTTTTAAGGCACTCAGTAATATCAGGTCATGGCGACAGACTGACCATAAGAGTTTCGCTCATCGTTGTACGCCGTGCATAGCACGTGAATCACTTCAGTAGTGTCATCCACACTCCACTCTGGATTCGGCTGCCATTTGGAGTCATAGAGACCCATCAAGGTATCCTCTTGCCATCCAAACTTAGAAAAAACCACCGCACCAGTTGGAAACTTGACGTACTCATCCACAAACAACCCATGTTCTGACATATGGCCCTCCAGCCCCGGAGCCCCCTCAAAGTCTGGCATCCTGAAAATTGGCCAGCCCATCTTGGCAAAACAAGCGTTCCAGAGTGCACCAGACACTACTGCATCACCTCCTCGCTCGAAGTACTGAGGGGCAACGCTATGGTTGCCACCAGGAATCATCAATCGATCACAGAGCATGAAAGCGAATGTAGGCCCCTGGGCAAATTGAGACTCCTTGAAGGCAGATCTCGCCTTCTTCATCAGCGTATTAATCACTAGCAACAAAGAACGCGGGTCGTATGATCCATCATCAAACGGTGGCTTGAACGGAGCAATTTCCCTTTCCGCCATTGCGACTTTATTACCTTGCCGAAGTTGGTCTTCGATTGCGATATTCTGATTCATAGCATCTTCATGCATCTGATTTGATCGAAGCGGAGCCTGTACGAGATCCAAGGACTTCAATTCAACATAGAATTCCTTCCCGTTCGGCAGAGCGCAAACAAAGTCAGGCATCGAATCTTTTTTCGCCGCGATCCGCTTAGTCTTGAAGTGCTTGCTGAGCTTTGAATATACAAGCGCCTCGCCGTAGTACTCAAACACCTGCCTGAAGCCCTGGCTATCAGACACATCCTTCACACGTCCAAAGGACAACTTGAGTTCGTGGACAAGGGCCTTTAGCTCATCATCCGCATATGATTCTTCTTCCAGCCTTTTCAGATGATCCCAAGAAATAGATCTCAGGCTGTGATCTTCCGAAAGCCCATGGAACTGGTGGCACCAGTAGAGATACATCTCGTTTACGGGAAAGACCTTTTCATGGGTTCGATTATAAGTTTCTCTTAACTCAGTCGCTTGCTCAGGTGTGAGAGTTGATTGGGACGCGACAGTTAGAAGATTGAGTAGCGCGCTTAGGTCTGGCTTGAAGGATGGCAAATGCTGTTCTATCACTCGCGTAATGGCATCGAGTGTTTCGTAAGCAAACACGCCCAAGTGGGTGGTGCGTTCTTCTCGCGGAAGAGTGCGCTGGTACATGAGACCTTCGTGAAGAGCCAGTGATAGAGCTGACGCGCCTTCAGGCTGAGGGTGCGGGGCTTGGTGGAGCTCCAGAGTCTGGTGAGGCTCTGGTGGGGTTGGGGTGAGCTCAGTGGAGGCTGGCATTGGCTCTAGGGGTTTCAGGTTCTGCTTTGGCAGCAGGGCCGGAAGGGTGCTGGGTGATTCCATTCGGGGTAGCTCCTTGTAGGGATTTTTGGACTTAGTACTTAGTACATAGTTTGTGAAGATCGGGTCAAGGCCCATGGGGACATCCTCGGTCGGAAATCCGAGTTGATGAGAGGGTTGGTGGTTTTTGGGCATTTCGGGGGAGGGCCGTGGCTGTAGGAAGGGTCTAGATAGTATGAAAAATTACCGGTTGTACGGCGCGGCATGCAGCAATCCGGCGGGCGACGGATCAAGCGCAGTCTGTTCATCGACGCCAGCGGTGTGCGTTTCATCCGCGACGATGAAGAAGAGAAACTCTCCCAGGTGCACCTGCTGACCGCCTACATGGCCCGCAAGAAAGCCGAGCTCAAGGCCTAGAACGAAGCGCAGGGCAACGTCGCGGCGATGTCGGCCAACCGTCGGCGCATGACCAACATCGGCACCTTCCGCGCTTATGCGCTGGCCTATCTGAAGAGTCACCCGGAGATCCAGCCGAACATGACCTGCATGGTCCGCCAGATGCAGACCACGGCCCAGGGCATTCCGCTGGAAATCTACTGCTTTACCACCACCACGGTGTGGGCCGATTACGAGCGGATCCAGGGGGATATTTTCGATTACCTGCTGGCGGTGTTGCCAGAGTTCGGGTTGAGCCTGTATCAGCAGCCGAGTGGTGGGGATTTGCGGTCGGGGCTATTGCCGGCGGTGTTGGGTTCGGCGCACATACCTGAAGCTGAAAAACACCTCATGTAACACCGCCGATCAAATGTGGGAGCCAGCCTGCTGGCGATTGCGGAGTGTCATCAGACATTGATCGGTCTGATCCACTGCAATCGCCAGCAGGCTGGCTCCCACAGGTTTTGCATCGTTTCCCTAAATTACTTGGCCTGCCGTTGCGGCGCCTTGTGCACCATGGTGTAGGCGTAATCGACACCCATGCCGTAAGCGCCGCTGTGTTCCAGCACCAGGTCCATCACCGCCTGATAAGTGTCTTTGTGCGCCCAGTCACGCTGGTACTCGAGCAGCACTTGCTGCCAGGTCACCGGTACTGCGCCGGCCTGAATCATCCGCTGTACCGACATGTCATGGGCTTCCTTGGTGGTGCCGCCGGACGCGTCGGTGACGATATACACCTCGTAGCCTTCGGCCAGGGCTTCCAGGGCCGGGAAGGTCAGGCAGACCTCGGTCCACAGTGCGGCGATGATCAGTTTCTTGCGACCGGTGGCCTTCACTGCGTCAACCAGCGCCTTGTCTTCCCAGGAGTTCATCGAGGTGCGCTCGATCGGTTTCTGCTCCGGGTGCACCGCCAGCAGTTCCGGCCAGATGTAGCCGCTGAAGCTTTCGGTTTCGACAGAGGTGTAGATGGTCGGCACGTTGAAGATCTTCGCTGCCTTGGCCAGGCCGACGGTGTTGTTCTTCAGGGTCTGACGGTCGATCGACTGTACGCCGAAAGCCATTTGTGGCTGGTGGTCGATCAGGATCAGGGCGGAATTGGTAGGGTTCAGCAGTTCACGGATAGACATGGCGCGTTCCTTTTGATGTCGATTCAGAGTTTCGATCGGGTAATGGGTGAGTCGAGTGTCTGGCCGTCTTCGGCGTTGTTGTCTCGGCTTGGATGTCACTTTAGGGGCTAGCCGATAAAGGGACAATTCCCTAAAATCGAGAATCATTGATTCTAAAATAGGGATAATCATGGATCGCATCGAATGCATGCGCGCCTTCGTGGTGACGGTCGGCGAGAACGGCTTCGCGGCCGCCGCCCGTGCCATGGACGTGCCACGCTCGAAAGTCAGCAAACAGATTCAGGCGCTGGAAGAAGCCATCGGTGTGCAACTACTGCAACGCACCACCCGCAGCCTGCACCTGACCGAGGCCGGAGCGGAGTATTTCGAAGCGGCGCGGGAAGTGATTGCGGCGCTGGACGAGGCCGAGCAGCGAGCTCGGGACGGAGTTGGCGAATTGCGCGGGGTGTTGCGGGTGAACGCACCGATGTCGTTCGGCCTGCGACGGCTGGGCAAGCTGATTCCGCTGTTCCATGAGCAACACCCGAACATCGAACTGCAACTGGTGCTCAGCGACCAGCAGGTCGATCCGGTGCGCGGCGGCTTCGACGTGACCATCCGCATCGCCAGCCTGCCCGACTCGACCATGATCGCCCGGCAACTGGCGCCCGCCCCACGAATCATGGTCGCCTCCCCCGCTTACCTCGAACGCGCAGGCACGCCGCAGACCCCGCAGGATCTGCGCTCACATCAATGCTTGAACTACGGCTATCTGCAGAGCGGGGTCAGCCTGCAACTGTGCAACGGCAAAGAAACGCAGCGGGTCAACGTGACCGGGCCGCTGCACGCCAACAACGGCGACCTGCTGGCGCAAGCGGCCGAGGCCGGCATGGGCATTGCGCTGCTGCCAGACTTCATCGTCGAAGAGTCATTGGCAGCGGGACGACTGGTGCCGGTACTGTGCGAATGGCAGGCCCCGGCGATCACCATCAACGCGGTGTATTCGTCAGCGCGACGGGTGCCGCAGAAGACCCGGGCGTTTATCGAGTTTCTGGTGGAGCAACTGGCGCCGACTGGCGAATCCCCAACCGGCTGATCCACACCGCCGCCAGAATCACGCTGCCACCAATGAACAACCGCCCCAGTTCTTCGTGCTGATTCCAGATCAGCAGGTTCAGCAGCAACCCCACCGGCACATGCAGGTTGTTCATCACCGCCAGGGTGCCGCCGTTGACCAGGCAGGCGCCCTTGTTCCACCAGTACAAACCGAGCGCGGTCGAGACCAGACCGAGGAACACCAGCACGCCCCATTGCAGCGGAGCTTCCGGCAGGAAGTTGGATTTGCCGAACAGCAGGAACGCCGGCAACGCCACCGCCAGTGCGCCGAGGTAGAAGAAACCGAAACGTCGGTAGTGCGGCAGATCGCTCGGGTGTTTTGCCACCAGATGCTTGTACAGCACCTGCCCGGCGGCGTAGGTGAAGTTGGCCAGTTGCAGCAGCAAAAAGCCCATGAAGAAGTCCGGGTTGATCCGGTCGTAGCGGATCACCGCCGCGCCTGCGACCGCCACCAGTGCGGCGATCAGCGCCCACGGGTTGAAGCGGCGGTTCAGTGCATCTTCGATCAACGTCACGTGCAACGGCGTGAGGATGGTGAACAGCAACACTTCCGGCACCGTCAGTACCCGGAAGCTCAAGTACAGGCAAACGTAGGTCACGCCGAACTGCAACGCGCCAATCAGCAGCATGCCGCGCATGAACGCCGGCTCCACCGAGCGCCAGCGGGTCAGCGGAATGAACACCAGCCCGGCCAGCACCACACGCACCAGCACCGCGAAGTAGCTGTCGACATGACCGGCCAGGTATTCGCCGATCAGACTGAAGGAAAACGCCTGGATCAGCGTGACAAAAAGTAGATAGCCCATGCTCGCCTCGATTTCGAATGGCGGCGACGATAGCGTTTTTTGCCGGCCATCGCTAAATTCCGGGCAAAAAAAAGCCCGATCTCGCTAAAGCGTTCAATCGGGCTGCAGCACTCAGGAGCAACAAGTGCAAAGGGAGGTTCGATGCGCGTAGAGCCTTGAAGGGGTTGCGCCAGGTCACTAGAACAATCGGCGATTATCTGGCGATTAACATTTCAAGCGACCTGGGACAGTTTGGCGTTGGCCTGGTTGAGGCCTTTCTCCTGGAAGTCGCCGCCCAGGTTCATACCTTCGGCGTGGATGAAGGTCACGTCGTGGATGCCGATGAACCCCATCACCTGACGCAGGTACGGTTCCTGATGATCCGCCGGGCCACCGGCGTAGATGCCGCCACGGGCGGTCAGCACGTAGGCACGCTTGCCGCTGAGCAGGCCTTGCGGGCCGGTTTCGGTGTACTTGAAGGTCACACCGGCACGCAGTACGTGGTCGAGCCAGGCTTTCAGGGTGCTCGGGATGGCGAAGTTGTACATCGGCGCAGCCATCACCAGCACGTCGGCGGCGAGCAATTCATCGGTCAATTCGTTGGAACGGTCCAGCGAGGACTGCTCGCTGTCGTTGCGCTGCTCGGCGGATTTCATCCAGCCGCCCAGCAGGTTGATGTCCAGGTGTGGCACCGGGTTCACGGCGAGGTCACGAACGGTGATCTGATCGTCCGGATGCGCTGCTTTCCACTGACTGATGAAGGTCTGGGTCAGTTGACGGGAAACCGAGTCTTGCTGGCGGGCGCTGCTTTCGATGATCAGAACGCGGGACATGTTGTGTAGCCTCCATCCGAGAATGTTGTAAGTCGATGGAGTGAAGGTTAAACAGAGTCATATCGATCAAAAAGCGCAAATAATTGCTGCAAACCATCGAAATATTCGTTTATATGCAACCTGTGCCCTGTGGGAGCGAGCCTGCTCCCACAGGATTGGGGCCGGTTATTTCGGTTTGCAGCTCAGTTCGACGCGCAGCTTGATGATCTCGCGGGAGAACTTGGCGGTGGCATTGGTGTGTTTGCCGGCCGGCACTTCAATATTGCGGGTTCGCGGCGCTTCCGGGCCATTGCTGAACACGACTTTGCAGACCGCGTCGACCTCGCCGTAGTTGGCGACCCGGATGGAGCCGATGTCTTTATCGGTGTCATAAGACTCGTAGTCGATCTTCAGGCCATTGAGATTCTTCTGCACATCGATCGGATACGCAAACGCGGTCAGCGGCAGCAGCGCCAGCACCACACAACAGAATTTTTTCATTCGGCAGTCTCCATGAGGGACGGCCAGCTTAGGACAAGAGGAGCTATCGATGAAAGCGCCCCGCGTGACCCTTGATCAATGGCGAACGTTGCAGGCGGTGGTCGACCATGGCGGATTCGCCCAGGCCGCCGAAGCGTTGCACCGTTCGCAATCGTCGGTGAGCTACACCGTCGCCCGCATGCAGGATCAGCTCGGTGTGCCGTTGCTGCGCATCGACGGCCGCAAGGCGGTGCTGACCGAGGCCGGCGGCGTGTTGCTGCGACGCTCTCGGCAACTGGTGAAACAGGCCAGCCAACTGGAAGACCTCGCCCATCATATGGAGCAAGGCTGGGAGGCCGAGGTGCGGCTGGTGGTCGATGCCGCCTACCCGACTGCCCGCCTCGTTCGCGCGCTGACCGCGTTCATGCCCCAAAGCCGCGGCTGCCGCGTGCGTCTGCGTGAGGAAGTGCTGTCAGGCGTCGAAGAAGTGCTGCTCGAAGGTGTGGCCGATCTGGCCATCACCGGACTGAGCATTCCCGGTTACCTCGGCGCGGAATTGAGCGACGTGGAGTTCGTCGCCGTTGCCCACCCCGAACACGCCCTGCACCGGCTGAACCGCGAGCTGAATTTCCAGGACCTGGAAACCCAGATGCAAGTGGTGATCCGCGACTCCGGCCGCCAGCAACCCCGGGACGTTGGCTGGCTCGGCGCCGAACAGCGCTGGACCGTCGGCAGTCTCGCCACGGCGGCGACGTTTGTCAGCAGTGGCCTGGGATTCGCCTGGCTGCCCCGACACATGATCGAGCGGGAACTGAAAGACGGCTCACTCAAGCTGCTACCGTTGGACAGGGGCGGCAATCGCAACTCCAGTTTCTATCTGTATTCGAACAAGGACAAACCCTTGGGTCCAGCCACGCAAATCCTTATCGAACTGCTGCGCACTTTCGACACCCTGCCGCTGGACGCACCGTTCGCCGCCCCTGAACAAGCCTGACACGGAGTTCACCCATGGCGTATTTCGAGCATGAAGGTTGCAACCTGCACTACGAGGAATATGGCCACGGCGATCCGTTGCTGCTGGTTCACGGGCTCGGTTCCAGCACCCTGGACTGGGAAATGCAGATTCCGGCACTCGCCGCGCATTACCGGGTGATCGTCCCGGATGTGCGCGGTCACGGCCGCTCCGACAAGCCCCGCGAACGCTACAGCATCGCCGGGTTCAGCGCTGACATGCTCGCCCTGATCGAGCACCTGAAGCTCGGCCCGGTGCATTACGTCGGGCTGTCCATGGGCGGCATGATCGGCTTCCAGTTCGCCGTCGATCAGCCACAGATGCTCAAGAGCCTGACCATCGTCAACAGCGCGCCCGAGGTCAAGGTGCGCAGCCGCGACGATTACTGGCAGTGGTTCAAGCGCTGGAGCCTGATGCGCCTGCTCAGCCTAACGACCATTGGCAAGGCGTTGGGTGCCAAGCTGTTCCCCAAACCGGAACAGGCGGATTTGCGACAGAAGATGGCCGAACGCTGGGCAAAAAACGACAAACGTGCTTATCTCGCCAGCTTCGATGCGATTGTTGGCTGGGGGGTTCAGGAACGCCTTTGCCGGGTCACCTGTCCAACCCTCGTCGTCAGCGCCGACCGGGACTACACCCCCGTTTCGCTGAAAGAAACCTATGTCAGACTGCTGCCCGATGCGCGGCTGGTGGTGATCGCCGATTCTCGCCATGCCACCCCGCTCGATCAGCCCGAACGCTTCAATCAAACGCTGCTGGAGTTCCTCGCCACAGCCGATAATCACCCTCAGGATCACTGACCCATGCTGAAAAAACTCGCCCTCGCCGCCGGCACCGTGCTGTTCGCCGCCAACCTGATGGCTGCCACGCCGGCAAAAGCGCCGCACGTGCTGCTGGACACCACCAACGGCCAGATCGAAATCGAACTGGACCCGGTCAAGGCGCCGATCAGTACCAAGAACTTCCTCGAGTACGTCGACAGCGGTTTCTACACCAACACCATTTTCCACCGCGTGATCCCGGGCTTCATGGCTCAGGGCGGCGGCTTCACCCAGCAGATGCAACAGAAAGAAACCAAGGCACCGATCAAGAACGAAGCCAGCAACGGTCTGCACAACGTTCGTGGCACCCTGTCGATGGCCCGTACTTCCAACCCGGATTCGGCCACCAGCCAGTTCTTCATCAACGTGGCCGACAATGCCTTCCTCGATCCGGGCCGCGACGCCGGTTACGCGGTGTTCGCCAAAGTGGTCAAGGGCATGGACGTGGTCGACATCATCGTCAACTCCCAGACCACCACCAAACAGGGCATGCAAAACGTGCCTGTCGACCCTGTGATCATCAAGTCGGCCAAGCGCATCGACTAAGCTTTACAGGGCATATCGAGCGGCGCCGATCACCCATCGCGCCGCTCACACTGATAAAAGGAGAGCCCGTGCTCCGGGCGGTTATCTGATGCTCTATCGCCGTTTCGAACAACTGATCGACATATTCCGTGACGCTCCTACGGCGGCTCCGCCGAACCGTGTTCTGCCCTTCTATACCTATTACCTGAAGCAGGTCTGGCCGAGTTTCGCCGCCCTGCTGGTGGTCGGCCTGTTCGCCGCCCTGATCGAAGTGGCGCTGTTCAGTTACCTGAGCCGCATCATCGACCTGGCCCAAGGCACCCCCAACCCGAACTTCTTCAGCGACCACGCCCTGGAACTGACCTGGATGGTAGTGGTTGCGCTGGTGCTGCGTCCGATCTTCTTCGGCCTGCACGACCTGCTGGTGCACCAGACGCTGAGCCCGGGCATGACCAGCATGATTCGCTGGCAGAACCACAGCTACGTGCTCAAGCAGAGCCTGAACTTCTTCCAGAACGATTTCGCCGGGCGCATCGCCCAGCGCATCATGCAGACCGGCAACTCGCTGCGCGACTCCGCCGTGCAGGCAGTGGATGCGTTGTGGCACGTGCTGATCTATGCGGTCAGTTCGCTGGTGCTGTTCGCCGAAGCCGACTGGCGCCTGATGGTCCCCCTGCTGACCTGGATCGCCGCCTACATCGGCGCGCTCTACTACTTCGTGCCACGGGTCAAGGACCGCTCCGTCGCAGCGTCTGACGCGCGTTCGAAACTGATGGGCAGGATCGTCGATGGCTACACCAACATCGCCACCCTGAAGCTGTTCGCCCACACCAATTTCGAACAGCATTACGCCCGCGAAGCGATGCAGGAGCAGACCGAAAAGGCCCAGATGGCCGGCCGTGTGGTCACCAGCATGGACGTGGCGATCACCACCATGAACGGTCTGCTGATCGTCGGCACCACCGCGCTGGCGCTGTGGCTGTGGTCGCAGTCGCTGATCACCGTCGGCGCCATCGCCCTGGCCACCGGCCTGGTGATCCGCATCGTCAACATGTCCGGCTGGATCATGTGGGTGGTCACCGGGATCTTCGAAAACATCGGCATGGTCCAGGACGGTCTGCAGACCATCTCGCAACCGGTCAGCGTCACCGATCACGAACAGGCCAAACCGCTGGCCGTGGCCCGTGGCGAAGTGCGTTTCGAGCACGTGGATTTTCACTACGGCAAGAAGAAAGGCATCATCAGCGACCTCAACCTGACCATCAAACCCGGCGAGAAAATCGGTCTGATCGGCCCGTCCGGCGCCGGCAAGTCGACCCTGGTCAACCTGCTGTTGCGTCTGTACGACGTCGAGGGCGGGCGGATCCTGATCGATGGCCAGAATATCGCTGAAGTCGGCCAGGAGAGCCTGCGTGCGCGGATCGGCATGATCACTCAGGACACGTCGTTGCTGCACCGTTCGATCCGCGACAACTTGCTGTACGGCAAGCCTGACGCCACCGACGCCGAACTCTGGGAAGCGGTGCACAAGGCCCGCGCCGACGAGTTCATTCCCCTGCTGTCGGATGCCGAAGGACGCACCGGATTCGATGCCCATGTCGGTGAGCGCGGCGTCAAGCTGTCCGGCGGCCAGCGCCAGCGGATCGCGATTGCCCGGGTGCTGCTCAAGGACGCGCCGATCCTGATCATGGACGAAGCGACCTCGGCACTGGACTCGGAAGTCGAAGCGGCGATCCAGGAAAGCCTGGAAACCCTGATGCAGGGCAAGACCGTAATTGCCATCGCCCACCGCCTCTCGACCATTGCCCGCATGGATCGGCTGGTGGTGCTGGAGAACGGCAGGATCGCCGAAACCGGCAACCATGCCGAACTGCTGGCCCACGGTGGATTGTACGCACGGCTATGGGCGCACCAGACCGGAGGGTTTGTCGGCATCGATTGATCCTGCGACCAACAAAAAAACCGCCACAGCCCTTCCACCACGGGCTCTGGCGGTTTTTTCATGCCTGCTGGAAATCCCCGCATTCCCTGCTGTACTCAGCGAAGGTTCTGGAGATGAACCTGTCGTAATTGCAAGGAAGCACAATTCGATACAGTCTCGATAGCGCGTCTATCAAGGACACTCTCATGTCTCTGTTAAAACGTTCGGCCACGGAGTTGTTGGGTACGTTCTGGTTAGTGTTAGGCGGGTGTGGCAGCGCGGTGATCGCTGCGTCCTCACCCTTGGGTATCGGCGTGCTGGGGGTCGCCCTGGCATTTGGTCTGACGGTGCTGACCATGGCGTTTGCCATCGGCCATATCAGCGGCTGTCACCTCAACCCGGCCGTGTCGGTTGGTCTGGTCGTCGGCGGCCGGTTCCCGGCCAAAGAACTGCCCGCCTACATCATCGCCCAGGTGATCGGCGGGATTCTGGCAGCGGCGCTGCTGTATCACATTGCCAGCGGCAAGGAGGGTTTTGACATCGCCGCAGGCCTGGCCTCCAACGGTTATGGCGAACACTCGCCGGGCAAATACTCCATGGCATCGGGGTTCGTCACCGAACTGGTCATGACCGCCATGTTAGTGGTCATCATCCTCGGCGCCACTGACAAACGCGCCCCGGCGGGACTGGCACCGATCGCCATCGGTCTGGCCCTGACGCTGATCCACCTGATCTCGATTCCCGTGACCAACACCTCGGTCAACCCGGCCCGCAGCACGGGCCCGGCGCTGATGGTCGGCGGCTGGGCGATCGCGCAACTGTGGATGTTCTGGGTCGCGCCGCTGCTGGGCGCGGTGGTGGGCGGTGTGGTCTATCGCTGGCTGGGCAAGGACGACAGTTGAGGGCAGTGGCGAGGATCAGGCTTGCCGATACGGCAAGGCGCTCCTCGCCTCTTCGGCATAGGCCAGTACACCGGCGCGCTCCTGGTGCAGGAAGTCTTTGACCGCGGCTTTCAAACCGGGATGGCGAAGGTAATGCCAGGAGTGAGTGATCACCGGTTCAAACCCGCGAATCAGTTTGTGTTCGCCCTGGGCGCCGGCGTCGAAACGCTGAAAACCCTGGGCAATCGCGTAGTCCATGCCCTGGTAGAAACAGGTTTCGAAATGCAGCCGGTCGTACTCGGCCAGGCATCCCCAGTAGCGCCCGTAAAAACTGTCGCCGCCCACCAGGCTGAATGCCATCGCCACAGGCCTTGAACCCTGCCGGGCCAGCACGACGCGGATCGATTCCGGCATGCGCTCTGCCAGCAGGCTGAAGAACTCCCGGGTCAGGTACGGCGCCTGCCGGCGTACCGCGTAGGTGTTGGCGTAACAGGCGTAGACAAAATCCCACTGTGCTTCGTCCAGCTCTCTGCCCTCAAGCCATTCGAATTCGAACCCCTGCCCCGCCACTTGCTCGCGCTCTTTGCGCATCTGTTTGCGCTTGCGCGAACTGAGCACGTCGAGAAAGTCCTGAAAGTCGCGATAGCCGCGATTCTGCCAGTGGTACTGACAGCCGATGCGTTGCAGCCAGCCCGGCTGCTCGGCCATGGCGGCATCGGTAAAGGCATCGGTGAAGTTGATGTGGGCGCCGGAGAGTTCTTCGATTTCCAGATAACCCGGCAGGCTCTTGAGCAGTTCAAACCCATCCTCGACGTTCGCCGCCAACAGGCGTGGCCCGGTGACCGGGCTGAACGGCACCGCACTCAAAAACTTGGGGTAGTAATCGATGCCGGCGCGGGCGCAGGCGTCGGCCCAACCGTGATCAAAGACGTATTCGCCGTAGGAATGCCACTTTCGATACGCGGGCAGCGCCGCGATCAGACGACCATTTTCCACATGCAGCAAATGTTCCGGCTGCCAGCCGGTGTGCGGGCCGACGCTGCCGCTGTCCTCCAGTGCACCGAGGAAGGCATGGCGCAGAAACGGTTGGTTTTCCGGCACCAGTGCATCCCAGAACACCGGTTCGATTTCCGACAGTTTTTGCAGGCGCTGCAACGGCATTTTCCTCTCCACTTTTGGCCCTGAAAGCCTCGCGAGTATCGCTGATCGCCCCCGTCTTGCCCACGTCCGATTGCGCGACAGCGCTCTGGATCAATAGTTCACGGAGGTTTTGTATCGTCATCAACCTGCCATCACCGTGCCACTGCTCTGTCATAAACCATCGCGATACTGGCGCCTGTTTTTAGAGCGCCGGGTTCTACCCGGACACAGTTTTCCGACCTTCAAATTGTCGGTTGTGCCCAGGATGGTTCAGCCATCCCTCTCATCTTCGGAGAATGCTATGCGTCTTGCTTCCACGAAAACTGCGGCGGCCCTGTGCGGTGGCCTGTTGCTGGCCATGAGTGTTCCGGCCAGTGCCGCAGTCGACGCCAAACTGCTCGACATGCTCAAGGCTAACGGTTCCATCACCCAGGCGCAGTACGTAGAACTGCAAACCGAACTGGCCCAGGATCAGAAGGCCCAGCAAATCGCGCAGCAGGCGCAGCAAGAGACCAACGAGCAAATCGCGGCAACCGCGAAGAAAACCAACGAGCTGAGCAGCTTCGACCAGAAACTCGCCTGGGCTGCCAAGACCCAGTTCAAGGGCGACGTACGTTTCCGCCAGGAAACCGTGAAGAACGACGGCGTACCGAACGCCAAGGACCAGGACCGTCAGCGCATTCGTGCCCGTCTGGGTGCCTACACCGAAATCAACCCGCAGGTTGATACCGGTATCCGTATCGCCACCGGCAGCAGCGACGACGCCCGCTCCACCAACCAGGACCTGAACAACTACTTCGACAAGAAGCAGATCTGGCTCGACCTGGGCTACGTCGACTACCACCCTGACGCGATCAAGAACCTGCACCTGATCGCCGGTAAAATGAACCAGCCATGGGTGAGCATGGGCGACATCATCTGGGACAGCGACATCAACCCGGAAGGCCTGGCCGTTACCTACAAGTACCCAGTGAGCGGCAGCACCGAGCTGTTCGGTAGCGCCGGTCACTACACCCTCAAGGACAACGTCGACGGCGAAGGCGTGCAGTTCAAGCACGACCTGCGTCTGTACGCTGGCCAGTTGGGCGGTCGTTTCGCACTGACCGACAGCCTGAAACTGACCCTGGGCGGCAGCATCTATTCCTACGACAACGACAAGAACAGCGCCTGCCCTACCAGCGGCACCGTGACCGCGCCATGCGCCCTGGCCGTCAACGGCAACAGCCCGAACGAAACCTTCAAACTGTATGAAGGCTTCGGTCAACTGGACATCGCCAACCTGCCGGTTCCGTTGTCGATCTACGGTCAGTACGTGAACAACAAAGACGCCAGCAACGACCAGGACACTGGCTGGCTGGCCGGCGTGAAGACCAAGGTTTACGGCTTCGGCGTCGACTACAACTATCGCGACGTACAGCGTAACGCGGTGGTGGGTGCCTTCACCGACTCCGACTTCGCCAACGGCTACACCGGTTCGCGCGGCAGCAAGCTGAAAGTGAGCTACGAGCTGGACAAGAACTTCACCCTGGGCGCCACGTATTTCATGGCTAACTCGGACTACACCAACGCCAGCCTCAAGAAGACCGACTCCGACATCAACACGCTGCAACTGGATGCCGAAGCCAAGTTCTAAAACAGCAATGCCAGGTTTCAAGCCGCGAGTGAATGCCTCACTTGTCGCTTGAAGCTGCTTTTCTCCTACAGCCCGGTGCAGCAGCGACCCCCATCATCCGTTCGCCGCTGTTACGCCGGGCTGTTTTTTGCCTCAGGGACTGTCTTTTCGCCGCTGTGCCGCCAAACGCTCGGCCAACGCATCCACACCCTCATCCGGTTTCTCCGGCATCACCCGCAATGTCGCCTGCATCAGACGCATCTGACGAATGAAACGCCGGCAATTGGGGCAGAACATCAGGTGATGACGCACCAACAACTTCTCGCGAAAGCTCAACTGGCCATCGAGATAATCGCTGGAACGTGCCACTTGCTCCTTGCAGGTCAACATTCGCCTGTCTCCTCAAAATGTTCCACGGTCGCGAAGACCTTCAAACGTGCCCGATGCAGCAGCACACGGACATTGGAGAGCGAGATTTCCAGAAGATTACAGATGTCTTCCAGTTCAAGGCCCTGGCGCTCGCGCAACACCAGCACACTGCTTTGCAGTTCCGACAGGCTCAGCAGCGTGTGCTCCAGACATTCGCGCAACTCACCCTCGGTGAGCAGCGCTTCGGGGGTGTCCTGATGCCAGGCGAACGGGGCGATCAGCCAATGGCCGTCGCCGGTGGAAAAACGGTCGTCGTCGATGGTGCCGTGGGGCGACGGCAGATCATCCATCAGCACTTCGCGGCGGTTCTGCTTGTAACGACCCTTGGCCGAGTTGGCGGTGATGGTCAGCAGCCAGGTCTTGAGACTGGAGCGCCCCTCGAAACTGCCGATATGGCGCACCACCGACAGCCAGGCGTCCTGCACCACTTCCTCGACGTGGCGCTGGCCGACAATCGCATAGGCTACCGCGCGCATGGCGCTTTGATAGGTCGTGACCAGTTCCTTGAAAGCCTTCTGCTCACCAGCCAGCAAACGTGCCAGCAGTTGGGTGTCGTCAGCCGCCATCCCTCAATCCCCTTGTCCTGACTTCGAAAATGATAACGGCAGGATGGCGCTCAACGCACCACCCTGCCGTCACCCTCGAAAATTACAGCGTTGCAGTTGATCCGGCTGTAGGAAAGATCAACACGATTAAGAGGAAATTAACCTTAATTTCAACGCTTGCGCAGAATCACACTACCAATCGAGTAGCCGGCGCCGAACGAACTCAGCACCGCCAGCGAACCAGCCGCCAGATCGTCCTGATACTTGTGAAATGCGATCACGGAACCGGCGGAGCTGGTATTGGCGTAGGTGTCGAGAATCACCGGGGCTTCTTCTTCAGTCGCTTCGCGGCCCAGCAACTTGCGCACGATCAGGTGGTTCATGCTCAGGTTGGCCTGGTGCAGCCAGAAGCGCTTCACGTCACCGACGTTGAGCTTGTTCTCTTCCAGATGCTCGCCGATCAGTTCGGCCACCATCGGGCAGACATCCTTGAATACCTTGCGGCCTTCCTGCACGAACAGCTTGTCGCGGGCACCGATGCCCTCTTCCGCTGCACGGTTGAGGAAGCCGAAGTTGTTGCGGATGTTGTTGGAGAATTTGGTCAGCAGTTTGGTGCTGACCACGTCGAACTGGTGTTTCGACGTCGCCGTATCGGCACGCTCGATGACGACGGCGGTTGCCGCGTCTCCGAAGATGAAGTGGCTGTCGCGGTCACGGAAATTCAGGTGACCGGTGCAGACTTCCGGGTTGACCATCAGGATCGCCCGGGCCTGGCCCAGTTGCACGGTGTTGGCCGCCTGCTGGATGCCGAAGGTCGCCGACGAGCAGGCAACGTTCATGTCGAAACCGAAACCCTGGATGCCCAGTGCTTCCTGGACTTCGATGGCGATGGCCGGATAGGCGCGCTGCAGGTTGGAGCAGGCGACGATCACACCGTCGATGTCTGCGGCGGTCTTGCCGGCGCGCTGCAAGGCTTGCTCGGCAGCACCGATGGCCATCTGGCAGAGCACCGACCATTCGTCGTTGGAACGTTCCGGCAAGCGTGGCGCCATGCGCTGCGGATCAAGGATGCCGTCCTTGTCCATGACAAAGCGGCTCTTGATGCCCGAGGCTTTTTCGATGAACGCGGCGCTGGATTCGGTCAGAGCCTGAATCTCGCCGCTGGCGATGGCGTCAGCATTGTCCGCGTTGAACCGGGCGACGTAGGTATTGAAAGACTGCACCAGCTCTTCGTTGGAAATGCTGTTGGCCGGGGTGTACAGGCCGGTGCCGCTGATGACGACGTTATGCATGGTCGTTTCTCTAATCTGTTCAGGCAGAAAGTGCTGGCACCGACGTGCCAACACGCAAAGGGTCCATTCCCGTATCAAGGGACGCAAAAACCTGGCATCGCTTTATTCCGACCTCGCCCGCAGTAGAGAAGGCTCAAAACCGCGGGGCCGGCGTTTATAGGCGCGAAGTTTGCCATAAACCTTGGCTTTTGGCGCCTTTTGCAGGATCGGAGGTCAGGCCTCGACCTGCGTCCACTGTTTGTTCAGACGCTTGTCGGAGATCGGCACTTTCGTCCCCAACTGCTGAGCGAACAGCGAAACCCGGTACTCCTCCAGCCACCAGCGATACAGCTCAAGCTGCGGATCGCGTTTACCTTCCTGGGCATGCTTGGCGGCGCGGGTCTGGTATTGCGTCCAGAGGCCGGCGAGTTCGCCGCTCCAGACCCGATCCTTCTGAACCTGCGCGCCCAGCTTCTCGAAACGCTGTTCGACCGCTTTCAGGTAACGCGGCAACTCCTTGAGCCACACCATCGGCGTTTCCCGGACGAAGCCCGGATACACCAGATGACCGAGCTGCTGCTTGATGTCGTTCAACGCCACCGCCTGAGCCAGATCGATCTTGCCCTTGAAGCGCTTTTGCAGACCGTGCCAGAGCTTGAGAATTTCCAGGGTCAAACGTGCCACCCGCTCGGCGTGCTCGGTCCAGCTGCCACGCTTGCGCTCGGCCAGTGCCGCCAGGCCTGCGCCGTCGCGAGGTAACGGGTCTTCGCCGTCGAGAATGCAGCTGTCGAGGCTGGCCAGCAGAATGTCTTCCACCAGCGCATCGACCCGACCCAGCTCGCGGTACAGCAAACCCAGTTCGGTCAGGCCCGGCAACTTGCCGCGCAGGAACTTGGCCGGTTCGGCCAGTTGCTGCATCAACAGGCGCTGCAAGGCGCGGCGATGCTGGAACTCGGCCTCGGCCGGCGTCGAGAAGCGACCTTCCTTGACGGTGCCGCCCTCTTCCACCAGCGCCGGATAGACCGTCATCGACAGTCCGGCGATCTTCTGCTGAGTCTTTTGCGCCACCGGCGCGAAGACCTTGGCCTCCACCGGTTGCTGACTTTTCGCACTCTGCGGCACGGCCAATGCGGCCTGGCTGGCTTCGGCGAAACGTGCGGTCAGCTCCGCCAGATCCCGTCCTTCGCCAAGGAACTTGCCCTGGCCGTCGACGATTTCCAGGTTCATCCGCAGATGGCTTTCGACCTGTTGCGCCGCTTCGGCCCAGGCTTCGTCGCTGACCCGCGCACCGGTCATGCGCAGCAGCTCACGACCCAACGCTTGCGGCAACGAACCTTCGGCAAAGGTCATGCGTTGCAGCGCGGCCTTGATGAAGTCCGGCACCGGCACGAAGTTCTTGCGCAAGGCTTTTGGCAGGTTGCGCACCAGCGCAATGCACTTGGCCTCGATCAGCCCCGGCACCAGCCACTCCAGACGCTCCGGTGGCAGCATCGGCAACAGCGGCGCCGGCACACGCAAGGTCACGCCGTCGCGCGGGTGATTCGGTTCGAAGTGGTAACTCAGGGCCAGCTCCAGATCGCCGATGTGCAGCGTGTCCGGGTAATGCTGGGCGGTGACTTCGCTGGCCTCGCGAGCCAGCACGTCTTCCTCGCGCATGATCAGCAGTTGCGGGTCTTTCTGGCTGTTGACCCGATACCAGCTGTCGAACGTCGCGGTCTGATGGATCTCCGCCGGCAGTCGAGCATCGTAGAACGCGAACAGCGTTTCTTCGTCCGCCAGAATGTCCCGGCGGCGAGCCTTGGCTTCCAGTTCGTCGAGTTGTTCCAGCAATTGCTTGTTGGCGGTCAGGCACTTGGCCCGGGACTGGATCTCGCCCCGCACCAGGCCTTCGCGGATGAACAGCTCCCGCGAGACCACCGGATCCACCGGGCCGTAATGCACCGGTCGACGGCCAACCACGATCAGGCCGAACAGGGTGATCTGTTCGAACGCAACGACTTGGCCGCGCTTCTTCTCCCAGTGCGGTTCGAAGTGGTTCTTCTTGATCAGATGCCCGGCCAGCGGTTCGATCCAGTCGGCGTCGATCTTCGCCACCATCCGTGCGTAGAGCTTGGTGGTTTCCACCAGTTCGGCGGTCATCACCCATTGCGGACGCTTCTTGCCGATGCCCGACGAGGGGTGAATCCAGAACCGCCGCTGACGGGCGCCAAGATAGTCGCCGTCCTCGGTTTTCTGCCCGATCTGGCTGAGCAGGCCGACCAATACCGCTTTGTGCAGTTTCGGGTAATCCGCCGGCTCTTTATTGACGCTCAACTGTAAATCGCGGCAGATCAGGCTCAACTGGCGATGGGAATCACGCCACTCGCGCAGGCGCAGGTAGTTGAGGAAATTCTTGCGGCACCAGTTGCGCAGCGGGCTGGCGGTCAGTGCCTGGCGCTGCTCTTCAAAACCGCGCCACAGATTGACCAGCCCGGCGAAGTCCGAATCGACGTCTTTCCACTGAGCGTGGGCCTGATCGGCGGCTTGCTGGCGTTCCGGCGGACGCTCGCGCGGGTCCTGAATCGACATGGCGCTGGCCACGATCAGCACCTCCTGCAAGCTGCCGAGCTTTGCCGCTTCAAGCAACATGCGGCCCATACGCGGGTCCACCGGCAGGCGCGCCAGCTGGCGGCCGAGCGGGGTCAGCTGACTGTTGCGATCCACCGCCGAGAGTTCTTGCAGCAGGTTGAAACCGTCGCTGATCGCCTTGCCGTCCGGCGGTTCGATGAACGGAAAATCCGTGATCTCGCCGAGGCGCAGATGGAGCATCTGCAAAATAACCGCCGCAAGGTTGGTACGCAGAATTTCCGGGTCGGTAAATTCCGGGCGACCAAGGAAATCCTCTTCGCTGTACAAGCGCACGCAGATACCCGGCTCGACCCGGCCGCAGCGACCTTTACGCTGGTTGGCGCTGGCCTGGGAAATCGCTTCGATCGGCAGTCGCTGGACCTTGGCGCGGTAGCTGTAGCGGCTGATGCGCGCGGTGCCGCTGTCGATCACGTAACGGATGCCCGGCACGGTCAGCGAGGTTTCGGCGACGTTGGTCGCCAGCACCACACGACGCCCCGGATGCGACTGGAAAATCCGCTGCTGCTCGGCCGGCGACAGGCGCGCGTACAACGGCAGGATTTCGGTGTGTTTGAGCTGGGCCTTGCGCAGCATGTCGGCGGCGTCGCGGATCTCACGCTCGCCGGGCAGGAACACCAGCACATCGCCGGGGCTGCGGCGCTCGCTGCGCTCGTACGCGGCGATTTCGTCGAGGGTGGCGAGGATCGCCTGATCCACGGTCAGGTCGTCTTCGACGCGGTTGCCCTCTTCGTCCTGCTCAAGCGTCAGCGGGCGATACCAGGTTTCAACCGGGAAGGTGCGTCCGGACACTTCGACAATCGGCGCATCATCGAAATGCTTGGAGAAGCGCTCCAGATCGATGGTCGCCGAAGTGATGATGACCTTCAGGTCCGGACGACGCGGCAGCAGGGTTTTCAGGTAACCGAGCAGAAAATCGATGTTGAGGCTGCGTTCGTGGGCTTCGTCGACAATGATCGTGTCGTAGCGTTCGAGGTAGCGATCGTTCTGGGTTTCCGCCAGCAGGATGCCGTCGGTCATCAGTTTGATCAGCGTATTGGAATCGCTCTGATCCTCGAATCGCACCTGATAGCCGACCAGTGCGCCGAGCGGCGTGCCGAGTTCTTCAGCGACCCGACTGGCCACACTGCGTGCTGCGATTCGACGGGGCTGGGTATGGCCTATCAGACCATGCTGGCCGCGACCGATCTCCAGACAGATTTTCGGCAACTGGGTGGTTTTGCCCGAGCCGGTTTCGCCGGCGATGATCAACACCTGATGCTTTTCCAGGGCCTTCTTGATTTCGTCGCGCTTGGCCGCAATCGGCAGGCTGTCGTCGTAACGGATCACCGGCAGGCTGGCCTTGCGCGCCAGCACCTGATCGCAGGACGCCTGCATGCGCGCCACCCACTGGGCCAGCTTGGCCTCGTCGGGTTTCTTGCGCAGCTCAAGCAACTGCCGCCGCAGCCGGTGGCGGTCGGCGAGCATGGCGTGATCGAGGTTTTTCAGCAGTTTGTCGATGGAGGGCGATTCGTCGGTCATCGGGTACGCAATTCGGTCGTCTAGTGGCGCAAGGACGCGATTGTCGCAGATTTTACGACCGCTGCGCGGCCGATCGCGAGCAGGCTCGCTCCCACCCTGGATTACCAGCGACCATAAAACCGGTGCACAGCGCGATCAAATGTGGGAGCGAGCCTGCTCGCGATGAATTGCGCAGCAATTCCAGAAAGTCACTCGTTATCGAGGCCCTTGCGCCGATACGGGAAGACGTCGATGACTTTTCCGGCCCGGATCGCCTCCTGCAGGCCCTTCCAGTAATCGGCGTTGTACAGCTCACCATGCAACTGATCGAACAACTTGCGCTGCTTGGCATCGGCAAACAGAAACGGCGGAAACTCCTCGGGGAACACGTCCAGCGGTCCAATCGAATACCACGGCTCGGAAGCCATTTCGTCCTCCGGCGTGCGCGGTGGCGGGATGTGGCGGAAGTTGGCTTCGGTGAGGAAGCAAATCTCGTCGTAGTCGTAGAACACCACCCGGCCATGACGGGTGACGCCAAAGTTCTTCAGCAGCATGTCGCCGGGGAAGATGTTGGCCGCCGCCAGTTGCTTGATCGCCAGCCCGTAATCCTCCAGCGCCTCGCGCACCTGGGCTTCGTTGGCGTTTTCCAGATAGAGGTTGAGCGGGGTCATCCGGCGTTCGGTCCAACAGTGGCGGATCAGCACGGTTTCGCCTTCCAGCGACACCGTGGACGGCGCGACTTCCAGCAACTCGGCCAGGCACGCCGGATCGAACTTGCTCAACGGAAAGCGGAAATCAGCGAACTCCTGGGTATCGGCCATGCGCCCGACACGGTCGACGCTTTTCACCAGTCGGTACTTCTCGATCACCGTGGCGCGATCGACGTTTTTCGATGGCGAGAAGCGGTCCTTGATGATCTTGAACACCGTGTTGAAACCCGGCAGCGTGAACACGCTCATGACCATGCCGCGCACGCCCGGAGCCATGATGAACTGGTCGTCGGTGTTGGCCAGGTGATTGATCAGGGCGCGGTAGAACTCGGATTTACCGTGCTTGTAGAAGCCGATCGAGGTGTACAGCTCGGCGATGTGCTTGCCCGGCAGGATGCGCTTGAGAAAGCCGATGAACTCCGCCGGCACCGGCACATCCACCATGAAATACGAACGGGTGAACGAGAAGATGATCGATACATCGGCTTCGTCAGTGATCAGCGCGTCGATCTGAATCCCCCGCCCCTCGCGGTGCAGCAGCGGAATCACCAGCGGCCACTGATCGTCGTTGGTGTAGATGCGTCCGACCAGATAGGCGCCCTTGTTGCGGTACAGCACCGAGGAAAACAGTTCGACGCTCAGCTCCGGATCCTTGCACACCCAGTCCGGCAGGTTCTCGCGCAGTTGCGCTTCCAGACGCTGCAGATCCCGGGGCAGATCGGCGTAATCCTCGCTGAAACGGTAATCGGCAAAAATGCTCGCGAGCATGCCCGACAACTGCCCATGGGGTTTGTAGGTGCGGGTCTGTGCGGCCCGGGCACGGCGCAGGCTCGGCCGGGTGGTATGGATGAACATGCAGCCGTCGCTGATCAGGTCGTGGCTGAACAGTCCGCAGAAGATCGAGTTGTACCAGGTCTCGGAGAGCTCATCGTCAAAACGCAGGTCGATGATGCTGATGTAGGCGCTTTTCACCAGCGGCCAGCAGCTGACATCCATCAGCGTGTCCGCCTCGAAATACTCGCGCAGGCGCGCGACGGTTTCGCCGACCTTGTCTTCGTAGAGGTTGATCCGCGCCGCCGACGCGGTTTGCGTCTCCTGCCAGCGCGCCTGCTCGAAGCGCTCACGGGCGCCATCGGTGATCCGCCGAAAATGCTCGCGGTAATCGTCAAAGCCATCGAGGATCATGCGGGCGATGTCGGTGGCTGGCCATTGCTGCGGCATAGATGAGACCTCTGCGGGAATTGAAGAATCTGTGCTCGAAGGCCTGAGCTTAGCCACGGAACCGGGGACAGGAGAAGCGTAATTTCTGCCAAATCCGCGACCGGGTTGTACAACGACACAGTTTTTATCAAAGTTTTTTTAATCGACCGTTCGGTCAGCAAAGCGGCATCCGCGCTCTTTTCGTGATAACGCGCCAGCCCGCGATTTCACTGGGTTTCGGATCCAATCAAGCAGCGACATCTCTAGCCCGCGGCTTTTCCAGACTTGTCCATTCCTTTCCATTGTCTGCGACGTTGGCGGGTGTCTGCCCTTACCAAGATGATGGCACTTTGATATACAGCCCGCCATTACCCCGCCTCACAACAAGATCCTCGGCCCACGAGGACGACCTCTCTCCCCCAAAGCCCAAGGAGCACATTGATGTCTATCCGGAATCTGCGCATCGGTTTGCGCGCCAGTTTGTGTTTTGCCGTTCTGGCCAGTCTGCTGGTGGTGGTTGGCCTGTTCGGTCTGAGCCAGATGAAAGGCCTTCGCGAAAGCGCAGCCGTGATCGAAGAATCATGGATGCCCAGCATCGAAAGCATTCATGACACAGCGGCGAACATCGCCAGCATCCGCCTTGAATCCCTGCGCCTGATCACCAGCACCCAGGCTGCCGTGCGCGAGCGAAGCAAAGGTATTCTCACGGCGCAGCGACAGGAGCTGCTCAAGCGCCTCGACGATCACAAGGCCTTGATTGCCAACGATCAGGAACGGGCAATGCTGGAAGGCCTGGGTGCAGATACGGCCAAGTACCTGGCGATCCTCGACCAGATCCTCAAACAGATCGACGCCGGTCAAAATGACCAGGCCTACATGCGTCTGACCAATGAACTGGCCCCCCAGGGCAGCGTGCTCGACAAGACCCTGGAGCAAATGATCGCTCTCAATCAACAAGGCGCGGATGCCGCGGCCAAATCCGCGGCGGCGATGTACCAGCAGGCGCTATGGATCGTCGCCACGACTATCGTCATCGCTTTGATTGCCACGTTGCTGCTGGCCTGGCGGCTGACCCGCAGCATCACAGCGCCGATCAATCAGGCGCTGAACGTGGCACGACGGATTGCCTCCGGTGATCTCAGCGGCCGCATCGACAGCGAGGGTCATGATGAAGCGGCACAGTTGCTCACGGCGCTGGCCGAGATGCAGGGCAATCTGCGCTCGACCATTCGCGGCATCAGTGAATCGGCCCAACAGCTTGCCTCCGCCGCCGAAGAAATGAGTTCGGTGATGGAACAGAGCACCCGCGGCCTGCAACAGCAGAACGATCAGATCGAACAGGCCGCCACCGCGGTCACCGAGATGAGCACGGCAGTGGATGAAGTGGCCGCCAATGCGGTATCCAGCGCCGAGGCGTCCCAAGCGTCGAACGAGGACAGCAGGCACGGGCATGTGCAGGTCAGTGAGACCATCAGTTCGATTCAGGAACTGGTCAGTGCCGTGCTCGGTGCCTCCGAACAGGCCGAGGGCCTCGCGACTCAGGCCCAGGACATCAGCAAGGTGCTGGAAGTGATTCGCGGCATCGCCGGGCAGACCAACCTGCTGGCGCTTAACGCCGCCATTGAAGCGGCGCGAGCCGGCGAGGCCGGACGTGGGTTTGCAGTGGTTGCCGACGAGGTCCGCTCGCTGGCCCAGCGCACGCAAAACTCCACCGAAGAAATCGAGCTGATGATCAGCAGCATCCAGCAAGGCACCGGCGCCACTGTCGGCGCGTTGCAAAGCAGCGCCGAGCAAGCCAGCCACACCCTGCGCCGGGCCAACAGCGCTGGCCAGGCTCTGGAGAAAATCACCGCGTCGATCTCGCAGATCAACCAGCGCAATCTGGTGATCGCCAGTGCCGCCGAGCAACAGGCACTGGTGGCCCGGGAAGTCGATGAAAACCTGGTGACCATCCGCGACCTGTCGACGCAGACTGCCGCTGGCGCCACCCAGACGTCTGCCGCCAGTCAGGAACTGTCGCGCCTCGCTGTCGACCTCAACGGGCTGGTGACACGCTTCGTGCTCTGACGGGACAATTAAATGCCCGTTTGGCGGTTGCCATCGTCAGGGCGCTCGGCAACACTCTCGTCCCCATCAAGGAAGGAGTTGCCCGTGAGCCCTGTCGATATTTTCCGCATGTTGTCGCTGGCTGCGATCTGGGGTGCCAGCTTCCTGTTCATGCGCATCATCGCCCCCGCGATCGGCACCGTTCCTACCGGTTTTTTCCGGGTCTCGATCGCGGCCGTCGGTTTGCTGGTGATCCTTGGTCTGATGCGCATCAACTGGGATTTCAAAGGCAAGCTCAAGACCGTGATGATGCTGGGCGTGATCAACTCCGGCGTTCCGGCCACCCTGTATTCCGTCGCAGCCCAGGTACTGCCCGCCGGGTACTCCGCGATCTTCAATGCCACCACGCCACTGATGGGCGTATTGATCGGCGGGCTGTTCTTCAGTGAAAAACTAACGGCGGCCAAGCTGGCCGGAGTTTTCCTTGGTCTGCTCGGCGTGGGTGTGCTGACCCGCGCCGGCCCGGTCGCGTTCGATCTGCCGCTGTTGATGGGCGCTGTCGCCTGCCTGCTCGCAACGACCTGCTACGGCTTCGCCGGCTTCCTCGCCCGGCGCTGGCTGGATCAGGCCGGCGGGCTCGACAGCCGTCTGTCGGCGTTGGGCAGCATGCTCGGTGCGACGCTGTTCCTGCTGCCGCTGTTCGGCTACAGCGTCATCACCCAGCCACCGGTGAGCTGGGGTGGCTGGAATGTCTGGCTGTCGCTGTTGGGCCTGGGTCTGGGCTGCACTGCGTTTGCCTACATCATTTATTTCCGCCTGCTGAGTTCCATCGGGCCGGTGAAATCGATGACCGTGACCTTCATGATCCCGCCATTCGGCGTGTTGTGGGGCGCACTGTTTCTGGATGAACCGCTGTCGATGGCCCACGTGTACGGCGGAGTGTTGATCGCGATTGCGCTATGGCTGGTACTGAAGCCGGCGACAGTGAAACCGGTAGAAGCCGCGACTCGCTGATCGACAGATGCAAAAAGGCCCGGGAGTTTCCTCCCGGGCCTTTTTCATTTGTGGCTGTTACGCCGATTTACGGAACACGAATACCAGTCCGACAATGATCAACAGCATCCCCAGCACGCTCAACGCCGCCAGGCGATTGCCGAAGATCAGGTAGTCCATCACCGCGGTCACGGCAGGCACCAGATAGAACAGACTGGTGACATTCACCAGATTGCCCCGGGCGATCAGTCGATACAGTAGCAACGTCGCCAGCACGGAAACCACCAGTCCCATCCACAACACCGGCACGATGAAACCGGCGCTGTGCTCGAAGTGGAACGGCTGGAACGGCACGACAATCCCGCACAGCAACAGACCGGCCAGGTACTGCACCGGCAGCGTGCCGAGGGGATTGTCGGTGATGCGCTTCTGCATGATCGAACCGAAGGTCATGCTCGCCAACGCCAGCAGCCCGAACAACATCCCCGCCAGCGACATTCCGGCCAGACCGATGCCCTGGTAAACCACCATGATCAGACCCGCCAGCCCCAGCGCCAGACCAAACATCCGGCTCGCCGAGCGCTGCCGCTCCATGATCACCACCGTGAGAATCGGCTGCACGCCCATGATGGTCGCCATCACCCCGGGCGTGACTTTCAGGTCCAGCGCCAGCAGATAAAAGATCTGATAAGCGCCCAACAGCACCACCCCGGTAGCCATCGCATACAGCATCGGCTGGCCGCCCTTGGGCAATTTCAGCTTGAGCAACGGCGCCAGCAGCACCAGCCCGCACAGGGCGATCACAAAACGGATCAGCAGAAAGGCAAAGGGCGAGGCGTGGGCCAGCCCCCACTTGGAGAAGATCGCCCCGCTGCTCCACAGCAGAACGAACAGGCTCGTGGACGCCGCCGCGAGCGCGGACTTTTTCGAAAGGACAAACATGAATACCACCTGTAGTCAGGCAAATAGCCAACTCAGCCGAAGCTGAAATTCAGTAGGTTTTTTCAGGCGGGCACAGGGGTCAGCAGAAAACGCTGATCAGCCCGAAACACCAACGCCCGGCGGTGATACGATTGCGCACACCGGCGTGCTACTGACAGGTGGAGGGAAATGACTGATCTGCACAGGCTGCTGATTCCCGCACGGCACGACGCCAGCGTTGACCGCTGAATCGACTACCGCGTTGATGAGGGATGCAGGCATCTGGGCTGATCTTTTTTGAAGGGATGGAAGGTGACTAGTGGAACTCACGAGCGCCGACTATAACCAGCCTGCGACATGGATTGCAATGACTTGGAGAGGCAGGCGCATAGGCTCGTTTGCAATTGCAACGACCATAGTGAAGACGCCATGAAAGCTGTCGCTGAGAACAAAGCGCCAGGCGCCAAATCGATCAGGGCCAAAGGAAAGCTCTCTGCTGGAGAATTATCTGAAAGGGAGTTACTCCGAATCAGAGAGGCATTTGCTAATCCAGCAGCGGAAGAGCCGGGAGGTGTTCTCGCCGGCGCATCCTTTATCTTCCCCGCATAAAAAACCGCTCACAAGGAGCGGTTTTTTTTACACGTCTGCATCCAGCCTCAACCAAACAGCCAATACCCCAGCAACGTCAACACCACCACCGCCAGCACCGGCCGCATTACGCGGTAGGCCTTTGGATTGCGGCGTTTCCACTGTTTGACCACACCGCTGAACCGGTCGCTGAAGTTCTTGGTCCAGGCATAGGCCCGGTTGATCCCGCCGACGCGCTCGTCGTCGAGGTTCTGCGGGGCGGTGGCACGGCCCAGCCAGGCGCTGATGGCGCGGTTGATGCGGGTCATGAGGCGGTTGCTCAGCGGACGCTCGACGTCGCAGAACAGGATGACGCGGGTCTGTTCGGTTTCGTTCTTGACCCAGTGCACATAAGTCTCGTCGAACATCACGTCTTCACCGTCACGCCAGGCGTAGACCTGACCGTCAACGAAGATCCGGCAATCGTCGGAGTTGGGCGTCGACAACCCCAGGTGATAACGCAGGGAACCGGCGAACGGATCACGGTGCGGGTTCAAGTGGCTGCCGCCCGGCAACAACGCGAACATCGCACCCTTGACGTTGGGAATGGCGCTCACCAGTGCCACGGTTTTCGGGCACAGGGTTTCGGCCGAGGGCAGCGGTTTGTCGTACCACTTGAGGTAGAAACGCTTCCAGCCCTTCTTGAAGAAAGAGCCGAAACCGGCGTCGTTGTTCTTCTCGGCGGCGCGAATGTAGCCCTCGTCGAACAGATGCATCGCTTCGTCGCGGATGGTTTCCCAATTGTCGCGCAGCACGTCCAGTTCCGGGAACTTGCTGCGGTCCAGGTACGGTTTGGACGGCACACCGGAAAACAGGTACATCAAGGCGTTGTACGGAGCGAACAGCGCCGAATGGTTGACGAACTGGCGCAGCACCGGCAAACGCGCCTTGCCGCGCAAATGCACGTAGAGGATGCTGCTCACGAAAAGCAGCAACACCGATACCTTGGCGGCCAACGAAAAGGTCATCAACGACTCCTTGAAAAAAAACAACGCCACGCCCTGTCATTTACCCGACATGGCGGCCGGCCATGATAAACACTACCGGCTCCGGGAAAAACCCGCCCAACCCAAGATTCAGTGTTAAGAATTGCGCAACAAAGCACTAATTAGCATAGCGCTCCTGAACCAGGGCTGACCTGAATCAACGGACCGCTTACTGCTGGTTCTCCTGATCGGTGAACAGATCGCTGAACAACATGCTCGACAGATAACGTTCACCGGAGTCCGGCAGTACCACCACGATGGTCTTGCCCTGCATTTCCGGGGTTTCCGCCAGGCGCACCGCCACAGCCATCGCCGCTCCGCAGGAGATGCCGCACAGAATCCCCTCTTCCTGCATCAGACGCAGCGCCATGACCTTGGATTCTTCGTCGGTGACGCGCTCGACCCGGTCGACCATCGACAGGTCCAGGTTCTTCGGCACAAAACCGGCACCGATACCCTGAATCTTGTGGGGGCTTGGCTTGATCTCCTCACCGGCCAGGGCTTGGGTGATCACCGGCGAAGACACCGGCTCCACAGCCACCGAGATGATCGGCTTGCCCGCCGTATTCTTGATATACCGCGATACACCGGTGATGGTTCCGCCAGTGCCGACGCCCGCCACCAGCACGTCGATGGCGCCGTCGGTGTCGTTCCAGATTTCCGGGCCGGTGGTCTTTTCGTGGATGGCCGGGTTGGCCGGGTTATCGAACTGGGCCGGCATGAAATATTTGCCCGCATCACTGGCAACGATCTCCGCGGCCTTTTCGATCGCGCCTTTCATGCCCTTGGCGGGTTCGGTCAGCACCAGTTCGGCGCCCAATGCCTTGAGTACTTTGCGCCGTTCGATGCTCATCGAGGCCGGCATGGTCAGCAGCAATTTGTAACCGCGAGCGGCCGCCACGAAGGCCAGGCCGATGCCGGTATTGCCCGAAGTCGGCTCGACGATGGTCATGCCCGGCTTGAGTTTGCCGCTGCTTTCGGCGTCCCAGATCATGTTGGCGCCGATCCGGCACTTGACCGAGTAGCCCGGGTTGCGACCTTCGATCTTGGCCAGAATGGTCACGCCACGGGGCGCGATGCGGTTGATCTGCACCAGCGGCGTGTTGCCGATGGAATGGGCGTTGTCAGCAAAAATACGGCTCATGGCTGGGTCCTTGTGCAGCGTTGAATTCAGCGCTCCAAGGTAAGCCTGTTGACCTCCTCAGTCCAGTCGGGCCGAACGTCTGCTGCAGGCGGCAGTCAATCGCTTTACACCGTTCGGGATTTGTTGCCATGAAGCGTCGCTACCGCTGGCCGTTATGGATTGTCGCCACCATCGTGGTGTTGCTGGTCGCCCTGCACATCGCCCTGCCCTACCTCGTGCGCGACTACCTGAATGAGAAACTGGCCAACATGGGCGACTACCGCGGCCAGATCACCGACGTCGATCTGGCGCTCTGGCGCGGGGCCTACAAGATCAACGGCCTGAAAATCGTCAAGGTCGACGGCAAAGTGCCGGTGCCGTTCGTCGATGCGCCGCTGATCGACCTGTCCGTCAGCTGGCACTCGCTGTGGTACGACCATGCGGTGGTGGCGCAGGTGAAGTTCTTCAAGCCACAAGTGAACTTCGTCGATGGTGGTGCCAACAAGCAAAATTCCCAGACCGGTAAAGGCACCGACTGGCGTGCCCAACTGGGCAAGTTGCTGCCGATCACCCTCGACGAGGTGCAGATCAACGATGGGCGCATCACTTTTCGCAACTTCAACTCCAAACCACCGGTGAACATGAACGCCACCAACGTTGAGGCGAGCATCTACAACCTGACCAACGTCGTGGACAACAAGGGCAAGCGCGATGCCCGCTTCGAGGGCAAGGCCCTGCTGCTCGGTCAGGCACCTCTGGAGACCTCCGCCACGTTCGATCCGTTAAGCAACTTCGAGGATTTCGAGTTCCGCCTGCGTGCCCGTGACCTCGAACTCAAGCGCATGAACGACTTCGCCTCGGCCTACGGCAAATTCGACTTCAACGCCGGCCACGGCGACGTGGTCATCGAAGCCGCCGCCAACAAGGGTCAGCTCAAGGGCTACATCAAACCGCTGCTGCGCGACGTCGACGTGTTCAACTGGCAGCAGGATGTCGAGAACAAGAACAAGGGCATCTTCCGCTCGATCTGGGAAGCACTGGTCGGCGGCACCGAAACCGTGCTGAAAAACCAGGGCAAGAACCAGTTCGCCACCCGCGTCGAACTCAGTGGCAGCGTGCACCAGCAAGATATCAGCGCGTTCGAAGCGTTTTTGCAGATTTTGCGCAACGGATTCATTCAGGCCTTCAATGCCCGGTATGAACGGCCGAAGCCGGATGCGGGCTAAGTTTTTCGGTTGACGATGTAGCGCCCGGTATCCTCTGCCGCGATCAGTGCAGGTTTTTCCTGCAGCGAATCCCAACCCAGACAGGCCAGGGCCAATGACCTGGGCACGGCTTCCCGGCCATTACTGTAGCGACTGATGCTGCGAGCGCTGACACCCAACGCTTCGGCTGCCTCATTCAACGGTAAACCGGTTCGAGCGCGCCAATCCATGAAAATCCGTGTGTTTTCGTCCGGCGCATTTTGCGCGAGCGCGTCCCGGTACAAGGTATCGGCACCAATCTGGATATCCGGTTCCAGCCACTCCACGCTCCAGCCGTCGTCACCCAACTCAGCGGTTGCGAAGACTTCAGCGTCCAGTAGCGGAGCGAGCCCCGGATAGGTTTGCAGATCGCGGCTCAAGTCCAGGTTCATCTGTTGTCCGTCGATAAAGGTCAGCGACAGACAAGCATCGCCAAGAGCCTGCACTGCCGCCAGCCGCGGCCGCTTCATGAGTAACATCGTTTCCAGTCCTCCAGCAATTGCGTCTGATGGGCCGAAACCCACTCCAACGCTTCCTTGACGATCAGTGGCGGTGCCTTGCCCATCATGACCTCGACGGTTTCCAGGCTCAGCATCACATCCACTCCGCCACCGGTCAGGTGAACATGGGGTGGCGGGTGATCCTTCTCGCGCAACTGAATGCGATATTTTTCGCGAAATCGGTATTTGGTAGTCATGCCCGAAGGCTATCGCCAAATTGGCGATATCTGAATACTGGCCTCGTGCCGAAACTGAGTCAACATGTGACGCCCCATTCAGAGACTGAATAAGCCGTCTGCGTTCACAGTCGACCGGGCTGCGCGTTATAGTCGGGCATCCGATTATTTCGCCCCCGCCCTGCCCGTTCAGGTCGGCGTTACCGTTCGAGGATTAGCAGATGAAGTTCGAAGGCACCCAGGCCTACGTCGCCACCGATGACCTGAAGCTGGCGGTCAACGCCGCCATCACCCTGGAGCGGCCGCTGCTGGTCAAGGGCGAACCGGGCACCGGCAAGACCATGCTCGCCGAGCAACTGGCCGAATCGTTCGGCGCCAAGCTGATCACCTGGCACATCAAGTCCACCACCAAGGCCCATCAGGGCCTGTACGAGTACGATGCGGTCAGCCGTCTGCGCGACTCGCAACTGGGCAATGAAAAAGTCCACGACGTGCGCAACTACCTGAAGAAAGGCAAGCTCTGGGAAGCGTTCGAGTCCGAAGAGCGGGTCATCCTGCTGATCGACGAAATCGACAAGGCCGACATCGAGTTCCCCAACGACCTGCTGCAAGAACTCGACAAGATGGAGTTCTACGTTTACGAGATCGACGAGACCATCAAGGCCAAGAAACGTCCGATCATCATCATTACCTCCAACAACGAGAAAGAGCTGCCGGACGCCTTCCTGCGCCGCTGCTTCTTCCACTACATCGCCTTTCCCGACCGCACCACCCTGCAGAAAATCGTCGATGTTCACTACCCGGACATCAAGAAAGACCTGGTCAGCGAAGCGCTGGACGTGTTCTTCGACGTGCGCAAGGTGCCGGGCCTGAAGAAGAAGCCGTCGACCTCTGAACTGGTCGACTGGCTGAAACTGCTGATGGCCGACAACATCGGCGAAGCGGTGCTGCGCGAACGCGATCCGACCAAAGCCATCCCGCCGCTGGCCGGTGCGCTGGTGAAGAACGAACAGGACGTGCAACTGCTTGAGCGCCTGGCGTTCATGAGCCGTCGCGGCACCCGCTAAGAGGCTGATGCCATGTTGCTCAACCTGTTCAATGAAATGCGTGCAGCCAAGGTACCGGTGTCGGTGCGCGAGCTGCTCGACCTGATCAACGCGCTGAAACAGCGCGTGACCTTCGCCGACATGGACGAGTTCTACTACTTGTCCCGGGCGATCCTGGTCAAGGACGAACGGCATTTCGACAAGTTCGACCGTGCGTTCGGCGCCTACTTCAACGGCCTGGAAAAGCTCGACGATCACCTGCAGGCGCTGATTCCCGAAGACTGGTTGCGCAAGGAATTCGAGCGCTCGCTGACCGACGAGGAACGCGCACAGATCCAGTCCCTCGGCGGCCTGGACAAGCTGATCGAAGAGTTCAAGAAACGTCTGGAAGAACAGAAGGAGCGCCACGCCGGCGGCAACAAATGGATCGGCACCGGCGGCACCAGCCCGTTCGGCTCCGGCGGTTTCAACCCGGAAGGCATCCGGGTCGGCGACGCCGGCAAGCGCCAGGGCAAAGCGGTGAAAGTCTGGGATCAGCGCGAGTACAAGAACCTCGACGACTCCGTGGAGCTGGGCACCCGCAACATCAAGGTCGCCCTGCGCCGCCTGCGCAAATTCGCGCGCCAGGGTGCGGCGGAAGAACTGGACATCGATGGCACCATCGACCACACCGCCAAGGACGCCGGGCTGCTGAACATCCAGATGCGCCCGGAACGGCGCAACACGGTGAAGCTGTTGCTGCTGTTCGACATCGGCGGCTCGATGGACGCCCACGTGAAGATCTGCGAGGAACTGTTCTCGGCCTGCAAGACCGAGTTCAAGCATCTGGAGTACTTCTACTTCCACAACTTCATTTATGAATCGGTGTGGAAGAACAACATGCGCCGCACCTCCGAGCGCACCTCGACCCAGGACTTGCTGCACAAGTACGGCGCCGACTACAAAGTGATCTTCATCGGCGACGCGGCCATGGCGCCTTATGAAATCACCCAGGCCGGCGGCAGCGTCGAGCACTGGAACGAAGAGCCGGGTTACGTGTGGATGCAGCGCTTCATGGAGAAGTACAAGAAGCTCATCTGGATCAATCCGTACCCGAAAGATACGTGGGGCTACACCTCGTCGACCAACATCGTGCGGGATTTGATCGAGGACCAGATGTATCCGCTGACGTTGCGCGGGCTGGAAGAAGGGATGCGGTTTCTGTCCAAGTAATCCGCAATGGCTCCCCCGCCAGCGGCGGGGGAAATGATCAGAAGCGCTTCAGATACTCGATATGCTCCCGGTGCGCGACGTCCTGTACCACCGGGCGCAATCTGACCTTCGCCCCCGGCAGACACTGCGCCAGGCGCGCCAGTGCCAACGGCGTCAACGCTCCCAATCGCGGATAGCCGCCAATCGTCTGCCGGTCATTGAGCAACACGATCGGCTGCCCGTCCGGCGGCACCTGCACCGCACCCAGCGGAATGCCCTCGGAAATCATCGGTTTACCCTGATACTGCAACGCCGTCCCCAGCAACCGAATACCCATTCGGTCGGCACGACTGTCCAGCGTCCATGCACGGTTGAAGGCATCGAACAGGCTCTGCCCGCTGAACTGACCGATCTGCGCGCCGAGCACCAGATCGAGCGGCGCGTCGAGACGCAGGTCCGGTCGATGCTCCGCCGGAACCTCACGCACCAATAGGGTTTCGCCCTGATAACTCAGCGAAGTGCCCTTGGCCAGCGGCAAGCCAAAACCATCAAGACCGCCAAGCGCCTCACGTACCACCGTGGCGCTGCTACCCAGCACTTTCGGCGCACTGAAACCACCGGGCGCCGCCACATAGGCCCGCGCCCCCAGCACCGGCTGGGTGAACTTCAAGGTCTGCCCTTTGCGCAGTTTGAAACTGCGCCACGGCGCCAACGCCTCACCGTCAATCTGCGCACCCAGATCGGCACCGGCCAGCGCGAGCAGACAATCCTCCTCCGCCACCACCGCAAACCCACCGAGGGTAATTTCGATCACCGGCACATCCAGTCCATTGCCCAGCAGCCAGTTGGCCCAGGCCAGCGACCGCCAGTCCGCCGCGCCGCCCTGGGTCACGCCCAGATGGCGCACGCCAAACCGTCCGGCATCCTGCAACAGGCACAACGGCGTACTCGCTTCAATCGTCAGTCGGCTCATGCGAGGGCCTCCAGAGGCGTGTCGTCACCGCCGAGGCGGATGAATTCGGCATGGCTCACCGCTTCGAAACGTACGGTATCGCCGGGCTGCATGAGGCTGTAGCCATCGCGTTCACGGTCGAACAGTTTTGCCGGCGTGCGACCGATCAGGTTCCAGCCGCCGGGAGACACCACCGGATACGCCGCGGTCTGGCGCTCGGCGATACCGACACTGCCGGCAGCGACTTTCTTGCGCGGGGTATTCAGACGCGGTGCCGCGAGGACTTCTTCCACCAGCCCCATGAAGGCAAAACCCGGCGCAAAACCAAGGGCGAACACCTGATATTCGCGAGCACTGTGACGGCGGATCACTTCGTCTACCGACAACCCGCTGCGTTGCGACAGCAGGCTCAGTTCCGGGCCGACACTCAGGTCGTACCACACCGGCAGCACATGACACTGGCCGCCGGTCCGCGCATTCGGCGACAGGTCGATCAGCGCTTCGGCGATCAACTCCCGCGCCTGATTCGGGCTCAACGCGGTCAGATCGTAATGCACCATCAACGTGGTGTACGACGGCACCAGATCGATCAGATGTGCGCCGAACACCGTGCGCAACCGCTCACTGGCGGCGAGCATCCACGGCATGTTGGCTTCGGCGATTTCATCGAACAGCCGCAGCATCAGGCAATCCAGCGCCACCACTTCCACCCGCGGATTCATGGCGCGCTCTGCTCGTTCAGGGCCTGACGAATGCGTTGCACGGCGGCCACTGAACTGGCGTTGTCACCATGCACGCACAAGGTGTTGGCTTGCAGGTGCAGCGCGCTGCCGTCGCTGGCGGTGAGATTGTCGCCACGGGCGATGGTCAGCGCTTGCCCGATGATGGTTTCGGAGTCGTGGTGCACTGCGCCGGGCAGTTGTCGCGAGACCAGCCGGCCGGCGCTGTCGTAGGCACGGTCGGCGAAGGCTTCAAACCAGAGGGTCACGCCGTATTCGTCGCCGAGCTGTTGCGCCGCCGTGTTGTCGCGGGTGGCCATCAGCATCAGCGGCAAGGTCCTGTCGTAAGCCGCGACGGCCTGAATCACCGCTCGCAACTGCGCCGGGTTGGCCATCATGTCGTTGTACATCGCGCCGTGGGGTTTGACGTAACTTACCCGCCCGCCCTGGGCACGACAGATGCCGTCGAGGGCGCCGATCTGGTAATGCAGGATATCTTGCAGTTCCTGGGCGGTGTAGGCCATGGAACGTCGGCCGAACCCCACCAGATCCTGATAGGCCGGATGCGCGCCGATCTGCACGCCATGGCTCAGGGCCAGGCTGACGGTCTTGCGCATGATGCCCGGGTCGCCGGCATGGAAACCGCAGGCAATGTTGGCGCAATCGATGAAGGGCATGACTTCCGCGTCCAGACCCATGGTCCAGCTGCCGAAGCTCTCGCCGATGTCACAGTTCAATAGCAGGCGGCTCACGGTGAACACTCCTGTAGCTTTGGTCTTTTTTTATCGTAGGACGTTGTCGCAGGTTATCAGTTACTGCGCGTCCAGTTGCTTGCCACGGGTTTCCGGCAGGCTCAATGCCGCAAGGATCACCACGCCGTAGGACACTGCCGCAAAGGCACCGATGCCTACACTCAGCGGTACTTTCTGGCTGAGCAGCCCGATCAGCAGCGGGAACAACGCCGCCAGCGCCCGGCCGATGTTGTAGCAGAAGCCCTGCCCCGAGCCGCGAATCCGCGTTGGAAACAACTCGGTGAGAAACGCCCCCATGCCACTGAAAATTCCCGAGGCAAAGAAGCCCAGCGGAAAGCCCAGCCACAGCATCACGCCGTTGCTGACCGGCAATTGCGTATAGAGCAGAACGATGGTGAACGAGCCGACCGCGAACAGGATGAAGTTCTTCTTGCGCCCCAACAGGTCGGTCAAATAGGCGCTGATCACATAACCGACGTAGGAACCGATGATCACCATCGCCAGATAACCGCCGGTGCCGAGTACGCTCAAGCCGCGCTCGTTCTTCAGAAAAGTCGGCAGCCAGGAGGTGATCGCGTAGTAACCGCCGAGGGCGCCCGTGGTGAGCAGCGAGGCGCGGAACGTGGTGAAGAGCATGCCGGGGGCGAAGATCTCGTAAAACTTCGACGGGCTTTGCGGGGTTTGTTTGGCCTTGGCTTCGCGGTAGATCTCAGGATCTTTCACCAGACGGCGGACGAAAATCACGAACACCGCCGGCACGATGCCGAGGATGAACAGTGCGCGCCAGGCATCTTCCGGCGGCAGTACCGAGAACAGCAGCGCGTACAGAATCGCCGTCAGCCCCCAGCCCAGGGCCCAGCCGGATTGCACCATGCCCACCGCCTTGCCGCGGTCCTTGGCGCGGATCACTTCGCCGATCAGCACCGCGCCGGCAGTCCATTCACCGCCGAAACCGAAGCCCATCAGAGTGCGGGCGATCAACAGCTGTTCGTAGTTCTGGGCGAAGCCGCAAAGGAAAGTGAAGAAGGCGAACCACAGCACCGTCAGCTGCAGGGTGCGGACGCGGCCGATGCGGTCGGAGAGAATTCCCGCCACCCAACCGCCGATGGCCGAAGCGATCAGGGTGCTGGTGTGGATCAGGCCGGCTTCGCCGGTGGTGATGCCCCACATCGCGATCAGGGTCGGCACCACGAAGCTGAGCATCTGGGTGTCCATGCCGTCCAGACCGTAGCCGATCTTGCAGCTCCAGAAGGTCCGGCGCTCCTGCTGATTGATGTTGCGATACCAGTCGAACGGGCCGGGACGGGCCGCAGTCTTGGGGAGGTCGAGGGTGTCGGGCGCACTCATGGCATGTCTCCGCAGGCTTTTATTGGTCTTGTTCGAAGCTCCTACGACGCCTATCGTGGGAACCGGATGCGTCGATTCTTGGGTGCGTCACCCGGTCGCGTCCAACGAATAAAAACCCGCCCAAGACATAAGAAAAATTTGTTGCCATGAACCTGAAGTTTCTCGAAACCTTCGTCTGGGTCGCCCGGCTGAAAAGTTTTCGCCTGACCGCCGACAAGCTGTTCACCACCCAGGCCTCGATTTCCAGCCGGATCGCGGTGCTCGAAGGCGAGCTCGGGGTGAAGCTGTTTCTGCGCGATTCACGCGGCGTCAGCCTGACGCCCGAAGGTTTGAAAGTGCTGGACTATGCCGAGCAGATGCTCGACACGATGCAGGCGCTGAAACAGTCGATCGAGACCCGATCGAGCAAGGTCGGCCGGGTGCGCATCGGGGTGATGGATACCGTGATCCACACCTGGCTCAGCCCGTTGGTGGCGCAGATGACCGATCTGTACCCGCGAGTGGAAATCGAGCTGGTGGCGGATACCTCGCTGAACCTCTGCGATCAGCTGCAAAAAGGCTTTCTCGATCTGATCCTGCAAACCGATCTGGTGCGCCAGGAAAGCGTGCGCAGCCTGGAGCTGGCCAGTCACCCCATCGGCTGGATCGTCGCCAGCCATTCGATTTACAACCGCGACTATCAAAGCCTCGCCGACCTGGCGCAGGAACGGATCATCACCTACTCGAAAAACTCCCGGCCGCATCAGGACATTCTGGCGCTGATGCAGGCCCAGGGCGTGCTGGCGCCACGGTTGAACTGTGTGAATTCGGTGTCGGCGATCACCCGGCTGTTGCGCGACGGATTCGGCATTGGCGCGTTGCCGCCGGTGCTGGTGGCCGAGGAACTGGCGCGGGGCGAACTGACCCTGCTCGACATCGAACAGCGTCCGCCGAATCTGCAGGTGGTGGTGTCGTGGCGGGTCGGTGTGGAATGGGTCGAAGAGATTGTGACGTTGTGTCAGCAGGTGCTGGAGGGGTATGCGCGCAAGGTGGGCAAGGATTACATCGCTTTAAGTTGATCGTTCCCACTGCGTGGGAACGATGCATCGAAGCTTACAGCCCGCGCACATCCCGGTCTTCGATCGGCCGGCTCTGGCGCAGGCGCTTGCCGCCCAGCACCACCCAGTCGATCAGACGGAACAGGCATTCAAGGCCGAACGACAGCAGCAGCGCGCCGCTCATGCCCCAGATCATCGCTTCCGGCGTCAGCAGGATCTGGTAGCTGTAGCCGTTCCAGGTTTCCTTGCGGATGTCCGGGTCGGCGGCCAGCACCACTTGCAGGAAGCGGATGTACCACGGGCCCTGCATCGCCTGGAATTGCTTGTCCAGCGCCTGCTGACGGTTGAGCAAGGTGCTCAGGCTGTCGGCATCACTGCGAAACACCGGGTCTTCGCTGGCGCGATAGTGAGCGACCAGCGCCTGCAGATCACCTTTGAAAAACTGCTCGGCGGTGCCCTGGAAGCCACGCAGGCCGGTCTGCGCCTCGATCAGGTGCGCTTCGACCCGCTTGGCGTAATCGTTGATGAAGCCAGGCACCTGGACACCGATCAACAGGCCCGCCGCAAACAACACCAGCCGTAGATAACTGAGCAACATCGAGGAGAGATCCTTTATTCGGTCGTGCCCTGGCTGACGCATTCGCCGCGTCGCCACAGGCTCCATTGGCCCGGTTCGTAGCGGGTCCAGGTTTCATTTTCGGTCAGAGGTTCGGTGGCAATCACCGTGACCACATCGTTGGGCGTGGTTTCGGCCTGGAAATCGACGATCACATCGACGTCCTTGAGCCGCGCCGGGCCGAACGGTGCGCGACGGGTGATCTGTGCCAGTTTGGTCGAGCAATAGCAGAACAGCCAGTCGCCGTCGCTGAGCAGGCAGTTGAACACGCCTTTGCTGCGGTATTCGGCGCACGCGGCGACCAGATCCGGCAGCAGCACCTCTATATCGACCGGTTCCGGAAACGCTGCACGTACGCGGTTGAGCAAATCGCAGAACGCCGCTTCGCTGTCGGTATCGCCGACCGGGCGGTAGAAACTCTTGATCGGGGTGAAATCGGTAAGTTGGCCATTGTGCGCAAAGCACCAGTTGCGCCCCCACAGTTCGCGGACGAACGGGTGGGTGTTGGACAGACAGACTTTGCCGACGTTGGCCTGACGGATATGACCGATCACCACTTCGCTCTTGATCGGATAGCGCTGCACCAGATTCGCCACTTCCGACTCGCTGCTGGCCGCCGGGTCTTGGAACAGACGCAAGCCGCGCCCTTCGTAGAAGGCAATGCCCCAGCCATCGCGGTGCGGCCCGGTTCGACCACCGCGCTGCATCAGCCCGGTGAAGCTGAACACGATATCGGTCGGCACGTTGGCGCTCATGCCCAGTAGTTCACACATGTGCGGGCTCTCGTGATTACAGACGCGGCTCGACGCGCCCGCGCTGCGGATTGCTCGGCAGAGGTGGACGGCCGTAACGATCATCGCCGGCACCGCCGAACGGTTGATCGCCGTCGCGCTCGTCATCGGCACGGGCTGCTGCGCGGGCTGCTTCAGCCTGCTCCTTGCGAGCTTTCGAAGCGCGTTCGATCGGGAAGCGGATCAGCACGAAAACCAGGTACAGGCCGAACGCGATCATCGCGTACATGAGCAGTTCGGAAATCGCGCGCCAGGCGTTGTTGCCCACCTTGAACGCCAGATCCAGCGCCGTAATGGCGACGGCCGGGGCGAATTTTTCCTTCACCGGATCGATGATGGTCGGACTGAACAGCAACACCGCCATCAGCACACGCAGCGGTTCGCGCAGCCAGCGCCACATCCAGCGGGTCATGCGCATCCACACCAGCAGGCAGCCAACAGCGGCAAAGGCGTAAAGCCCCCAGGCGATCAGATAGTCGTTCTCGGTCATGGTGTCCATGGCAAGGCAGGCAAAGAGGCGCTTATAGTAACGACTTTTCGCACGTCAGGCTCCCCCGCCGTCCGTGCAGCCCTTATTTGTCATGTCCGAGAGCTTTCCATGCCCGTATCCGCCAACGTCACCAGCGCCCCGATTGCCCGCAAGGATGCCGGTCACGACCCGTATGCCTGGCTGCAGGAACGCGACACCGACGCGGTGCTCGACTACCTCAAGGCCGAAAACGACTACCAGCAGGCGCAGACCGCCGATCAGGCCGAATTGCGCGAAACCCTGTTCGAGGAGATCAAGGGCCGGATCCTCGAAACCGACCTGTCCCTGCCGTCGCCGTGGGGCCCGTATCTGTATTACACCCGCACCACCGCGGGTGACGAATACCCCCGCCACTATCGCTGCCCGCGCCCTGCCGACGACAGCCTGACCCTCGACGAAAGCCGCGAACAGCTGCTGCTCGACCCGAATGCTCTGGCCAATGGCGGCTTTTTCTCCCTCGGCGCGTTCAGCATCAGCCCGGATCACCAGCGCCTGGCCTACAGCGTCGATGCCTCGGGCGACGAGATTTACACGCTGTTCGTGAAGGAATTATCCAGCGAACGTGTCAGCGAACTGGAATTCCAGGACTGCGACGGCAGCATGACCTGGGCAAACGACAGCCTGACCTTGTTCTTCGGCGTGCTTGACGACACCCATCGCCCGCACAAACTGTTCCGCTATCGCCTCGACGGCACTGCCGCCGAAGAGGTGTTCCACGAGCCGGACGGGCGTTTCTTCCTGCATTGCTATCGCGCCAGTTCCGAACAGCAATTGCTGCTGTCCCTGGGCAGCAAGACCACCAGCGAAGTCTGGGCGCTGGACGCCAATCAGCCGCACCAGCCGTTCACCTGCCTGGCGCCACGGGTCGAGGATCACGAGTACGACGTCGACCACGGCAAGCTTGATGGCGAATGGACCTGGTTCATCCGCACCAACCGCGACGGCATCAATTTCGCCCTCTATCAGGCCCCGGACACCGGCATCGCACCGAGCGAAGCCGACTGGCAGAACCTGATTCCCCATAGCGATTCGGTGATGCTCGATGGCGTGACCCTCAACGCCGAAGCCCTGACCCTGAGCCTGCGCGAAGGCGGATTGCCGATCATCGAAGTCCGCCCACACGGCCTGGCGCCTTATCGCGTGCAATTGCCGGACGCGGCTTACAGCCTCTACGTGCAAAACAGCCTGGAGTTCGAAAGCGACCGCATTCGCCTGCGCTATGAGGCGCTGAATCGTCCGGCTCAGGTCCGGCAACTGATCCTCTCCACTGGCGAGCAGACTGTCCTCAAGGAAACCCCGGTGCTCGGCCCGTTCGATGCCGACGCCTACGTCAGCCAGCGCCTTTGGGCCACTGCCCCGGACGGCACGCTGGTGCCGATCAGTCTGGTGATGAAACGCGAAATGGTCGGTAAACCAGTGCCGCTGTATCTCTACGGTTATGGTGCCTACGGTTCGAGCCTCGATCCGTGGTTCTCCCACGCCCGCCTGAGCCTGCTGGATCGCGGCATGGCATTCGCCATCGCCCACGTGCGTGGCGGCGGTGAACTGGGGGAAGGCTGGTATCGCGCCGGCAAGCAGGAGCACAAGCACAACACCTTCAGCGACTTCATTGCCTGCGCCGAATTCCTGATCCTCAACGGCATCACCACCGCGCCACAACTGGCGATCAGCGGTGGCAGCGCCGGTGGCCTGCTGATCGGCGCGGTGCTCAACCAGCGCCCGGAGCTGTTCGGTGTGGCGATTGCCGAAGTGCCGTTCGTCGATGTGCTCAACACCATGCTCGACCCGGATCTGCCGCTGACCGTCACCGAATACGACGAGTGGGGCAATCCTGAAGAGCCAGAGGTCTACGAGCGGATCAAGGCCTACGCGCCGTACGAAAACGTCACTGCGCAGGCCTATCCTGCGACGCTGGTAATCGCCGGCTACAACGACAGCCGCGTGCAGTATTGGGAAGCGGCCAAGTGGGTGGCGAAATTGCGCGCGACCAAGACCGATGACAATCCATTGCTGCTCAAGACCGAACTGGGCGCCGGCCACGGCGGCATGAGCGGGCGTTATCAGGGATTACGTGACGTAGCGCTCGAATATGCATTTGTTTTCAAGGTTCTGGGCATCGCCTGAGGAACTCCGCCGGTCAGTCAGGTCTTAATTCCGGGCACCGGGAGCCGATAAGCAGATCGGCCCCCGGTGGCGAGCCTGCCACCCGACACAACAAAAAGACCGCACGACATGTCAGAACCCACTCTACTGAACAACGAAATCCGCGACTGGCTGATGGACTGCGGCCTGTTCGATCAATTGCAACTGGCGGATTTCGCCGCCGCTTCGGGCTACTTCAGCATCAGCACCGTGGCTGAAGGCGAAGCGATCTTTCGCGAAGGCGATGCCGGCAGTTTCATGTGCATCATCCACACCGGCCAGGTGGCCGTGCAGAAAACCGGTGGCGACGGCCAGATCGTGACCATGGCCACCCTGCGCAGCGGTCGGGCGTTCGGTGAAATGGCCGTGCTCGACGGTGAACGCCGTTCGGCAACTTGCGTGGCGGCGAGCAACTGTCAGTTGCTCAACCTCGGCAAGGATTCGCTGGAAAAAATGCTCAACGATGCGCCGAAGATCGCCGCCAAGATCATCCGCGCCCTCGCCGTCTCCCTGTCCAAACGCCTGCGCATGGCCGACGGCCAGCTCGCCGCCCAGCAGATCTAGCCCCCCGGGGATTTGGGTTTACTGTCGTTCTGTTCCAGGCCCGGCAATGGCTGATCCTTGGTCGGCGGGCTGGGCATTTCGATCGGCACCAGCGGTGGGCCGCCACTGCCGGGGCCGGCCTTGGGAATCGGCACCGGACTGATCTGCGGATATGGGGTTGGCGTCGCCGTGCCGGGCGAGCCCGGTTGCGGTGTCGGGCTGACGGGAATCGTCTGTTGCGCCTGTACGGCAGTTATCGAGAGCGCGGCCAGGGTAATGACCGTTAGAATGGTGCGCTTCATCAAGGGCTCCGTTGGCCTGAAGTCTGCCTTCAGGCTACTCCCAACGCGCCGGCTTGCCTTCCCCCCTGTAGAGATTTCCATGAAACGTTTCGTTCTGCTCGACACCACGCCGATCCCTGACAACGGCGGCGCCCTGTGCCTGTTCGAGTATGGCGAGGATTTCGTCATCAAGATCCAGGGCGGCGACGGCGGGCAATTGATGAACACCCGCATGCACGGCTCCGAAGATGCACTGGCCGAAATCCCCTGCCGCAAGGTCGCCGGCCGGCCGGATTCGCGAGTGCTGATCGGCGGCCTGGGCATGGGCTTCACCCTCGCCTCCGCGCTCAAGCACCTGGGCAAGAGCGCCGAAGTGGTGGTCGCCGAACTGGTACCCGGCGTGGTCGAGTGGAACCGTGGCCCGCTCGGTGAAAAGTCCGGGCGCCCGCTGCTCGACCCGCGCACGGTGATCCGTCAGGAAGACGTGGCCAAAGTGCTGCAAAGCGAGCCCAACGGCTTCGACGCGATCATGCTCGATGTCGACAACGGCCCCGAAGGCCTGACCCAGAAGGCCAACAGCTGGCTGTATTCCACCGCCGGTCTTGCCGCGTGCGCCAGGGCAATGCGGCCCAAAGGCGTGCTGGCGGTGTGGTCGGCCAGCGCCGACCGGCAGTTTTCCGACAAATTGAAGAAGGCCGGTTTCAAAGCCGAGGAAGTCCAGGTATTCGCCCACGGCAACAAGGGCACGCGCCACACGATCTGGATTGCCGAGAAGCTCAAGGGCTGAGCTAAACTGGCGTCATAACCGTCATTAGTCTTTCTGCAAAGGTGAACCCATGAGTTCGTCCACCCCGACCAACACTTCGAAGCTGGATCGCATCCTCGCCGACAACCAGCGCGACAAGGAAATGGGCTACCGCGACAAGGCCCTGAAGATGTACCCGCACGTGTGCGGCCGCTGCGCCCGTGAGTTTTCCGGCAAGCGCCTGAGCGAGCTGACCGTGCACCACCGCGACCACAACCACGACAACAACCCGCAGGACGGTTCCAACTGGGAACTGCTGTGCCTGTACTGCCACGACAACGAACACTCGCGCTACACCGACCAGCAGTATTTCGGCGAAGGCTCGCTGAGCACGCCGAAAATCGCCAAGGCCACGCACAATCCGTTTGCTGCCCTGGCCGGCCTCATGAAGAAAGAAGACTGAAGATCTTCAGTGGCTGACCCGGCCCATTCGCGAGCAGGCTCGCTCCCACATTGGTTTTGTGTACGACACCGATCAACTGTGGGAGCGAGCCTGCTCGCGAAGGCGGCCTGGCGGGCACCGCCAATCTCAAACTGAACACCCCTCACCCAATCCCCGTATAATCGCCCTCTTTTTCCCGAAGGCACCCCGCTCGTGGCAGACAAACGGTACAGCTGCATTGGTTTGTATAACCCCAAATCACCGGAAAACGTCGGTTCGGTGATGCGCGCCGCAGGCTGCTATGGCGTGTCGACCGTGTTCTACACCGGCAAACGCTATGAGCGCGCTGCCGATTTCGTCACCGACACCAAGCGCGTGCACTACGACATCCCGCTGATCGGCATCGACGACCTGAAAAAAATCCTGCCGCTCAACTGCGTCCCGGTCGCCGTGGAACTGGTCGACGGCGCCCGCCCGCTGCCCGAATACACTCACCCGGATCGCGCCCTGTACATCTTCGGCCCCGAAGACGGCTCGCTGGATCAAGAGATCCGCGACTGGTGCGAAGACGTCGTGTACATCCCGACCACCGGTTGCATGAACCTCGCCGCCACGGTCAACGTCGTGCTTTACGACCGCATGGCCAAAGGTCTGAATACCCGTTCCGGGCCGAAATTCCGCTGAAACGCCGCACATCCGATGGAACGAGCTGACCGCCAGTGCAGTCAGCTTGTTTATCCATTACTCATTGCCTGGAGAAAGATCATGACCGAGCTCAAACGCGTCGAGCGTATCGAATCCACCCCGTTCCAGACCCGCTCCGAGCAGAACGTCGAAGGCTGGGAGCGCATCGGCTCGCTGGCCGGCGGCGTGATCATGGTCGGCAAGGGTCTGCGCCGTGGCGGCGTGTTCGGGCTGATTCAGGTGGCGATTGGCGGCGTAGCCATGGCCCGTGGCATCACCGGCCACAGTTCGGTGAAAAGCCTGCTGGAGAAAAGCCGTCAGGACATGAACAACGTGCGCACAAAGATCGAGCGCGCCGGTGAAGAGCTGAGCAAGCTCAAAGCCAATGCCGAGGCGGCGACCAAAACCGCCACCGTGACCGGCAATGATTCGGTGAAGTCGCCCAAAGCCGGGGGTTGAGCCTGAACTTGCGGTGAGGCTTCTGGCCTCTTCGTCGGATCGCCGCCCGGAGCAAGCCCGCTCCCACATTGAACCGCTCTACGTCAGTTGTAATGCGATCACATGCGGGAGCGGGCTTGCTCGCGAAGGCGGTATTACTGCAATAACGCGGTATCGAGGACTTTGGACGACTCGCCGAGAATGCTTTCGGCCAGTTGCACGAACTCTTTGGTGTCCACCGTCCCCAAATGCATCGCCCCGCGCAGCACATCATCCAGCGAGCGCTTGTTGCGAGTCTTCAGACGGATCTCGCGATCCAGTTCCTGTAACAGTAAAACCGCTTTGGACACCTGCGCCGGGCTGATCTGCTCGCCGCGCAACGTCATCACCTTCTGGCTGTCCTTGGCCAGTTTCACCTGCAAGGCCTGATAACGTTCATCGCTCATACCGCCAGCACGGCGCACCAGTTCGACGGCGTAATACTCGGCGAACCCTTCCTTGATCCAGTCACTGCGCTGCTCGTCGTTGATGCGCCCGAACACCTGCGCCAGCTCCCGGACCAAGGGGCTGCTGCCGCTCTCGCTGACCAGAGGCAAACGCGTGTTGAGGTAGATCGACTCCCGCGCCGCCAGGCTGCCGCGCCACATCGGGTCGTTGGCGCCGACGATCAGCAGCTTGCTCGGATGTCGGGGAAACACCGCTTGCACCTGCGGCCAGACGAACGTCAACAGCGTCAGAACGTCCATCCGGCGCATGCCCTGCCCCTGTGGCGACGCCACGGTGACTTCGGTCTCCCCCAATCGTGTGCGGCGGCTGCCGAGGTGCCCGGCGAGCATCCAGCCCGTAGGCCGGTCGAACAGACGGGCCGGATTGTCGATGCGGAATTTGTTCTTGCCGATGCGCGGCCAGGCGGTTTCGACGCTTTTCCAGCCATCGGGCAGTTCGAATTGCAGCCGTGAGACCAGTTCGATGCCGTCCTGCTGATCAAGCTTTGCAGGGGGCACCAGTTCATCGCCGCGCATCAGCGCCCAGGTCGGGGTCATGCGCGTGTCGAAGCTGCCGTTCTTGCGGCCGTGACTGATACGCACGCGGTAGGTCAGGCTGGCCTTGTCCGCCGTCGGGCGCCATACGCCGCGTGCCTGTTGGCCCGGCGTCAATTGCCATTGGCCGTCGGCCTTGAAGTCGCTGTAGTGGCTGCCGTCGCCGAGGTCGAAATCCAGACTGCGCACGGCCTCGCCTTTGGCGAGGGTCAGGCGCACCTCGGCCTGATCGCTCTGCGGCAGCAGGCGTACCTGAAAATCCAGATCGACCTTCTTCGCCGCCCACACCGGCGCACTCAGCGCCAGCAGCGTGACGATCAGCGCCCGGCGCAATCCCGTCGCCATACCTGCTCCTTGGTCAATCGTTAACCTGCGCGGAAAATCAGGTGATCTTCCCAGTCGTCTTCCGGCACGCTGCCTTCGGCGAGCATGCGCCCGGACTGGGAAATCCGTTCGTGGTGCACGGCGTCCCGATCCCCGCAGACCAGGTGATGCCACAACGGCAGATCCTTGCCTTCGCTGACCAGCCGATAGCCGCAGGTCGGCGGCAGCCATTTGAATGCTTCGGCCTGGCCCGGGGTGAGCTGGATGCAGTCCGGAACAAACTTGATGCGGTTCGGGTAATCGCTGCACTGGCAGCTTTTCAGGTCCAGCAGTTTGCAGGCGATGCGTGTGTAATAGACGCTGTTGTCTTCTTCATCCTCGAGCTTCTGCAGGCAGCACAGGCCGCAACCGTCGCACAGCGATTCCCATTCCTCATGATCCAGTTGATCGAGGGTTTTGCGTTTCCAGAACGGTTCGACTTTGGCGGCCATGGCTCAAGCATCAACATCAGGTGGTGAAAAGGCCGCCAGTCTAGTGCCCAAGGCCCCGTGGGCCAAGCGCTGGCGACTGTCGGTTGTGCAGGGCTTGTCAGTTTTTGCGCGGCCAAGTAGTTTTGCCAGTCTCAAGAAGCCCTGGCTGGGTGCCATTAACGCTCGACCGCGTTGCATTCCGGTGAACTGCACGGCTTCAGATACAGCCCCCATCGTTCAGCCCAACTGATCCCGCCGGGTTTTGCTTCAAACCTGTCCTCAAACGTAGCAAGGAATCTCTCGATGAGTGCCAACCCTCGCGTTGCCGAATATGCCATTCACCCGCAGTTCACCGATCGCTGGTCGCCCCGCGCCTTCACCGGCGAAGCGATTCCGGAAGAAACCTTGCTGAGCTTCTTCGAAGCCGCGCGCTGGGCGCCATCGGCGTACAACTCGCAGCCGTGGCGTTTTCTCTACGCCCGTCGCGATACGCCGAACTGGGAGCGTTACCTGGGCCTGCTCAACGAATTCAACCGCAGCTGGGCGCAGCACGCGTCGGCGCTGGTGATCGTGATTTCGAAAACCACCTTCACCGCACCGGGCGCAACTGAAGAAACACCGGCGCTGTGGCACACCTTCGACACCGGTTCCGCGTGGGGCCACTTGGCACTGCAAGCGAGCCTGAGCGGCTGGCACACCCACGGCATGGCCGGCTTCGATCAGGAGCTGACTCGCAAGGAGCTGAACATTCCGCAAGGTTATGCACTGCACGCCGCCGTGGCGGTGGGCAAGCTGGGTGACAAGGCAACCCTGGCGGATTATCTGCAAGCACGGGAAACGCCGAGCCCGCGTCGTCCGCTGAGCGAACTGGCGGCTGAAGGCGACTTCACCCTCTAAGCCATGGCGCATAATGAAATGTGGGAGCGGGCTTGCTCGCGAAGAGGGCTTACCAGTCGACGACTTGGCTGACTGATAAACCGCTTTCGCGAGCAAGCCCGCTCCCACATTTTTCACTGCGGTGAATCAGTAACCGCGTGCGAAATCCACTTCCCCACGCAACGCCTCTCCCGCCTGATACGCCCGCAAGTTGTCCAGAAACAACTGCACCATCATCGGCGGCGACGTCGGCGCAGAGCTGTGCCCGGTCAACAGCAAGCCCCACGCGGTCCAGAACGGATGCCGTTGCGGCAGCGGTTCCTGACGGCAGACGTCGATCACCGCGCCGGCCAGATGGCCTTCCTTCAGCGCTTCGACCAGATCCGCATCGACCACCGCCACACCGCGCCCGGCGTTGATGAACAACCCGGTCGGCTTGAATTGCTTGAACAGCGCCGCGTCGTAGATGTCGTGGGTGTGCTCGGTGTTGGGCAGCAGATTGACCACGTAATCCACTTCCCCCACCAGCCGTGGCAGGTCCGCCATCGAGCCGACTTCGACAAATGGCGCCTGCTCCCGGGCACTGCTGGCGATGCCGTACAACTCAACGCCGAATGGCCGCAGGAACTGCGCCACGCTCTGGCCGATGTCGCCGGTGCCGACGATCAGCACCTTGCGCCCGACCAGACTCTGGCCGGTGCGACTGTCCCACTTGCGCTCGACCTGGCTGACCAGTCGCGCCAGCACTTCGCGCTCGTGGCCGAGCATGTAGGTCAGCACGTATTCAGCCATCACCTGGCCGAAAATGCCGACCGCCCGGGTCAGGCGGTAATCGCGGCGCAAACCGTCGGCCAGCAGCGGCGTGATGCCGGCCCAGGTCGATTGCAGCCATTGTGGCTGGTGGCCCTGACGCAACAGGGTCGCCAACAGATCCGGCTGGCCCAGCCACACCGGGCAATCAGCAGCCTGGCGGGCCAGCTCGGCGGAGTCGCCACTGGTCAGCACTTCAAGCTCCGGGGCCGCCTGACGCAGCAGCCGGGCGTATATCGCGTGGTCGTGTTCAGCAATCAGAACGCGCATGTTCAAACCTTTCGCAAACCGTGCAGGCGGCCGCCCACTTCGTGGCAGCCGTCGCCGTAAAAACCGTTCCAGGGGTTACAAGAGGCCCAGGACAGGGCCTCGCGGATCAGACCGGGTCGTTGCGTCGCAGCAACTCTTCGGGCAAGTGCTCGATGTACTCTTCCTCGGCCGGTGGCATCTGCAGGTGGTAGCCCTGCTTGTCGAGGTTCTCCAGGACCACGGCGATGTCTTCGCTGGCGAGCTTGCGCTCGGGGGTCAGTACCAGATCGAAGGAATGCTTCGCCTTGCCGAACGCCGCCATCAGGCCTTCCGGCACGCGTTCCAGCGCATCGCTCTTGAGCACGTAGAGGTACATGCCGCTTTTCTTCGAACTTTGATAAATGGAGCAAATACGTTTCAAGGCTGTTCTCCGGCGGTGGCCAGGCTGTCGAGCAGCTTCTGGCCCATCAATTCGCGGCGCCAGCCACGCAGCGAATCAGGCAATTGGTAAGGGCCCTCGGGGAAGCCGCTTTTGACCAGGGCTTCGAGGGTTTTCTTGCGCAGCATCAATTCCGGCGCGATGCCCAGACGCTCAGCTTCGGCCTGACCGAGCGCCCGCAGCTGTTTGATCAGCGCGGCAGCTTCGATCGGCAACGGCTCCGGCACGGCTGGCGGCCATTGATCAGGCCCCACACTGCCAGAGCGCTTGATCAGATCAAGCAGAAACTCGCCGTCCTGACGCACGGTACGCGGATGCATGTCTTCAATCTTGCCCAGCGCGCTGAGGTTGTCCGGTTGCGTGCGGGCCAGCGGCCACAACGAATGCTCACGGATAATACGGTTGCGCGGCAGGTCGCGGGCACGGGCTTCGCGCTCACGCCAGGCGCACAGTTCGCGCAGAACGGCGAGTTGGGCGCGGGACAGTTTCCACGCCAGCTTCGCCTCGCGATACACCTCGTACGGATCGGTTTCGCGACGCAGGTTGGCGACCAGTTCGGCGCCGTCCTCCAGTACCCAGGCGAATTTGTCATCGGACAGTTTCGGACGCAGTTGTACGAAAACCTCCGCCAGATGCACGGCATCTTCGGCGGCATAGCTGATTTGCGTGTCGGACAACGGACGCTGCAACCAGTCGGATCGGGTTTCGCCCTTCGGCAGTTCGATGCCGAGCACCTCCTGCACCAGACGCGAATAGCCCATCGAGAACCCGAGGTTCAGGTAGGCCGCAGCCAGTTGCGTGTCGAACAACGGCGCTGGCAGGCTGCCGGTCAGGCGCAGCAGGACTTCGAGGTCTTCGCTGCACGCGTGCAGGACTTTGAGCACCGCCGGGTTTTCCAGCAACGCCGCCAGCGGTTGCCAGGCGTCAATGGTCAGCGGGTCGATCAGATAGGCGCGTTTGCCGTCGCCGACCTGCAGCAGGCCGGCAATCGGGTAGAAGGTGTCGACCCGCATGAATTCGGTGTCGAGGGCAACGAAAGGCAGCTGCTGCCACTCGGCGCAAAACTGCGCGAGGCTATCGTTGTCGCGAATCCAGTGAATATCGATGGCCACACGGCTCTCCCTTCAAGAATGGCGCGCAGTATATATCGCCACCGGCGCTTTACGCGCCTTCGCAGGGCAAGAGCGTTGATGAAATCTCCTGCCCGCCAGCAAGAATAGTCTTACAGAACAATTCCGAGGGTTCAGTCCCTGGCCAGGACGCCGTCGATGACGGCACCGCGGCAACCGGCGAACAGGTCCAGATCGTGCTGATAGACCTTGCTCTGCACTTCCAGCAGACCGAGCATCGAATGGAACAGGTTGTCCTGGCTCAACGGTTTGTCGCGGCTCATTTGCAGGCAATGGGTGTCGACCGAGTACGACTTCTGGTAACTGTCGGAGAACCACGCCAGCATCGCCACATGTTTCTGTTGTTCCGGCGCGAGCATGTACGGCGTGCCATGCAGAAACAGGTTGTACTCGCCCAGGGACTCGCCGTGATCGGAGAGGTACAGCATGGCGGTATCGACTTTTTCCTGATTGCTGCGCAGCACATCGATCAGACTCGACAGCACATGGTCGGTGTACACCAGCGTGTTGTCGTAACCGTTGACGATGCTTTCGCGGCTGCAATTGTTCAGCGCGTTGCTTTCACACACCGGTGTGAAGTGCTCGTATTCCTTGGGATAACGCTTGAAGTATTCCGGGCCGTGGCTGCCCATCTGGTGCAGTACCAGCACGGTGTCCTTGTCCAGGTGCTCGATGAAATTCTGCAACCCTTGCAGGAGGATTTCGTCGCGGCACTCGCTGTTGGCGCACAGCGCCGGGTCTTTCAGATTGCTGACATCCTGCAGGGTGACGCGATCGCAGGTGCCTTTGCAGCCCGACTGGTTGTCGCGCCAGATCACATCGATGCCGGCACGTTTGAGCACATCCAAAAGCCCTTCTTCATTCTTCGCCTTGCTGGCGTCGTAATCCTTGCGGCCCATGTTTGAGAACATGCACGGCACCGAGACGGCTGTTTCCGTACCGCAGGAATGCACATCGGTGAACGCGATCAGGCCGGCTTCCTTGTCCAGTTTCGGCGTGGTGTCGCGGTTGTAGCCCAGGATGCCGAAGTTCTCCGCCCGGGCACTTTCACCCACCACCAGCACGGTCAGCGACTTGCGCGGACGGTTTTGCAGTGCAGGGTTACGCTGGGCGTCTTCACCGATCTTGACGAACGGTTGCTGCACAGAAACAACCTGTTCGCGCAGATAGCCGGCAGATGCGCCGATGTAGTTGCTCGGCACCAGCATCAGGCGCAATTCGTGGTGGTTGCGAAACAGCGAAGACAAGCCCTGATAGTTGGCCAATGCGACGCCGCCAATGACCGCGACCGATGCTGCACACACCACAACTTTGCTTAATAACTCTCGGTGCCATCGACGATAAGCGACGGGTAACTTCCACACCAACCACGAAGGCAATAAGCCCAGAAACAATAGATAAGCGAACAACTTCAAAGACAGCAGATCGCGAACTTCCGTGGCATTGGTTTCAGCGAAGTTTCGAAACATCCCCGCATCGATCATCACCCCATACTGGCTCATGAAATAAGCCACACCGGCACTGATCAGAAACAGCGCCGTCAACACCGGTTTCAATACCGGGCGAAACGCCAGAAAGGTCAGCACGATGTTGTACGCCGCGAAGATCATCACCCCGAACGCAATGCGCATGGCGATACCCTTGCCATCGGCAGCGGTGATCTCGAAGAGGTGTTCCCAGAGTACGAAATTGAATCCGGCCAAAAAAAAGGCACTGGCAAACAACGTCACCCATTCCGGGCGCACGGCTTTTAACTTCAACATAGGCGGGGGGCTATTTCCTGAAAAGAAGCGCCGTGGCCAATTGTGAAAAATTCATTGACCCGAGCGATGAAAACTCTACGTAGCCCCTCATCAATTTTTTGTGAAAAAGAAGCCAACGATTAGTTGGCTCATGAAATAACCATGAAATCTGCAAGTGCATCAGGCCTGATTCAGTAAAAAATCACAGCCCGTTCAGGCAGAGCTCACGGAAGGCGTATCGATTTTTTAAATATCCCGCGGGATTTTCTGATTTGCCGGCACCGGTATCGCGCCCGCCTAATCGACAGCCTCTGATTCAAAGGTCTGAACATGGAAAACGTCCGCGCCACCACCCGCCCCGCTGTCTGGCTGATGCTCGGTATCATTCTGGTCGCCCTCAATCTGCGCCCATCGATGGCCGCCGTCGGGCCTTTGCTGTCGGCGATTCGCGGCGATATCCCGCTGAGCTTCAGCGTGGCATCGCTGCTGACCATGCTGCCGGTAATGGCCATGGGACTGGCGATGTTCTTCGGGATCGGCATCAGCCAGCGTCTGGGGGAGCGGCGCACGGTGGTACTGTCGTTGTTGATCATTGGTGGGGCGACCCTGGCGCGGCTGTTTCTCGATTCGGCGGCGCAACTGATCGTCAGCGCCGTCCTGGCAGGGATCGGCATCGCGTTGATTCAGGCCTTGATGCCGGCACTGATCAAATCGCGCTTCCCCGACAACGTGGCGCTGTGCATGGGGTTGTATGTCACGTCGATCATGGGCGGTGCCGCGCTCGCGGCCTCGTTCGCACCAAGGGTGATGCTCGACACGGGCAGCTGGCGTGCAGGGCTGGCGATCTGGGCGGCACTGGCGCTGCTCGCCTTGGTGTTCTGGTTGGCACAACGCGATGACGCACCACCCATCACGACCACTGCCGTGAAAAGGGAGGCCTTTTTCACCCATTCCCGCGCCTGGCTGCTCGCAATCTTCTTTGGTCTGGGGACCGCTTCCTACACTTGTGTACTCGCGTGGCTGGCGCCGTACTACGTGGAAAACGGCTGGAGCGAACAGAACGCCGGTCTGCTGTTGGGATTTCTGACGGCCATGGAGGTGATTTCCGGCCTGGTGGTTCCGGCGATCGCCAACCGCAGCCGTGACCGGCGCCTGGTACTGAGCGCCCTGTTGGTGCTGATCATTGGTGGCTTCTGCGGCTTGATCCTCAGCCCGCAACATCTGAGCCTGCTGTGGCCAGGCCTTTTGGGGCTGGGCATTGGCGGATTGTTCCCGATGAGCCTGATCGTCTCCCTCGATCACCTCGACAACCCGCAGCGCGCCGGCGGGCTGACGGCCTTCGTGCAAGGGGTCGGTTACCTGATTGCCGGCCTCTCGCCGCTGCTGGCCGGGGTGATCCGCGATCGACTGGGCAGCTTCGAATGGGCCTGGTGGTCGCTGACCGCGGTGATGGTGGTCATGCTGCTGATCGGGCTGCGTTTCGACCCTCGACAATACGCCCGACACGTTCGCTGATCGGGCGTTGTGCACGGTGCTTCATCCCTCTGGATAAAGGCTTCTGGCCATCTTTTGCAGGATCGTTTTGGCACGTCGTATTACTAAAACTTTCTGTCCCACAACTGTCCGTGAAAAATCCTACAGGGGTTTCTCCTGGCACCATCGTTCCGTTACGATCATGCGCACACGTTTGCGCGGATTCGGCGCAAGGAGCACAGCGAGACAGAACGGATGCTGAACAGTAACTTGCTTAGAAAGCTCGACATGCAGGATCTCATGGTGTTTGTCGCCGTGTATGAGCAAAGCAGCGTCACCGATGTGTCGGAGGCGCTGTTCGTCAGTCAGTCCACCGTCAGTTACTGCCTGAAGAAACTGCGCACCAGTTTTGAAGACGAGTTGTTCGTCAATACCCGCACGGGCATGCGCCCGACCTACAAGGCCAGCAGCATGTATGGCCATGTGCAGAAAATCCTCGAAAGCATCAACCTGTGCCACGCCGGCGCCCCGACCTTCGACCCGACGGCGCAGCCGGTGACCTTCAACATCTGCGCCCCGGAATACTTCGAGCAACTGATCCTGCCGCGCATGCTGAAGCGTTTCGACTTCGACGATCTGCCGGTGATGGTCAACATGCACAAGTTCGAGACGGACGTGCCGGCGCAGGAGCTGCGAGACGGGAGCCTCGATCTGGTGATCTGTTTCGGCCCGCACTTTCACCGCAGCCATACCGACCTGAAATCCCGGATGTTGCTGGAAGATGATCTGGTCTGCGTCTTCGATAAACGTGCGACGCCGCTGGAACCGCGCCTCAGCCTGCAAGCCTTCACCGAGCGTCGGCATGTGTTCCCCACGCCCTGGACCTCGACCACCAACATGGTCGATGGCTGGCTCGCGCGGCAGGCACAGAAGCGCCAGATCGTCGCGCGTTCCAACAGCTACAGCGCAGCGTTGAAGATGATCACCGGCACCGATTTCATCCTCACCCTGCCCCGGCGGATCCAGCGTTTGCTGACCAACGACGCGATATTCAATCACTGCGAGGCACCCAACGGCCTGCCGGGTTTCACCCTCGACATGCAGTGGAGCCACAACGTCGATCAGGACAGCGCCAACCTCTGGCTGCGCGAGCAGGTCATCAAGACCTGCGCGGAGCTGGAGGCGGCCTGAGTCTTACACGCCGATGGCGACTTTACTGTAGGACTCGCGGTCGATATCAAGCAGTTCCACACTCAATTGCACTTCGACACCCGCCGGCCATTCGCACAGGTCCTGCAACACCGCCAACAGGTTTTGCGAGAGTTGTTTCTTGATCTCCGGGGATCGGCCGCTGAGCAGCGCCAGCCTCACTGAAACAAAGGCCCGCTCGCTCATGGCGGTGCCGACCTTGAAGGTTTCCACCTTGAGCGCACGGCTCTTGATATCGAACTCGGCCGCAAACTGACCGGAACCCACCAGGGTGTTGTTGAGCCGGATCAACGCCACGTCGGCGTTCAGTTGCGGCAGGTTGGCGGTGTATTCCATGTGCAGATGTGGCATGTCGGTGCTCCAGAGGTTCGGCAAAAAGGTCGTACATATAACACAGCGACGCCTGACTCACGCCAACGACGCCATCACCGGCCGCTCGCTCATGAACTGCTCCAGCCGCAAACGCAGCCAGCGCTCGGCCGGATCGCTGTCGACATGGCTGAGCCAGACCATCGACAGGTCGAGCGTCGGGGTCTTGAACGGGAACGCTTCCTTGAACAGCAGCCCCGAGGCGGCCATCGCCTCGGCGGTGTAGTCCGGCAGGCTGGCGATCAGGTCGGTGCCCGCAAGCAGCGCCGGCAGCGCGCTGTATTGCGGTACCGACAACACCACCTGACGGGTTCGACCGAGGTCCGCCAGCCACTCATCGGCGTAACCGCTGACATTGGCCGTGTGGGAAACCAGCACATGGGGCCGTGCGCAATATTCGTCGAGGGTCAGCGGGGTGTCGGACTTGTCGGCGCGCAGGATACTCGGCTGGATATGCCGCAGCAGTTTGCGCTTGGCGTTGGCCGGCAGGCCACGGGTCTGGCTGATACCGACGGTGATGTCGCCAGCCGCCAGCAGATCGGGAATGCGCCAGTAATCGACATGCTGCACCACGAATGCCACGTTCGGTGCTTCCTGGCGCAAGACACGCAGCAATGGTGGCAACAGACCGAATTCGACGTCGTCCGACAGGCCGATGCGAAACGTCATGGTGCTGACGGCCGGGTCGAAATCACGGGTCAGGCTCAGCGCCACCGACAGCGAGTCCAGGGCAGGCTTGAGATGGCGATAGATGTCTTCGGCGCGAGCCGTCGGCTCCATGCGATGACCGACGCGAATGAACAGTGGATCGTTGAGCATGGTGCGCAAGCGATTGAGCGCCGAGCTGATGGTCGGCTGGCCGAGAAACAGCTTTTCCGCCGCTCGTGTCACGTTGCGTTCGAGCATCAAGGTCTCGAACACCACCATCAGGTTGATGTCGGCCTTGCGAAGTTCATTGCGGTTCATCCATTGCCCCCCTGTCCCCGGATTGCGGGCAGTGTAGAAAGGCAGCAGGGGTAGCGTCCATCAAAACGGTGCGTCATTGCACCGTCAGGGACTTCAGCCCCAGGCCCATGACCCGCGAATCATCGTTGATCCCCAATTGCCGAGGGCTGATTGCATCCGGCAATTGCAGTTCGATAGTGAGTCGGTCATCGCTCGCAAGGCTGCGACTGAGCGCGGCGCTGATTGGAATTTCCAGGTGATTGCCATGGAACCGGGTCAGACTTGTGGTCAGCACCTGCTCGCCATTGAGCTTCACGATCACTCGCTGGGCGGGATGCTGTGGCTGAACGAAGGCCAATGCGTCGAGCACGATTGAACGCGCCTGCGGCAACACCCGCATTTCGATTTTCGCCTGTTGCCCCTCCGTCCACGTGCCCCAGCTTTCCGGTGTCGACCAGCCGTTGGCCAGTTGTCGGTTTCGGTAATTGAACGTCAGCGTTTGCCCTGGCCCCGAGAGGGGAATCACGGATATCTGCTGTCCCTCATCCTTCATGGGCAGACATCGGGTACAGCGCTTCCACCCCGGAGCGAGCACGATGAGACCGTCCACCCGGGTCAGCAGATCGGTTTCACTGTTGATGCCTTTGGCGGCATCCGCCAGGACATCGTCGCTGAGGATGTACAACGAATCTGCCTCGTATTGACCCGAGTCGAGCATGCGCCGCGCTTTCTGCTGTGCCAGCGCCAGCGCCGAAGAACTCACGCGCGCCAGGTAGACGGCATCGGTGTTCATGCCGTGAACCGCGGCAAACTCGGCAATCATCTGCCAGCGATCGTTCTGATTCTGCGGCATCAGACTGCGAACATTCGTGTAATGCCCGGCAGCGCTTGCCCAGAAAGGATCGCGCATCGGGCTGTTCCAGGTTGCCGATGGCGCGACCATTTTCCCCTGTCTCACGCCAAGCCAGCCACTGCAGGTATCGGCAACCTGGACCAGCAGCGCGGTAGCGAGCAGAAAAATGACAACGCGCGGTCGATAACCGCGCACCACCAGAAAAATCAGGCCCAACATGAAAGCATACAGCACCGGCCAGAACATCCGCCCCGACGCACGGAAGACGTTGGCCAGCCTGAGGATTACCTCCGGCAGTGGATAGCCGACGGTGATTGAGCCGATACCGATCTGATTCGACAGCGCGAAAAGCCACAGGCCGAACAGGGCCGTCAACAGCCAAGGACCGGCGCGCAACGCCTCCCTCAAGGGTTGCCGATTGCCATGCCAGGCAATCAGCGCCAGCGGCACCAGCAAGAGAACGCCCAGCCCCATGTAGTTGAAACCTTCAAAGTCGCCCTCGCGTTTTGGCAAATTGGGCAGGATCCACGACCAGCCCGCCGGATCGACCGGAGACAGCACATTCATCCGGTACAAACCGAAACCGCCCGAGACCGCACCGTCGGCAATGCTGAAATAACCCGCCTGCCAGCAGCACACACTCACCAGCGCAAACAGCAATCCGCCTTCGACCAGCCCCTGACGCCGGGTCAATTGCCGGCTGAATGTCTTGCCCAGCAGATCCGCCAGCCAGATCAGGGCCACCATGGCCAGCAAGTAGGCGTGCACCCATGAGGTCACCGCCAGCAACGCCCCCCAGGCCCAGCGCCGTCGACGCAGGTCCAGCACCAGCGCCAGATACAACGCTGCCAGAATCAGGAAATGCCCGGCCAGGGAAAGGTGCCCGCCCATACGCAGAAACATCGGCGGCGAGAACACCAGCAGCCCGGCCCCCAGCAGGCGAATCAAGGGATTGCCGGTCATCAGCCCGAGCAGTTTCCAGCCAAACCAGGCCTGCAGGACACAACACACCAGTAGCCACAACCCGAAATACTGGAAGGTGTCCGGCAACCACGCGCTGAAGGGTTTGAACAACAGCGCCAACAGGGGGTTGGAGTCGGAAAAGATGATCGAATTGCTCAGTTCCAGACCGTAGAACGGATTGAGGCCGAGTGGAAATGTCCAGGGCGAACGCCGGAAGAATTCCCAGCCCAGATAATGCGTCGCCGGATCACCCTGTTCCAGCCAGGCAATGTTTTGCGGATTCAGCGCTTGCGGCCCGATCGCCAGGAAAAACACCAGCGTCCCCATTAACAACGGCAGTAAGGAGAGTGCCGGGTGCCTGCGCAAATCCTTCATCGATAGGTCCAGAAATTGTGTAACACGAACGTGAATGCCGGAATGGTCAGCGCGACCGCCGCGATGCCCAGCAGGTAATGCAGCCCTGCCATCTGTGCGGCCCAGGCGACAAACATCGCCAGGAAAAAGCCTCCCGCCGAAACCAGCAGGAATCGCAGCAGCGTCTTGCCGTGCAAGCGGGCTGAAAAGCTCCAGGTCGTGTTGATCACATAGGACACCACGGTCGCGACGACAAACGCCACACCGTTGGCCAGTGGAGGATCAGGGCTCACATAATTGATGAACGACATCGCCACCAACGCATGCAACGCGGTGACGAACAGTCCCGTCACGGCAAAGCGCAGGCCGCGCCTGACAAGCGCGTCTTTCTCGGCGGGCATCACGGTTTGCGCGCCAGCACAAAAACACTCAGACCGGCCACGCGGTTCAGGTTCATCAAGGGCAGCTCGAGGCGGCACAGGGTCTTCAGCAGCGCATTAACCAGCGGGTGATGTTTTTTCAGTTGCGAACGGGGTGTCGAACTGCCGGGAATCAGGCGCGAAGCAACAGCCATCGGGAACACCGCGCCGAAGTAGTAGGCGCCCCGCTCGACCGTCAACCCAGCCTTTTCGGTCAAGGCTTCGAACTGCCCGAGCGTATAGCGACGTTTGTGCTCAAGAAAATCATCGTGCCCGCTCCACAGGAACCGGAACGCCGGCACCGTCATCAGGAACCGGCTGCCGGACGGCACTTTGTCGACGTAGGACTTGAGCAATCCGAGGTCATCATCAACGTGCTCCAGCACATCCATCAGCAACACCAGATCGGCGTCCACGCTGTCGATCGCACGGCGGTAATGCACCGGTTTGCCGGCGGTGGTGGCGCTGAAATCGGCCGGGTAGCTGATGTCCACGCACCAGGCTTCGCGGGCAGCCGTGCGCATCAGCAAATGATGAGAAAAGAACCCTGAGCCGGCACCGACATCAAGAATGCGCTTGATCGGTGCCTCCCCCAGCATGCGGCGCGTCGCCGCCGCCTTCGAGCAGTAATACCAATGCTCGCCGATGCTGTCGCCGAGGATGTCGGTTTCCTTGAGATCCATGCTTCAGTCCTTGGGGTCATAGATGCGGCGCACCAGGAAAACCGGTCGGCGTTTCGCTTCGATATAGGTGCGGCCAAGATACTCGCCAAGCACGCCAATGCCGATCAGTTGCAAGCCGCCGAGAAAGGTCACCGCGACCATCAGCGAGGCGTAACCGGGCATGTCGACGCCGTGGATCAGCGTGCGCACCACGATGAACATGGCAAAGGCAAACGACACCAGAGACACCATCGCCCCCAGGTACGTCCAGATCCGCAATGGCTCGGTGCTGAAACTGGTAATGCCCTCCAGCGCGAAATTCCACAGCCTCCAGCCATTGAACCGGCTCTCGCCCACCGCACGCTCCGGGCGATCGTATTCGACCTGAGTGGTGCGAAAACCGACCCAGGCGAACAACCCCTTCATGAATCGCCGGGACTCCGGCAGTGTCAGCAGAGCGTCTACCACACAACGATCCATCAAACGGAAATCGCCGACATTCTCGGGCAGTGCCTGATCGGCGATCTTGTTGTGCAAACGATAAAACCAGCTGGCCGAGATCTGCTTGGCCCACGAATCATTGCAGCGACTGAGGCGATGCCCCAGCACCACTTCATAACCCTCGCGCCAGCGCTCGATCATCTGCAGAATCACCTCGGGCGGGTCCTGCAGATCGACGTCGATCGGCACCACGATCTCTCCGGTACAGATCTGCAAACCGGCGGAAAGCGCCGCCTCCTTGCCAAAGTTACGGCTCAGATCGACGATACGGATCCGCGGATCACGTTGTTGGCGGTGCAGCAAACGCTCCAGCGTCGCATCGCTGCTGCCGTCATTGACGAACACCAGTTCGAGGCGGATCAGCTCTTCAGACTTGAATACCTGATGGATGCGCAGGAGAAAGCCGTCGAGGCTGTCCTCTTCATTGAAGACGGGAACCACCAGCGACAATTTCACCGGCCCCGCGTTTGGCGTTCCGTGCGATTGGGTCAATGGAGTGCTCTTTTCTTATAGTGTCTATCGGTCGCCGAAGCGGATTCGACGCCATGAGCCGCACCGTATTAAGCAGCACCACTGAAGGTCATGCAAGTGTGCCACGAGGACGTACCGGCCAATCCGAAGGCTGATCCAGACGCTCTGCCCCGCCCATTGCGGAAACATTATCGAACGATTGGAAACAAATCCCCGATAGCCAAATAACAGGGCTCGGCTAGGCTTGCGAACATGCGTCAAACAGGTTGTCGCAATATCCCCATCGCATGGAGCGAACTGAATGTATTTCGAGATTTACAGGCAATCCAAGGGCACCCCGAGCACCGGCAAGGGCCAATGGCGCTGGCGGTTAAGGGCGGGAAACCATGAAACGGTTGCCAGCGGGGAGTCGTATGTGAACAAGGCGGATTGTCTGCACGTGATCGAATTGATCAAGGGTGTGCAGGGGGATACGCCGGTCAAGGAGATTTGAGGGGCATCCGGTAAGGCCGCAAAAAAGAAAAAGCCCCGCTGATTTTCATCAACGGGGCTTTTCCGAGACCGACGTAAACACCTGTCTTCAGAATTTCTCGGGGATGTGCCGGAAGGGATAATCCGATTCCTTGTAGCCCCCAGGCTTCTGCCGCTTGGGTAGCTCAACCTTCTCGCGCGAAACACTCTTGTACGGAATGCGGCTGAGGAGATCTGAGATGATATTCAGGCGCGCTCGCCGCTTGTCATTCGAGTCGGCTACCAGCCAGGGCGCATATTCGGTATCGGTCGCCCTGATCATGTCGTCACGCGCCCGCGAATAGTCATACCAGCGACTGTAGGACTTGAGATCCATGGGAGACAGTTTCCAGATCTTTCGACCGTCCTTGATGCGCTCTTCCAGCCGGCGCGTCTGCTCTTCCTGACTGACGTTCAACCAGTACTTGAGCAGAATCACTCCGGAATTGACGATGGCATGCTCCACCAGGGGCACCGTATTGAGGAACTTTTCGACCTGATTCTCGGTACAGAACCCCATCACCCGCTCGACACCGGCTCGGTTGTACCAACTGCGATCGAAGATCACCACCTCGCCGGCTGCCGGCAGATAAGGTAGGTAGCGCTGCAGATACATCTGGCTCTTCTCTCGCTCGCTCGGGGCCGGTAATGCAACCACCCGAAAGACCCGCGGGCTGACCCGATCGGTAAGTGCCTTGATCGTCCCGCCCTTGCC
>NZ_JAFGYZ010000023.1:0-100438 GCF_017491585.1 Pseudomonas sp. 58(2021)
GGGTGTCGCTGCACCACGGTGGCGGCGTCGGCATGGGCTTCTCGCAACACTCGGGCATGGTGATCGTCTGCGACGGTACGGATGAAGCGGCCGAGCGTATCGCTCGCGTGCTGCACAACGACCCGGGCACCGGTGTGATGCGTCACGCCGACGCCGGTTACCAGATCGCCATCGACTGCGCCAAGGAGCAGGGGCTGAACCTGCCGATGATCACCGGCAAATAAAAAACGGCGGGAGCGAGCGCGCTCGCTCCCGCTAGCCAATACAGCAACAAAACCCAGAACAATCCACAGAGGTTGAATCATGGCGGGCAACACCGATCGTGCAGGCAGTAAACCGTTGATCGAAAAGCGTTCGATCGACTACATCCCGGAAGCGGAAAGACACGGTCGTCTATTCAGTCAGTTCACCCTGTGGATGGGTGCCAACCTGCAAATCACTGCGATTGTCACCGGGGCCCTGGCCGTGGTGCTGGGCGGCGATGTGTTCTGGTCGCTGATCGGTCTGTTGATCGGTCAACTGCTGGGCGGCGGCGTCATGGCGCTGCACGCGGCGCAGGGGCCGAAGCTGGGCCTGCCGCAGATGATCTCCAGCCGTGTGCAGTTCGGGGTTTACGGCGCAGCCATCCCGATCGTGCTGGTGTGCCTGATGTACCTGGGCTTCACCGCCACCGGGACTGTGCTGTCCGGTCAGGCGCTGGGCCAGCTGTTTGGTGTCAGTGACACCGTCGGCATCCTGCTTTTCGCCAGCGTCATCGTGGTGGTCACGGTGCTCGGCTATCGGGTGATCCACTGGATCGGTCGTATCGCCAGTGTCATTGGCGTGATTGCTTTCGTTTATCTGTTCAGCCGTTTGATGAGTCAGGTGGACGTCGGCGCACTCCTGCAAATTCGCCACTTCAGCTGGAGCAGTTTCCTGCTGGCGGTGTCGCTCGCAGCGTCCTGGCAGATCGCTTTCGGCCCTTACGTGGCGGACTACTCGCGTTACCTGCCGAGCAAGGTTTCCTCGGTGAAAACCTTTTTCGCCGCCGGTGCCGGTTCGGTGATCGGCGCGCAGGTAGCGATGATTCTCGGTGTGTTCGCGGCGGCTTCGGCCAACGGCCAGTTTGCCGGCCATGAAGTGGCTTACATCGTCGGTCTGGGCGGCACCGGTGCCACCGCTGCGCTGCTGTATTTCAGCATCGCGTTCGGCAAGGTGACCATCTCGACGCTGAACTCCTACGGCAGCTTCATGTGCATCGCGACCATCATCAGCGGTTTTCGTGGTGACCTGAAAGTAACGCGCATGCAGCGTCTGGTGTTCGTGCTGGTCATCGTTGGAGCGGCGACTCTGATGGCGCTGCTCGGCCAGCACTCGTTCCTCGGGGCGTTCAAGTCTTTCATCCTGTTCCTGCTGGCGTTCTTCACGCCGTGGAGCGCGATCAACCTGGTGGACTACTACTGCATCACTCGCGAGCGCTATGACGTACCGGCGCTGGCGGATCCGAACGGTCGCTACGGTCGCTGGAACATTCTCGGGATCAGCGTCTACGTGTTCGGTGTGCTGGTGCAGCTGCCGTTCATCTCCACCAAGTTCTATACCGGTCCGCTGGTTGCCGCGCTGGGGGATGTGGATATCTCGTGGATCATCGGTCTGGTGCTGCCCGCTGCGCTTTACTACCTGTGCGCAATGAAATGGCACGGCAGCGTGCCCGATCACCTGATTCTGCCGGTCGAGCAGAACAGCGTTGTACAACCTGAAGCAAACGGGACCGGCCGCGCTGCGGCACAGGCCTGATCTGGACGTGGACAGGGCTGGATGCCTCTTGAACTGCCGTAAGCCAATTCATGATTAGGAGCGTCACAACAATGAAATCGAACAAGACCCTGCTGACCACATTGCTGTCCATGGGCCTGCTGGCCAGTGCCGGTGCCACCCAGGCCGCCGGTTGGTGCGAGTCCGGCAAACCAGTGAAATTCGCCGGTTTGAACTGGGAAAGCGCGATGTTGCTCACCGACGTGCTGCAGGTCGTGCTGGAGAAAGGTTACGACTGCAAGACCGACAGCCTGCCAGGCAACTCCATCACCATGGAAAACGCGCTGAGCAGCAACGATATTCAAGTGTTCGCCGAAGAGTGGGTCGGCCGCAGCGAGGTCTGGAACAAGGCCGAGAAGGCCGGCAAGGTCGTCGGTGTCGGCGCGCCGGTCGTCGGTGCGGTTGAAGGCTGGTATGTGCCGCGCTACGTGATCGAAGGCGATGCCAAGCGCAAGATTGAAGCCAAGGCGCCGGACCTGAAAAACATCGCTGACCTGGGCAAATACTCGGCGATCTTCAAGGATGCCGAAGAACCGTCCAAGGGCCGCTTCTACAACTGTCCGGCCGGCTGGACCTGCGAGCTGGACAACAGCGAAATGCTGAAAAGCTACGGCCTGGAAAACAGCTACACCAACTTCCGTCCGGGCACCGGCCCGGCGCTGGATGCGGCGGTGCTGTCGAGCTACAAGCGTGGCGAGCCGATCCTGTTCTACTACTGGTCGCCAACCCCGCTGATGGGCCAGATCGACGCCGTCAAACTGGAAGAGAAACCGGGCGTCGACAAGCGCGTGACCATCAAGGTCGGCCTGTCCAAGGCCTTCCACGAGCAAGCCCCGGAGCTGGTGGCCGTGCTGGAAAAGGTCAACCTGCCGATCGACCTGCTGAACCAGAACCTGGGTCGCATGACCAAGGAGCGGATCGAGTCGCCGAAACTGGCGAAAATCTTCCTCAAGGAACATCCTGAAGTCTGGCACAAATGGGTGAGCGACGACGCAGCCAAGAAAATCGACGCGGCCTTGTAGGTCGAGCTTCACCGGCTGCCGGCAACGGCAGTCGGACGCTTGATCGCAACCCCTTGATTGAGAGTCTCTTATGTTTCCCGAACGCTTTACGTTTTCCATCGCCGACTGGGTCAACGGTTGGGTCGATGCACTGGTCACCAACTACGGTGACGTGTTCCGCCACATCTCCGACACCCTGCTGTGGGCCATCGTCAACCTTGAAGGCCTGTTACGCGCTGCACCGTGGTGGCTGATGCTGGCCATCGTTGCAGGCGTTGCCTGGCACGCCACCCGCAAAGTCGTGACCACCGCCGTGATCGTCGGTCTGCTGTTCCTGGTCGGCGCCGTCGGCCTGTGGGACAAGTTGATGCAGACACTGGCGCTGATGATGGTCGCCACGGTCATTTCGGTGCTGATCGGGGTGCCGCTGGGGATTCTCTCGGCGCGCAGCAATCGCCTGCGTTCGTTCCTGATGCCGCTGCTCGACATCATGCAGACGATGCCCAGCTTCGTGTACCTGATTCCGGTGCTGATGCTGTTCGGCCTGGGCAAGGTGCCGGCGATTTTCGCCACCGTGATCTACGCCGCGCCGCCGCTGATCCGCCTGACCGATCTGGGCATCCGCCAGGTCGACGGCGAAGTGATGGAAGCGATCAACGCCTTCGGCGCCAACCGCTGGCAGCAATTGTTCGGCGTGCAACTGCCGCTGGCCCTGCCGAGCATCATGGCCGGGATCAACCAGACCACCATGATGGCCCTGTCGATGGTGGTGATCGCCTCGATGATCGGCGCCCGTGGCCTGGGTGAAGATGTGCTGGTGGGCATTCAGACCCTCAACGTCGGACGCGGCCTGGAAGCCGGTCTGGCGATCGTGATTCTCGCAGTGGTCATCGACCGCATTACCCAGGCGTATGGTCGGCCACGGCATGAGGTGAGCAAATGAACAACGCAACCGTGAGCAAGATCGAAGTCAAAAACGTCTTCAAGATTTTCGGTAACCGTTCCAAGGATGCGCTGGCCATGGTCGGCCAGGGCAAGACCAAGGAGCAGGTGCTGAACGAAACCGGTTGTGTGGTCGGGGTCAACGACTTGTCCCTGAGCATCGGCACCGGCGAGATCTTCGTGATCATGGGCCTGTCCGGCTCCGGCAAATCGACGCTGGTACGCCACTTCAACCGCCTGATCGACCCGACCAGCGGCGCGATCCTGGTGGACGGCGTGGACATCCTGCAATACGACATGGACGCCCTGCGCGAATTTCGCCGGCACAAGATCAGCATGGTGTTCCAGAGCTTCGGCCTGCTGCCGCACAAGACCGTGCTCGACAACGTCGCCTACGGCCTGAAAGTGCGCGGCGAGAGCAAGCAGCTGTGCGCCGAACGCGCGCTGCACTGGATCAACACCGTGGGCCTCAAGGGCTACGAAAACAAATACCCGCACCAGCTCTCCGGTGGCATGCGCCAGCGTGTCGGCCTGGCCCGCGCCCTGGCGGCGGACACCGACATCATCCTGATGGACGAAGCGTTCAGCGCCCTCGACCCGCTGATCCGCGCCGAGATGCAGGACCAGTTGCTGGAGCTGCAAAAGACCCTGCACAAGACCATCGTCTTCATCACCCACGACCTCGACGAGGCCGTGCGCATCGGCAACCGCATCGCGATCCTCAAGGACGGTCGCCTGATCCAGGTCGGCACGCCGAAAGAGATCCTGCACTCGCCGGCGGACGAGTATGTCGACCGCTTTGTGCAGCGGCGGGCGGCGGTGGTCTGATCTGAGTTTTGCAGTGCACAGACTGGCCTCATCGCGGGCAAGCCCGCTCCCACAGGGATTGTGTGAGCAGCGGAGATTCTGTGGGAGCTGGCTTGCCAGCGATGAGGCCGGTGAGGCTGCATCAAAATTATGGTTGAGGTAAGTGATGTCCCAGGCTGAAAAAATCGTTATCGCCGACGCCCCGATGCGTTGGCAGGATGTGGTCGCAGTCGCCCGTCACGGCGCGCAGCTCGAGCTGTCGGCCCAGACCTGGGCGCGCATTGAAAACGCCCAGGGCATCGTCCAGCGCATCGTCGCCAGCGGCGAACGCGCCTATGGCGTCAACACCGGGTTGGGCGGTCTGTCCAACGTTTCGCTGCAGGGCGAACAGCTCAGCCAGTTGTCGCGCAACACCTTGCTCAGCCATGCCTGCGGCGTCGGCCCGGTACTGGCTGACGAGCAGACCCGCGCCATCATGTGCGCCGCGATCCGCAACTACAGCCACGGCAAGTCCGGCATTCATCGCCGGGTGGTCGAAGCGCTGCTGGCGCTGCTCAATCGCGGGATCACCCCGCAGGTGCCGTCCCAGGGTTCGGTGGGTTATCTGACCCACATGGCCCACGTCGGCATCGCGCTGCTGGGCGTGGGCAATGTCAGCTATCGCGGGCAAGTGGTGTCCGCACAGCAGGCGCTGACTGAAGAGGGCCTGCAACCGGTGCAGCTCGGGGCGAAGGACGGTTTGTGTCTGGTCAATGGCACGCCGTGCATGACCGGCCTCGGTTGCCTGGCGATTGCCGACGCCACGCGTCTGCTGCAATGGGCCGACGTGATCGGTGCCATGAGCTTCGAAGCCCAGCGCGGCCAGATCGCCGCGTTCGATGCCGAGATCATCGCGCTCAAGCCGCACCCGGGCATGCAACAGGTCGGCGTCAATCTACGGGCGCTGCTCGATGGCAGTGAAGTGATCGCGAAGAGCAAAGGCATTCGCACTCAGGATGCGCTGAGCATCCGCTCGATCCCGCAGGTGCATGGCGCCGCACGCGATCAACTGGAGCACGCGATCAAGCAGATCGAAACCGAACTCAACGGCTGCACCGACAACCCGTTGCTGCTGGGCACGCCGGACGACTTCCGGGTGATGTCCCAGGCCAACCCGCACGGGCAATCGGTGGCGCTGGCGGCGGATCTGCTGGCGATCGCGATGGCCGAAATCGGATCGATTGCCGAGCGACGTCTGGATCGTCTGATCAACCCGCACGTCAGTGGGCTGCCAGCGTTTCTGGTGGCCAACCCGGGGGTGAACTCCGGGATGATGATCGTGCAATACGTCGCCGCATCGCTGTGTGCGGAAAACCGTCAGTTGGCGCAACCGGCGGTGCTCGACAACTACGTCACTTCGGGCCTGCAGGAAGACCATTTGAGCATGGGCACCAACGCCGCGCTGAAGCTGCACCGTGCGCTGGAAAACTGCACGCAGATCCTCGCCATCGAGTACCTGCTGGCGGCACAGGCTTTTGAATTTCTCAAGGAACAGCGCTTCGGCGCGGGCACCGATGTGGCGTGGCGACTGCTGCGCGAGAAGGTCCCGGCCTACGATCAGGACCGCTGGCTGGCGCCGGATATCGCCGCTGCTGCAAGTGTTCTGAAAGACTCGAACCTGTTGCACAACGCCTTACCGAATTTGCACTGACAACTACCCATACCAGCGTGCCAAGGCGCGGATCGTCCAAAAGGCGAGAGGCGACGGATAACGGAATGCTCCGGAGCGACTGGTAGTTAATAACAATGCCTCAAAAGGAGCATTTAAATGACTGCGCTGAACCTGATCCCCGGCCAACTGAGCCTGTCCCAACTGCGTGACGTCTATCAGCACCCGGTCAAGCTGACCCTCGACAACAGCGCCAGCGCCCAGATCGAAGCCAGCGTCGCCTGCGTCGAGCAGATCCTCGCCGAGAACCGCACCGCCTACGGCATCAACACCGGTTTCGGCCTGCTGGCCTCGACCCGCATCGCCAGCGAAGACCTGGAAAACCTGCAGCGTTCGCTGGTGTTGTCCCACGCCGCCGGCGTCGGCCAGCCGATCAGCGATGAGCTGGTGCGCCTGATCATGGTGCTCAAGGTCAACAGCCTCAGCCGTGGTTTCTCCGGCATTCGCCGCGTGGTGATCGATGCGCTGATTGCGCTGATCAACGCCGAGGTTTACCCGCACATTCCGTTGAAAGGTTCGGTGGGTGCTTCCGGCGACCTCGCGCCATTGGCGCACATGTCGCTGGTGCTGCTGGGTGAGGGCAAGGCGCGCTACAAGGGCGAGTGGATGGAAGCCACCGAAGCGCTGAAAGTCGCCGGTCTGGCCCCGCTGACGCTGGCGGCGAAAGAAGGTCTGGCGCTGCTCAACGGTACGCAGGTTTCCACTGCATTCGCGTTGCGCGGTCTGTTCGAAGGTGAAGACCTGTTCGCCGGCGCGCTGGCGCTGGGCGGTCTTACAGTTGAAGCGGTATTGGGTTCGCGTTCGCCGTTCGACGCACGCATCCATGCTGCCCGTGGCCAGAAAGGCCAGATCGACACCGCCGCCGCTTATCGCGATCTGCTGGGCGAGCGCAGCGAAGTCTCCGACTCGCACCAGAACTGCGAAAAGGTCCAGGACCCGTACTCGCTGCGTTGCCAGCCACAAGTCATGGGCGCGTGCCTGACCCAGTTCCGTCAGGCCGCCGAGGTGCTGGTCATCGAGGCCAACGCCGTGTCCGACAACCCGTTGGTGTTCGCGGCCGAAGGCGACGTGATTTCCGGTGGCAACTTCCACGCCGAGCCAGTCGCTATGGCCGCTGACAACATGGCGCTGGCCATCGCCGAAATCGGTTCCCTCAGCGAGCGCCGTATCTCGCTGATGATGGACAAGCACATGTCGCAACTGCCGCCGTTCCTGGTGGCCAATGGCGGGGTGAACTCCGGTTTCATGATCGCCCAGGTGACCGCTGCGGCGCTGGCCAGCGAGAACAAGGCGCTGGCCCATCCGCATTCGGTGGACAGCCTGCCGACCTCCGCCAACCAGGAAGATCACGTGTCGATGGCCCCGGCTGCCGGCAAGCGTCTGTGGGAAATGGCCGAGAACACTCGCGGCATTCTCGCGGTGGAATGGCTGGCGGCGGTGCAGGGGCTGGACCTGCGCAACGGCTTGAAGACCTCGAGCAAACTGGAAAAAGCCCGGGGAATTTTGCGTCGCGAAGTGCCGTTCTACGAGAAGGATCGCTTCTTTGCGCCGGACATCAATGCGGCGACCGAACTGCTGGCTTCGCGGGTTCTGACGGAGCTGGTTCCGGCTAAGTTGCTGCCGAGCCTGTGATGCACTCATCGCCAGCAGGCTGGCTCCCACAAGAGCACCGCGCAACCTGTGGGAGCCAGCCTGCTGGCGATTCGATTACGAATACTGTGGAGACTAAGGGATGAAAACCCTCTGGCAACACTGCCACGTCGCAACCATGGCGCAAGGCGTCTACTCGATCATCGAGGATGCGGCCATCGTGACGTCCGGCGCACTTATCGAGTGGATCGGCCCGCGCAGCCAATTGCCGTCCGGCGAATATCCGGCGGTCAATGATCTGCAAGGCGCGTGGGTCACCCCCGGCCTGATCGACTGCCACACCCACACCGTGTTCGGTGGCAACCGCAGCGGTGAGTTCGAGAAACGCCTGCAAGGCGTCAGCTACGCCGAGATCGCAGCCGCCGGCGGCGGCATCGCCAGCACCGTGCGCGCCACGCGTGAAGCGTCGGAAGACGAACTGTTCGCCAGCGCCGCCAAACGCCTGAAAAGCCTGATGCGTGATGGCGTGACCACGGTCGAAATGAAATCCGGCTACGGCCTCGATCTGGCCAGCGAGCGCAAGATCCTGCGGGTCATCCGTCGTCTCGCCGCCGAGCTGCCGATCAGCGTGCGCAGCACCTGCCTGGCTGCCCATGCCTTGCCGCCGGAATACAAGGATCGCGCCGACGACTACATCGATCACATCTGCGCCGAGATGCTCCCCGCCCTGGCCGCCGAAGGTCTGGTGGACGCGGTGGATGCGTTTTGCGAATACCTGGCGTTCTCCCCGGAGCAAGTCGAGCGGGTGTTCATCGCCGCGCAAAAACTCGGTCTGCCGGTGAAGCTGCATGCCGAGCAATTGTCGTCGCTGCACGGCTCCAGCCTCGCCGCGCGTTATCACGCATTGTCCGCCGATCACCTGGAGTTCATGGACGAAGCCGACGCCATCGCCATGGCCGAATCCGACACCGTCGCGGTGTTGTTGCCGGGCGCGTTCTACTTCCTGCGCGAAACCCAGTTGCCGCCGATGGAAGCCCTGCGCAAACACAAGGTGAAAATCGCCATCGCCAGCGACCTCAACCCCGGCACTTCGCCGGCGCTGTCGTTGCGCCTGATGCTGAATATGGCCTGCACCTGTTTCCGCATGACCCCGGAAGAAGCCCTGGCTGGTGCCACGATTCATGCGGCGCAAGCCCTGGGCATGGCCGAGACCCACGGTTCGCTGGAAGCCGGCAAGGTCGCGGATTTTGTCGCCTGGCAGATCGACCGGCCGGCGGATCTGGCGTACTGGCTGGGTGGTGAACTGGACAAACGCGTCGTGCGTCACGGCGTTGAATCAAGTCTGTAGGAGAGTGGTTGTGGATAAGGTTCTGAACTTCAAACAAGGTCGCGTGCCGCTGCTGATCAGCATGCCTCACGCCGGTGCGCGCCTGACTCCGGCGGTCGAGGCCGGATTGATCCCGGACGCGAAAAGCCTGCCGGACACCGACTGGCATATTCCGCAGCTCTACGACTTTGCCGCCGAACTGGGCGCCAGCACCCTGGCGGCCGAGTACTCGCGGTTCGTCATCGACCTGAACCGGCCGTCAGACGACAAACCGCTGTACGCCGGCGCCACCACCGGCCTGTACCCGGCGACGCTGTTCGATGGCATTCCGTTGTTCAAGGAAGGCCAGGAGCCGTCGAAACAAGAGCGTGCGACCTATCTGGAGCAGATCTGGACGCCGTACCACCGCACCTTGCAGGAAGAGCTGGCGCGGCTGAAGGCCGAGTTCGGTTACGCGCTGCTGTTCGATGCGCACTCGATCCGTTCGGTGATCCCGCACTTGTTCGACGGCAAGCTGCCGGACTTCAATCTCGGCACCTTCAACGGCGCCAGTTGCGATCCACAACTGGCCACGCAACTGGAGGCGATCTGTGCCCGCCATGGCGATTACAGCCATGTGCTGAACGGACGCTTCAAGGGCGGCCACATCACCCGTCACTACGGCAACCCGGCCGAGAACATCCACGCCGTGCAGCTGGAACTGGGCCAGTGCACCTACATGGAAGAGTTCGAACCGTTCCGCTACCGCGCCGATCTGGCGGAGCCGACGCGGGTGGTGCTCAAGGAGTTGCTGCAAGGGCTGCTCGCCTGGGGCAAATCCCACTACAGCGCATAAGGTTCCCCCTGTGGGAGCGAGCAGGCTCGCTCCCACAGTTTTTGGTGATCACAAGTAAGGGGCCGACAGTCGCCACCGTGCAAATCCCGGTCGCCACAGTTCGCTTTTCCGTCTCGCCTACTGCGTAATGTTTTGGCCACGGTGCAAGAAGACACCGATCCGAACAATAAACCGCTGCCGCACGAGACGATCCCACATGAAAAAACTGTTCACTCGTTGTGCGTTAATCCTGACCGGCAGTGCGCTGCTCAGCGCCGGCGCCATGGCTTCCGACGATGCATCCTGCAAAACCGTGCGCATGGGCGTGGTCAACTGGACCGACGTGATCGCCACCAGCGGCATGGCCGACGTGCTGCTCAACGGCCTGGGCTACGAGAGCAAGCAGACCAGCGCCGTGCAGCAAATCATCTTTGCCGGCATCCGCGACAAGCGTCTGGATATTTTCCTCGGCTATTGGAAACCGGCGATGGACAAGAACATCGCGCCGTTCCTCGCCGCCAATCAGGTCAAGGTGATGGACAAGCCAAGCCTGGCCGATGCCCAGGCCACGCTGGCAGTGCCGGACTATGTTGCGGCGGCGGGGCTGAAAACCTTCGGCGACATCGCGAAATTCAAGGATCAGCTCGGCGGCAAGATCTACGGTATCGAGCCCGGCAGCGGCGCCAACACCACGATCAAGACCATGATCGAGACCAACCATTTCGGCCTGAAGGACTTCAAGATCATCGAATCCGGTGAGGCCGGCATGCTCGCCGCCGTGCAGCGGGCGGTGAACCGCAAGGAATTCGTGGTGTTCGTCGGCTGGACCCCGCATCCGATGAACATCAACATGAAAATCACCTACCTGACCGGCAGCGAAGACGTTTACGGCCCCAACGAAGGCGCCGCCACCGTTTCCACCGTCACCGCGCCGGACTACGCCGAGCGCTGCCCGAACGTCCATCGACTGCTGGAAAACCTGACCTTCACCGCCGCCCAGGAAAGCCAGTTGATGGTGCCGATCATGGAGCGCAAGACACCTCAGGAAGTGGCGAAAACCTGGCTGCGTGAGCATCCCGAAGACTTGCAACGCTGGCTGGCGGGTGTCAGCAGTTTTGACGGCAAGGACGGCGTGGCCACAGTCCAGGCCAGCCTGAAAAACTGATGAGCACTTATCCACTTTCACCGGCGATGGCGGCGTTTGTCGCCAGAACCGAAAGCTTCGCCAGTGATGACGGCAGCCTCGCGGGTTTGCGCAAATCCTATGACGACATGTGCCGGGCCTTCGCGCCCGAGCGACCGGCGGGTCTGGAGGTGGTGGATTTCCAGTTGAGCGGGGTGGCGGTGCGTTCGTATCGCCCGCCCGTCCGGCCATCGGTCAGTGGCTGGCCGTGCGTGTTGTATCTGCACGGCGGCGGTTGGGTGGTCGGCGGGCTGGATTCCCATGACTTCATCTGCTGTGAACTGTCCATCTCGCTCGGGGCAATGGTGGTGGCGGTGGATTACCGGCTGGCGCCGGAGCATCCGTTCCCGGCCGGTTTCGAGGATTGCCTGACCGTGTGGCGCGCGTTGCGCAGCGGGCCGTTCTGGTTCGACGCCGAGCGGATGCTGGTAGCCGGCGACAGCGCAGGCGGCAATCTGGCGGCGGCGTTGTGCCTGGCCTTGCGCGATGCCGGCCAGCCGCTGCCGGGCGCGCAGGTCTTGATCTATCCGGGGCTGGGAGGCGACACAGAGTTACCGTCGCGCAGCGAATGCGCCGATGCGCCGCTGCTCGCCAGCAGCGATGTCGATTGTTATCACGCCTTGTACCTGCGCGGCACCGCGAAGCCGAACGCCTATGCGATGCCGTTGCTGGCCGATGACTTCAGTGGTTTGCCCCCGGCCTGGATCGCCGTGGCGCAGTTCGATCCGCTGCGTGACGACGGCGTGTGCTACGCCGAACGGCTTAACGCGGCGGGCGTCAACGCGGCGCTGTACTACGGCGAAGGGCTGGTTCACGGTTGCCTGCGGGCGCGGCATCAGGTCGCCGAGGTCGATCGTCTCTTTGAGAACCTGCTGGGGTTCATGACTGACAAAATGTGACAGCGCGCGGGCATGCTCATTGACGTAAATCGGGTTTATGATGCCGGACGGCAGAATAATAGAAGTCCCCCCAGGGATGACCTCGACCCCTTACGGAGCGCGCAATGCAGACTTTGTTTCCGCAGATCAAACCTCACGCACGGCACGATCTGGCCGTCGATGACACCCATACGCTGTACGTCGACGAAAGCGGTTCACCGGAAGGTTTGCCGGTGGTCTTCATCCATGGTGGCCCGGGCGCGGGGTGTGATGCCCAGAGTCGCCGCTACTTCGATCCGAATCTGTATCGCATCGTCACCTTCGACCAGCGTGGCTGCGGACGTTCCACCCCCCACGCCAGCCTGGAAAACAACACCACCTGGGATCTGGTCGAAGACCTCGAGCGTATCCGCAAACACCTGGGCATCGACAAATGGGTGCTGTTCGGCGGTTCCTGGGGGTCGACCCTGGCGCTGGCTTATGCGCAAACCCACCCGGAGCGCGTGCATGGTCTGATCCTGCGTGGGATCTTTCTCTGCCGCCCGCAGGAAATCGAATGGTTCTACCAGGCCGGGGCCAGCCGTCTGTTCCCCGATTACTGGCAGGACTACCTCGCGCCGATCCCGCTGGATGAGCGCGACGACCTGCTCAGCGCGTTCCACAAACGCCTGACCGGCAACGATCAGATCGCCCAGATGCACGCGGCCAAGGCCTGGTCGACCTGGGAAGGGCGCACTGCGACCCTGCGCCCGAACCCGCTGGTGGTCGACCGGTTCTCCGAGCCGCAGCGCGCCCTGTCGATCGCGCGGATCGAATGCCACTACTTCACCAATAACGCTTTCCTGGAACCGAACCAGTTGATCCGCGACATGGGCAAGATCGCCCATCTGCCCGGCGTGATCATCCACGGCCGCTACGACGTGATCTGCCCGCTCGACAATGCCTGGGAACTGCATCAGGCCTGGCCGAACAGCGAGCTGCAGGTGATCCGCGATGCCGGTCACGCGGCCTCGGAACCGGGTATCACCGATGCGCTGGTACGCGCCGCCAGCAACATGGCCCGGCGCCTGCTCGACCTGCCGCCCGAAGAAGCATGAAGGGGCTTTTGCAGCGCGTGAAAGGCGCGCGGGTCGAAGTGGCGGGGGAGGTGGTCGGCAGCGTCGATCAGGGATTGCTGGTGCTGGTGGCGGTCGAACCCGACGACACGCAGGCCAGCGCCGACAAACTTCTGCATAAACTGCTTAACTATCGAGTATTCGGTGACGCCGAAGGCAAGATGAATCTGTCTTTGGCGGATGTGGGCGGCGGGCTGCTGCTGGTCTCTCAGTTCACCCTGGCTGCCGACACCAGAAGCGGGTTGCGTCCGAGTTTCTCGACCGCCGCCCCTCCGGCGCTGGGCGAGGAATTGTTCGACTATCTATTCAGCAAAGCGAAACAGATGCATGGCACTGTGGCATCAGGTAGATTCGGCGCGGATATGCAGGTTCACCTGGTCAATGACGGCCCGGTAACCTTCCTGTTACAGACATGAAAGTGCTTGAAACACGTTTTTAAGGGCTTTTCGACTGAAAACAGGGAATTTTCGCGATAAATACTTTGTTACCCCTGATGCGTTGTCACGCGGGCTACTAGATAATCGCGCGCTACGGGGATCAGCGTTCGTTGGTCCATTTTGACTTAGGTAGAGACTTGTCCGGATCCGATTGGGGAATCATTTCGACCCAGCGGAGTCGGAACAATGCTCGCCAACTTGGCAAGGGTGTCCTGCAAGGTCGGTTATTTTTGTACCGAATACCTCACAGGCACTTCATCTGGCCGTTGGTTTATTGATCTGTTTTCGGCGAGGGTTGCTCGTGATTGTTAGTCCCTGTAATGCAGCAAAATTGTCTGCCAAACGCTTGCGCAGCGCTCTGGTAGCGGGCTCGGCAGTTCTCTGCCTGCTCAGCGCCGGCCAGCTTTGGGCATTCAATCTTGACGATGTGTCGGCCAAGGCCAAAGAGCTGGCCGGGCAGAAGTTCGAAGCCCCGCGCAGCAACCTGCCGAACGAATTCCGTGAGATGAAGTTCGCGGACTATCAGAAGATTCGTTTCCGCACCGAAAAAGCCGAATGGGCCGACCAGAAGACCCCGTTCAAGCTGTCCTTCTATCATCAGGGCATGCACTTCGATACGCCGGTGAAAATCAACGAAATCACCGCGAACACCGTCGAAGAGATCAAATACGATCCGAGCCGTTTCGATTTCGGCGACCTGCAGTTCGATCCCAAGGCCACCGAACAGCTGGGCTACGCCGGTTTCCGTGTGCTGTACCCGATCAACAAGGCGGACAAGCAAGACGAAATTATGACCATGCTGGGCGCGAGCTACTTCCGCGTTGTCGGCAAGGGTCACACCTACGGTCTGTCGGCCCGTGGCCTGGCGATCGATACCGCTTTGCCTTCCGGCGAAGAATTCCCGCGTTTTCGCGAGTTCTGGATTCAACAGCCGAAGCCGGGTGACAAGCATCTGGTGATCTTCGCCCTGCTGGATTCGCCGCGTGCGACCGGCGCCTACCGCCTGATCCTGCGTCCGGGCAGCGACACGATCGTCGACGTCAAGGGCCAGATGTACCTGCGTGACAAGGTCGGCAAGCTCGGCATCGCGCCGCTGACCAGCATGTTCCTGTTCGGCGCCAACCAGCCGTCGAAAGTGCTCAACTACCGTCGTGAGCTGCACGACTCCAGTGGTCTGTCGATCCATGCCGGCAACGGCGAATGGATCTGGCGCCCTCTGAACAACCCTAAACATCTGGCCGTGAGCCAGTTCAGCGTCGAAAACCCGCGTGGTTTCGGTCTGCTGCAACGTGGCCGTGACTTCAGCCACTACGAAGATCTCGATGACCGCTACGACAAGCGTCCAAGCGCCTGGATCGAGCCGAAGGGTGACTGGGGCAAAGGTACCGTCGATCTGGTCGAGATCCCGACCGCCGACGAAACCAACGACAACATCGTTGCGTTCTGGAACCCGGAAAAACTGCCGGAGCCAGGCAGGCCACTGGACCTCGCCTATCGCATGCACTGGACCATGGACGAAGCGGCGATTCACGCGCCGGACAGCGCCTGGGTCAAGCAGACCCTGCGTTCGACCGGTGACGTCAAGCAATCGAACCTGATCCGTCAGCCGGATGGCAGCGTTGCCTATCTGGTCGACTTCGAAGGCCCGTCTCTGGCGGCCCTGGCCCCGGATGCGGACGTTCGCAGCCAGGTCAGCGTCGGCGACAACGCCGAACTGGTCGAAAACAGCGTGCGCTACAACCCTGAAACCAAGGGCTGGCGCCTGACCCTGCGGATGAAGATCAAGGACGCGAGCAAGTCCACCGAGATGCGTGCCGCACTGGTGCAGAACATCGTCCCGGCCGATCTGGCCAAGACCTCGCTGCCGGCTTCCAATTCCTCGGTTGCGAAGGCCGACAAGATCGCCGCCAAGCAGCAAGAGAAAGCCGACAAGGAAGCCAAGGCCGCCGAAGCCAAACAGGCCGACGCCAAGCCAGCGACAGACGCCAAGGACAAGGCCAACAAAGACGCCAAGCAGCCAGCGGCTGCGGACGCGGCCCCAGCCACACCGGAACCGGCCTCGACTGAAGAAGTCCTGACCGAGACCTGGAGCTATCAGTTGCCTGCCGATGAGTAATTCTCAAGTACAGCCAGAGACTCTGTCCGAGTATCTGGCGCATCTGCCGATGACCGACGAACAGCGCGCGGAACTCGCGGGCTGCCAGTCCTTCAGCGAATTGCATCAACGCCTGTCGTCCTCGACGTTCGACGCGCCGACCGAAGCCGCCCAGGCTTCGGTCGGCAAGCGCCTGACCCTGAGCACCGCCGAAGAGCTGGAAGACGCGGAAATGCTGGTGCTCGATGCCAGTGGCCGGGTCAGCCTCAAGGCTACGCCGCCGATCCGTCGGACCAAGGTCGTGCCGGAGCCGTGGCGCACCAATATCCTGGTGCGTGGCTGGCGTCGTATGACCGGCCGGACCAACCCGCCGCAGCCGCCGAAGGACCAGAACGTGCTGCCAGCCGCACGCTGGCGCACCGTCGGTTCGATCCGTCGCTACATCCTGCTGATCCTGATGCTCGGCCAGACCATCGTCGCCGGCTGGTACATGAAAGGCATCATGCCGTACCAGGGCTGGTCGTTCGTCGATCTGGAAGAAGTCCTGCATCAACCGCTGCTGCAGACCGCCACGCAAGTGCTGCCGTATGCGCTGCAGACCAGCATCCTGATCATGTTCGGGATTCTGTTCTGCTGGGTGTCGGCCGGTTTCTGGACCGCGCTGATGGGCTTCCTCGAATTGCTCACCGGTCACGATAAATACCGGATCTCCGGTAAAAGCGCTGGCAACGAACCGATTCCGAAAGATGCGCGTACCGCGCTGGTGATGCCGATCTGCAACGAAGACGTGCCGCGAGTGTTCGCCGGTCTACGCGCGACGTTCGAGTCGGTGGCGGCCACGGGTGACCTGGATCGTTTCGACTTCTTCGTCCTCAGTGACAGTAACGACACCGACATCTGCGTTGCCGAGCAGCAGGCCTGGCTGGACGTCTGCCGTGAAGCCAAGGGCTTCGGCAAGATCTTCTATCGCCGCCGCCGTCGCCGCGTCAAACGCAAGAGCGGCAACCTCGACGACTTCTGCCGTCGCTGGGGCGGTGACTACAAGTACATGGTCGTGCTCGACGCCGACTCGGTGATGAGCGGCGAGTGTCTGACCAGTCTGGTGCGCCTGATGGAGGCCACTCCGGACGCCGGTATCATCCAGACCGCGCCGCGTGCGTCGGGCATGGACACGCTGTATGCACGCATGCAGCAGTTCGCCACTCGCGTTTACGGTCCGCTGTTCACCGCCGGCCTGCACTTCTGGCAGCTGGGTGAATCCCACTACTGGGGTCACAACGCGATCATCCGCATGAAGCCGTTCATCGACCACTGCGCCCTGGCGCCGTTGCCGGGCAAGGGGGCGTTCTCCGGTGCGATCCTCTCTCATGACTTCGTTGAAGCCGCGCTGATGCGCCGTGCCGGCTGGGGCGTGTGGATTGCCTACGATCTGCCGGGCAGCTACGAAGAACTGCCACCGAACCTGCTCGACGAACTCAAGCGTGACCGTCGCTGGTGCCACGGCAACCTGATGAACTTCCGTCTGTTCCTGGTCAAAGGCATGCACCCGGTGCACCGCGCGGTGTTCCTGACCGGCGTGATGTCTTACCTGTCGGCGCCGCTGTGGTTCTTCTTCCTCGTGCTGTCCACCGCGCTGCTGGCGGTGAACACGCTGATGGAGCCGCAGTACTTCCTCGAACCGCGTCAGCTCTATCCGCTGTGGCCGCAATGGCACCCGGACAAGGCGATCGCGCTGTTCTCGACGACCATCGTGCTGCTGTTCCTGCCGAAGCTGTTGAGCATCATCCTGATCTGGGCCAAGGGTGCGAAAGAGTTCGGCGGCAAGTTCAAGGTGACCCTGTCGATGCTGCTGGAGATGCTGTTCTCCATGCTGCTGGCGCCGGTGCGGATGATTTTCCACACCCGTTTCGTGCTGGCCGCGTTCCTCGGCTGGGCTGCGACCTGGAACTCGCCGCAGCGTGACGACGACTCCACGCCATGGAGCGAGGCGGTCAAGCGCCACGGTCCGCAGACGCTACTGGGCTTCTTCTGGGCGCTGCTGGTGATCTGGCTGAACCCGAGCTTCCTGTGGTGGCTGGTGCCGATCGTCGGTTCGCTGATGCTGTCGATTCCGGTGTCGGTGATTTCCAGCCGTGTTGGGCTGGGCCTCAAATCCCGTGACGAGAGCCTGTTCCTCATCCCCGAGGAATACAATCCGCCACAGGCGCTGCTGGCCACTGATCAGTACACCCACGAAAACCGCTGGCACGCGCTGAACGACGGCTTCGTCCGTGCCGTGGTCGATCCGCAGCAGAACGCCCTGGCGTGCTCGCTGGCGACTTCGCGTCACGGTGAGGCCGAGCCGATCGAATGGCTGCGTCAGGAGCGTGTGCGTCACGCGATCAAGGTTGGCCCGGCCGGGCTGAACAACCATGATCGCCTGCAACTGCTGAGCGATCCGGTCGCCCTGGCCCGTTTGCACGAGCAGGTGTGGGCCGAAGGTCACAGCGAGTGGCTGGACGCCTGGCGGGCTTCGGTGAAAGCCGACCCCCATGCGCCGCTGCTGCCGCTCAAGCCTGTGAGCTTGCAGGCGCAACCGGCCTGATGAAGAAACCCCGCGAAAGCGGGGTTTTTTTTGATCTCGATAAAGGAGCCCTTCACCCCGCCCCTTGATTGTTAAACAAATCGTCCATTAAACCTTGTGCAAAAAATCGAGTGCGTTAGCATCCGTCCCCGAATTGGCGCACCCGGACAATTTTGTCCATCTCTGTCGGTTTTCGCGCCGCAAACGCAATGGTTTTGGGGACTTGAAGATGAAGAAGTATCTGTCGATGCTGCTGGTCGGCGTCACGGCACTGGTTGCAGTCAATGCGGCGCAGGCCGGCGCAATCGATGACGCGGTCAAGCGCGGCACCTTGAAAGTCGGCATGGACCCGACCTACATGCCGTTCGAGATGACCAACAAGCGCGGCGAAATCATCGGCTTCGAAGTCGACATCCTCAAAGCCATGACCAAGGCCATGGGCGTCAAGCTGGAGCTGGTTTCGACCGGTTACGACGGCATCATCCCGGCGCTGATGACCGACAAGTTCGACATGATCGGCAGCGGCATGACCCTGACCCAGGAACGCAACCTGCGCCTGAACTTCAGCGAACCGTTTATCGTGGTCGGCCAGACCCTGCTGATCCGCAAGGACCTGGAAGGCACCATCAAGTCCTATAAAGATCTGAACACCGCCGACTACCGCATCACCTCCAAGCTCGGCACCACCGGCGAGATGGTCGCCAAGAAGTTGATCGCCAAGGCCAAGTACCACGGCTACGACAACGAGCAGGAAGCCGTGCTCGACGTGGTGAACGGCAAGGCTGACGCCTTCATCTACGACGCCCCGTACAACGTCGTTGCCGTGAACAAGGTCGGCGCCGGCAAGCTGGTGTTCCTCGACAAGCCGTTCACCTACGAGCCGCTGGCCTTCGGCCTGAAGAAGGGTGACTACGACAGCCTCAACTTCATCAACAACTTCCTGCACCAGATCCACGAAGACGGCACCTACGATCGCATCCATGACAAGTGGTTCAAGAGCACCGAGTGGCTCAAGGACATGGAATAAGCGCTGGTCAGACTGACCGCGTTGCGCCCATCGCCAGCAGGCTGGCTCCCACATTGGAATGCGCTTCCCTGTGGGAGCGAGCCTGCTCGCGATAGCGGCCTCCCAGGCGACACAGAATTCGGAACCTGCAAATCCAATGAAACAGAAAAAAGCCCAATGGCCCTGGCACGTGCTGACTGTGCTGGTGCTGGTCGGCCTGGCTGGCGCGCTGTATTACGCCACGTCGCTGATGTCCTACGAATGGCGCTGGAACCGCGTGCCGCAGTACTTCGCCTACCAGGCCGAGGAAACCCAGCGCGCGACCGACATTTCCACCGTCAGCGAACTGGTGCGCAAGGGCGGCAGCGCGCAGGTCACCCTGCGCAACGATGCCGGTGACGAGCAGCATCTGACCGTCGACGAAAACAGCCTGCAATTCGCTCAGGGCGACGATGTGGCCGAAGGCGACGTCGTGGGCGTGACCCGGCATTGGGCGGCGGGTCCGCTGCTGTGGGGGCTGTGGACGACGCTTTGGCTGTCGGCGGTGTCCGGCGTGCTGGGACTGCTGATCGGTCTGGCGACCGGATTGTGCCGGTTGTCGAGCAACCCGACCCTGTGCGACCTGTCGACGATCTATGTCGAGCTGGTGCGCGGCACGCCGCTGCTGGTGCAGATCTTCATTTTCTATTTCTTCATCGGCACGGTGATGAACCTGTCCCGGGAGTTCGCCGGGATCGCCGCGCTGTCGCTGTTCACCGGCGCCTACGTGGCAGAAATCATCCGTTCCGGCGTGCAGTCGATTGCCCGTGGGCAGAACGAAGCGGCGCGTTCGCTGGGGCTGAGCGCTGGCCAGTCGATGCGCCACGTGGTGCTGCCGCAAGCGTTCAAGCGCGTGCTGCCGCCGCTGGCCGGGCAGTTCATCAGCCTGGTGAAGGACACCTCGCTGGTGTCGGTGATTGCGATTACCGAGCTGCTGAAAAGCGGCCGTGAAGTCATCACCACGTCGTTTTCGCCATTCGAAATCCTGTTCTGCGTTGCCGGCCTGTACCTGTTGATCAACCTGCCGCTGTCGAAAATCGCCAGCCGGCTCGAGCGGAGGCTCGCGCAAAGTGATTGAAGTCCGCGATCTGGTAAAAGTCTTCGACACCCGCGGCCAGGTAGTGCGCGCGGTGGATCACGTCAGTACGAACGTGGCCAAGGGCGAAGTGCTGGTGGTGCTCGGCCCGTCCGGTTCCGGCAAGTCGACCTTCCTGCGTTGTCTCAATGGTCTGGAAGAATTCGATTCCGGTTCGGTGAGCATCGACGGCCTGCAGCTGGCCGACCCGAAAACCGACGTCAACGCCTACCGCCGCGAAGTCGGCATGGTGTTCCAGCACTTCAACCTGTTCCCGCACATGACCGTGCTGGAAAATCTCTGCCTGGCGCAGAAAGTCGTGCGCAAGCGCGGCCAGAAAGAAAGCGAAGCCAAGGCCCTGGCGCTGCTGGAGAAAGTCGGTATTGCGCAGAAGGCCCGCGAGTACCCTTCGCGTCTGTCCGGCGGGCAGCAGCAGCGCGTGGCGATCGCCCGGGCGCTGGCGATGGATCCGAAGGTCATGCTGTTCGATGAACCGACCTCGGCCCTCGATCCGGAAATGGTCGGTGAAGTGCTGGACGTGATGAAGAACCTGGCTGTGGAAGGCATGACCATGGTCTGCGTGACCCACGAAATGGGCTTTGCCCGGGAAGTGGCGGATCGGGTGCTGTTCTTCGATCACGGCAAACTGCTGGAAGATGCCTCACCGGCCGAATTCTTCGATGCGCCGAAGGATCCGCGAGCCCAGGCGTTCCTGCGCCAAGTCCTCTAAACGCAGGACAAAAAAAATCGCAGCCAATGGCTGCGATTTTTTGTTTGCGCGGTTTAAACCTTGAACCGGCCCACCAGCGTTTGCAGGTGAGTGCCCAGGCGCGCCAGCTCGACGCTGGAGGCCGCCGTCTCTTCACTCGCTGCCGACGTCTGGTCCGACACATCCCGCACGTTCAGCACGCTGCGATTGATCTCTTCGGCCACGGCGCTCTGCTGCTCGGCCGCTGCGGCGATCTGCTGGTTCATCGCCTGAATCGCCGAAACGGTGCGGGTGATGCTTTCCAGCGAGCCACCGGCGCGACGGGTCAGCTCGACGCTGCTGTCGGTCAGGGTGCGGCTGTTGTCCATGATCGTCGACACTTGCTGGGTGCCGTTCTGCAGGCCGACGATCAGCTCTTCGATCTCTTCGGTGGACTTCTGGGTGCGCTGGGCAAGGCTGCGCACTTCATCGGCGACCACCGCAAAACCACGGCCCGCTTCACCGGCACGGGCCGCTTCGATGGCGGCGTTGAGGGCCAGCAGGTTGGTTTGCTGGGCCACGGACTTGATCACGTCGAGCACGCTGCCGATCTTGTCGCTTTCGCGCTTGAGCTCGCCCATGGCCTCGGTGGAATGGCCGACTTCAGCGGCCAGACGTTCGATCTGGGCGATGGCCTCGCCAACCACCTTGTCGCCTTCACGGGCTTGCTGGTCAGCCGCGACGGCCGCTTCCGAAGCTTCCTCGGCGTTGCGCGCGACTTCCTGCACGGTGGCGGCCATTTCGTTCATGGCGGTCGCGACCTGGTCGGTCTCGATTTTCTGATTGTTCACGCCGGCGCTGGTTTGCTCGGTCACGGCTGACAGTTCTTCGGCGGCGCTGGCGATCTGGGTGACGCCGTCGCTGATGCCGACGATCAGTTCGCGCAGCCCCTGGGTCATGCTCTGCATCGACCGCTGCAACTGGCCGAGTTCGTCACGACGCAGCGATACCAGGTTGTGAGTCAGGTCGCCGGCAGCCACGCGCTCGGCGACTTTCAGGGTCTGCTCCAGCGGGATGATGATCTGTCGGGTGATTGCCCAGGCGGCGAGCAGGCCGAACGCCACGGCCAGCAGGGTGGCGATCAGCAACAGGTTCTTGGCGCTGGCGGCATCGGTATCGCGGACGATAGTCTGGGACTCGGTGAGCTGGCGGCTGACGTCGAACAGAATGTCACCCTGAGCCGCCATGCGGGCCAGGGCCTTGGCGCTGGCAACTTGCGAGTCGCGGAACTGGCTGACGGCGGCCCGATAGGCTTTCAGCGAATCGGTGGCCTGTTGCAGGTTGGCGATGTGTTGCTCAGGCAGTTTGGCCGGCAGGGTCTCGAGGTTTTTCAGGGCGTTGTCGATGGCGTCGAGGGCCGGTTGCTCGGCTTCGGTCTTGCCGCTGTAGGTGTAGCCGCGCACCTGGAAGCGGGCCTGCTGGATCAACTTGCTCAGATCGATCACCGCGTTGAACTGGGCAACGCTGTCACCCTGCAGCATGGATTTCTCGACTTCGGCAACCTTGGCCACGGCGTTGTCGGCAGTGGCGCCGAGTTTGCTGCGGGCATCTTCGCGGTTGGCGCCGGCCTGCACCATGTCGGCGAAGGCGCGCTTGTACTCGGCGATGGCCGCCAGTTGTTGGTCGACTTTCGCCGCGTCGGCGGGTTGTTCGATCAGGTTGCGAGCGGTCTGCAGGCCGCTGTCGAGCTTGCCGAGCAGGTCATTGACCGCGCCCGGACCTTGTTCGCCACGACGCATTTCGTAGTCCAGGCGCGCCAGACGCAGGTCCTTGGTCAGCTCGTTGAGGCTGGAGATGAAGCCGAGTTTGTCACCGCGGCTGATGATGCCGCTCATGCCGGTCCAGCCGGTAAAGGTGATCAACAGCGTCAGTAGCAGCACCAGGCCGAAACCGATGCCCAGCTTGCGTTTGACACTGACATTTCCAAGACTCTCGGCTAACCAACGGTACATGCGACGACTCCCCTCGGACCACTAATTGGACTTATGGAGACTGTATCGGCTGGATGATCGCAATCTGTAACGCGATTTGTCCGGCGCTCAATGGCGCCGGCAGGTTCAAAACAGGCGGGCGAGCAGGGCGGTGACGGCGGTTTCGACCCGAAGGATGCGATCGCCCAGTTGCACCGGTTGCAGGCCGGATTTGGCCAGCAGATCGATTTCGTAGGGAATCCAGCCACCTTCCGGGCCGATGGCCAGGGTCACCGGTTCGCTCAGGGCGCGAGGGCAGGGCGGGAAATTGCCGGGATGACCGACCAGACCGAGAGTGCCGTCGGTGATGGCCGGCAGCCGATCTTCGACGAACGGCTTGAAGCGCTTCTCGATGATGATTTCCGGCAGCACGGTATCGCGGGCCTGTTCGAGGCCGAGGATCAAATTCTCGCGGATCGCTTCCGGCTCGAGAAAGGGTGTCTGCCAGAAGCTCTTCTCGACGCGATAGCTGTTGACCAGAATCACCTTCGACACACCCATGGTCGCTACGGTCTGGAACACCCGGCGCAGCATCTTCGGGCGGGGCAGGGCGAGCACCAGGGTCAGCGGCAGTTTGGCCGGCGGCGGTTGATCGAGGGTGACTCGCAGCTCGGCTTCGCCCGCGTCCAGACGCAGCAGCTCGGCCGAACCCATCAAGCCGTTGATGCGCCCGACCCGCAGGCTGTCGCCGACTTCCGAGCGGTGGACTTCCTGCATGTGGGTCAGGCGCCGGTCGCGCAGCACGACGCGGTCGGCCGCAATGAAATCGGCTTCTTCGAGCAGCAGCAGGTTCATGGCTGGGTCGCTGGCGGCTGGTCGTTGTGGTCGTCGACGGTTTCGTCCGGGCGCTCGCGCTTGCTGACCAGGCTGCCGAACAGGATGCCGACTTCAAACAGCATCCACATCGGCACGGCCAGCAGGGTCTGGGAGAAGATGTCCGGCGGGGTCAGGATCATGCCGACCACGAAGCAACCGATGATCACGTATGGCCGGATCTTCTTCAGGTATTTGACGTCGACCACGCCGATCCACACCAGCAGCACCACGGCCACCGGGATTTCGAACGCCACGCCGAAGGCGAAGAACAGCGTCATGACGAAATCGAGGTAACTGGTAATGTCGGTCATCATTTCCACGCCGGCCGGGGTGGCGGAGGCGAAGAATTTGAAGATCAGCGGGAACACGAAGAAGTAGGCGAACGCCATGCCGGTGTAGAACAGCAGGATGCTGGAGATCAGCAACGGGACTGCAACGCGCTTTTCATGCTTGTACAGGCCTGGCGCGATGAAGCCCCAGATCTGGTGCAGGATCACCGGGATCGCGAGGAACAGCGACACCATCATCGTCAGCTTCAGCGGCGTCAGGAAGGGCGACGACACGTCGGTGGCAATCATCGTCGCGCCGGCCGGCAGGTACTGACGCAGCGGTGTCGAGACGAAGGTGTAGATCTGCTGGGTGAAGGCAAACAGCCCGGCGAAGATGATGAAGATCGCCGCCACGCAACGCAGCAGGCGGGTGCGCAACTCGGTGAGGTGCGAAACCAGCGGCATGTGCTGGTCGTTTTCGGGGAGATCGCTCATGGGGCTCGCGGCGGCAAAGTGGTGTCGTGAGGGGCCGGCGTGGTTGGCGCGGCGGCTGGAGCAACGGGTTCGATTGGTTTCATGACCGGAGCAGCTTCAGCGCTTGCGGCAGAGACGTGTTCGACGCTCGCCGGTGCATGAATCGTTTGTTCGGCGACAGGCGGTGTTGGCGTCTGGTCTGCCGCCGGCTGCACGGGCGTCGGCTCCTGCTGAACCGGTGGCGTGAAAATCTTCCGCGCCTCCTGTTCCAGCGACAGGATGTGCTCGTTGTGCAGTTGCCGACGGATTTCGTCGGCACCGATTTCACGTTCAACTTCCTGTTTGATCGCGTTGAAGCTGCGCTTCAGCCGTCCGACCCACAGGCCGGCCGTGCGTGCAGCGCCCGGCAGACGCTCGGGGCCCAGCACCAGCAGGGCAACGAGGCCGACGAGCAGCAGTTCAGAGAAGCTGATACCAAACATTAGTCAGTGCTCACACGTCTTTGCGGATCGGCTCTTCGACTTTCTGCGCCTGCACGTCGATGGTGTGCGGCGGGTTGGCCTGAGCGGTGGCTTGCGGCTGAACCGGTGGTACCGGCTGCGCAGGCGTGACGGTCGGATCGGCCGGTTTCTCGTCGTCGTTCATGGCCTTGCGAAAGCCCTTGATCGACTCGCCGACGTCGGTGCCGAGGTTTTTCAGTTTCTTGGTGCCGAACACCAGCACCACGACAACCAGAATGACGATCCAGTGTTTCCAGTCAAAAATGCCCATGTTGCTGTTCCTCTCTTGAAGTTGTTCAGGCGGACGGGCGCGAGGCTTTCTCGACGTGTCCGGACAGGCCGAAGCGACGATCCAGCTCGTCGAGTACAGCCTGCGGATGCTGCCCCAGCTGGGCGAGCATGACCATGCTGTGGAACCACAAGTCGGCGGTCTCGTAGATCACGTCGCTGCAGTCACCGCTGATGGCGGCGTCCTTGGCGGCAATGATCGTTTCGACCGACTCTTCGCCGACCTTTTCCAGAATCTTGTTCAGGCCCTTGTGATACAGACTGGCTACATATGAGCTGTCGGCTGCTGCGCCTTTGCGCTCTTCGAGCACCTGGGCCAGACGAGTCAGGGTGTCACTCATGTTTGTGTCCTGCGGAATAAATAGCGTGCGGGTCTTTCAGGACCGGGTCGACCGTTTTCCAGTCGCCGTTTTCGAAGACGCGGTAGAAGCAACTTTGACGGCCGGTATGGCAAGCGATGTCGCCGATCTGTTCGACCATCAGGATGATGACGTCGGCGTCGCAGTCCAGACGTATTTCATGCAGCGTCTGTACGTGGCCGGACTCTTCGCCCTTGCGCCACAGCTTGCCACGGGAACGTGACCAATAGATGGCACGGTTTTCCGCCGCGGTCAGCTCCAGGGCTTCGCGGTTCATCCAGGCCATCATCAGCACGCGTCCGGTCTTGTGATCCTGGGCAATCGCCGGCACCAGGCCATCGGCGTCCCACTTGATCTCGTCCAGCCAGTTTTTCATCTTCGACTCCGACAGCGAACCCACACTTCAATAGTCGGGTTCAGGCGTTGAAACAGTGTGCCAGTCGATCACGCAACTGGCTATCGGCGAACGACCAGATACAAGCCGACTGCTACCATGATCCCGGCGGGCCAATGCCCCAGCTCATGCAGCGGGCCACCGGCGGCGAGGATCGTGCCGCCCGCCAGATGCGCGCTGCCAAGCAGGCGCAGGAACCAGTCGTCCTTGCGTTTCTGCCACGGGGGCGGCGGGTCGTTGGCGTGCGGTTGGGACATGCGTTCGAGCAAATCGCGGGCCATGTTGGCCAGGTGCGGCAGTTGTTCGAACTGGCTCTGCACGTTGCCGATCAAGGCTTTCGGGCTGACGCGTTCGCGCATCCAGCGCTCGAGGAACGGCTGCGCGGTGTTCCACAGATCCAGGTCCGGGTACAGCTGACGGCCCAGGCCTTCGATGTTCAGCAGGGTCTTTTGCAGCAGGACGAGTTGCGGCTGCACTTCCATGTTGAAGCGACGCGCAGTCTGGAACAAGCGCATCAGCACCTGGCCAAATGAAATATCTTTTAACGGTTTTTCGAAGATCGGTTCGCACACGGTACGGATCGCCGCTTCGAATTCGTTGAGCTTGGTTTCCGCCGGCACCCAGCCCGAGTCGATGTGCAATTGCGCCACGCGGCGGTAGTCGCGCTTGAAGAAAGCGAACAGGTTGCGCGCCAGATAGTCCTGGTCTTCCGGGGTCAGGCTGCCGACGATGCCGCAGTCGATCGCGATGTACTGAGGGCTCCACGGATTGACGGTGCTGACGAAGATATTGCCCGGATGCATGTCGGCGTGGAAGAAACTGTCGCGGAACACCTGGGTGAAGAAGATCTCCACGCCGCGTTCGGCGAGCATCTTCATGTCGGTGCGCTGGTCGGCGAGGGTCGCCAGATCCGTCACCTGAATCCCGTAGATGCGCTCCATCACCAGCACTTTCGGCCGGCACCAGTCCCAATAGACTTGCGGTACGTAGAGCAGTGGCGAGCCTTCGAAGTTGCGCTTCAACTGGCTGGCGTTGGCCGCTTCGCGCAACAGGTCGAGTTCGTCGTAGATGGTCTTTTCGTAGTCGCTGACCACGTCCACCGGGTGCAGCAGTCGGGCGTCGGCGGAGACCTTTTCGGCAGCGCGGGCGAGAATGAACAGCCACGCCAGATCCTGCGCGATGATCGGTTTCAGGCCCGGGCGGATCACCTTGACCACCACTTCTTCGCCGGTCTTCAGTTGCGCGGCATGCACTTGCGCCACCGAGGCCGAGGCCAGCGGTTCGACGTCGAAGCGGCTGAACACTTCGCTGATCTTCTTGCCCAGCTGTTCTTCGATCAATTTGACCGACAGCTGCGAATCGAACGGCGGCACGCGGTCCTGCAACAGCATCAGCTCATCGGCGATGTCTTCCGGCAGCAAGTCGCGGCGGGTCGAGAGGATCTGCCCGAACTTGATGAAGATCGGCCCCAGGTCCTGCAAGGCCAGGCGCAGGCGTGCGCCACGGCTCAGGTCCAGCGGCTTGCGCGGGAGCCAGCGCCACGGCAGGACGTAGCGCAGCGCCAGCAGGAACCACGGCAAAGGCAGATCGAACAGCAGGTCATCGAGGCGGTAGCGGATCACGACGCGCTGGATGCGCAACAGACGGCGGACGGCGAGCAGCTTCATGCGTTATCGCTTGGGTCGAGGGATCGGGAAAGGCGCTCGAAGCGCGCCTCGAGACGTTCCAGATCGAGTTTGATCCGGTCCAGTTCGCTGAAACGGGCTTCGGCTTCGCGCTGCCCGACGAGGGTGCGAGATTCTTCGGCCAGGTATTCGGCGAGGTTCTGGTTGAGGCTGGCAAATCCTTGTTGATACCAGCGGGCGCGGCTGCGCAGGTGACCGCCGACCAGTTGCGTGGCGACCGGGCCGATCCAGCGCGAGAGTTCGTACTCCCAGTCCAGCTCAAGATCCTGCAGCACACCTGCCAGTTCCAGCAGCACGCCGCTGTCACCGTCGAGTTCGACTTCCGGCGCGTGCAGCACCGCCGTCTTGTCCTTGCTCAAGGCCAGTTTCACCAGGCTCGAGGCCGGGGCGCGCAGGGTGCAGTCGACGCCGGTTTCCCAGTGGGACGCCAGCATCAGGCCTTCATCGCTCGGCAGGATGAACAGTTGCAGCGCCGGGCTGCGGCAGTCGACGGCAATCACTTTGCCGGTCAAATGCGCCAGTCGCGGCAGCGCCGTGCTGTCGAGACGCAGCACGCGGTTAAGGCCGAGTTCGACGCTGGCCAGCAGCCCGGTCAGCAGCATCAGGGCTTGATGCCGCGGTGCAGGGCAACGATGCCTGCGGTCATGTTGTGATAGGTCACGCGATCGAAACCGGCGTCGACCATCATCGACTTCAGGGTTTCCTGATTCGGGTGCATGCGGATCGATTCGGCCAGGTAGCGATAGCTTTCCGAGTCATTGGTGATCAGCTTGCCCATCAGCGGCATGAAGGCGAACGAGTAGGCGTCGTAGGCCTTGGACATCAGGGCGTTGGTCGGCTTGGAGAATTCCAGCACCAGCAGACGCCCGCCCGGCTTGAGTACGCGCAGCATCGAGCGCAGGGCGTCTTCCTTGTGCGTTACGTTGCGCAGGCCGAAGGCGATGGTCACGCAGTCGAAGTGATTGTCCGGGAACGGCAGCTTTTCGGCGTCCGCCTGAACGAACTCGACGTTGCCCGAAACACCGACATCCAGCAGGCGGTCACGACCGACCTTGAGCATGGATTCGTTGATGTCCGCCAGCACCACCTGACCGGTCGGGCCGACCAGGTGTGAGAATTTCTTGGTCAGGTCACCCGTACCGCCGGCGATGTCCAGCACGCGGTTGCCGGCGCGCACGCCCGACAGTTCGATCGCGAAACGCTTCCACAGACGGTGCATGCCGCCCGACAGAAGGTCGTTCATCAGGTCGTACTTGGCGGCCACGGAGTGGAACACCTCAGCGACTTTTTCCGCTTTCTGGCTTTCCGGAACGTTTTTGAAGCCGAAGTGAGTGGTGGGTTCGGCATCGCTGCCTTTGCGCTGATCAGTCATATCGCTGTCACCAAAAGAGAATGCGCGACATTCTAATCCCCAAGCCATGCTTTGTCTTGGAATGGCTAAAGGTAAGATGGGCAACCTTCGGGACGATTTGCCGCAGTGGCGGTCAAGATTCGTTGCAGGCATTCATAGCCCCATTCAAAAAGCAGGAGTCATTCAATGGCCCATATCAGTGTTGAGCGTGCCCACAGCCTGGGCAAGGAAGCGGCCCGCGAGAAAGCCGACAAACTGGCGCAGAAACTCTCCGATCAATATGGCCTGGAGCCGCAGTGGTCGGGCGATGTCCTGAACCTCAAGCGTTCGGGCGTGAAGGGTGCGGTGCATGTGGCCGAGGATTCGATCCGGGTCGACGTGGAACTGGGCCTGATGATGTCGGCCATGAGCGGCATGATCAAAGCCGAGATCGAAAAGGCGCTGGATAAAGCGCTGGTCTGATTTCTGCCTGAAATGAAATCCCCCTGTGGGAGCAAGCCCGCTCCCACATTTGTTTTGTGGAGTGCCCAGCTGTTTATGTCAGTTGTTAGGGTGCCGTTTCTAATTTTTCTCCCTACTTTGTGCCTGAGCCCGACACTCGTCAGGGCAGTTCCTCAAACCTTCTGCGCGTGAGGTGCACCATGGCCAAAGTCATTTTGAAGAAAAAAATCGACGCTTCGACTTCCGCTCTGAGCGACGTCAAATCCTATGCCCGCAAGATCTGGCTGGCAGGCCTGGGTGCCTACACCAAGGTCGGTCAGGAGGGCAGCGAGTACTTTCAAGAGTTGATCAAGGCTGGTCAAACTGTTGAAAAGAAAGGCAAAAAAGCCGTCACCGAAAAACTCGAAGCGGCCAACGCCGAGATCGATGAAGCCAAGAGCGAAGTCAGCTCTTTCAAAGGCCGGGTCGAAGTTCAGCTCGACAAGGTCGAGAAGGCGTTCGACACGCGTGTCGCCAGTGCCTTGAATCGTATCGGCATTCCGTCTAAACATGACGTTGAGACACTCTCTGCTAAGCTCGATGAGCTGACGGCATTGCTCGAACGCGTCGCGCGTAAATCTTAAGGAGAACGGGATGGCTGGTAAAAAGAACACCGATAAAGAAGGCAGCTCGTGGATCGGAAAAGTCGAAGACTATTCCCGCAAGATCTGGCTGGCTGGTTTAGGCGTGTACTCGAAGATCGACACTGACGGCAGCAAGCTCTTCGATACATTGGTCAAAGACGGCGAGAAAGCCGAGAAGCTCACCAAGGCTGCAGTCGGCAAGAAAGTCGATGCTGCCAAGGATTCTGCAAGCTCGGCAAAATCGCGCATCAGCGGCGTGAAAGATCGCGCACTGGGCACCTGGGATCAGCTGGAAGGGGCTTTCGACAAGCGCCTGAACAGTGCGATTTCGCGCCTGGGCGTACCGAGCCGCAACGAGGTGAAGGATCTGCACAAGAAGGTCGATACCCTGACCAAGCAGATCGAAAAACTCACCGGCCTGAAAGCTCAGCCTGTCGCGGCGAAAACCGCAGCAGCCAAGCCTGCGGCCAAAACCGCTGCCAAGCCACTGGCTAAAGCCGCCGCCAAACCGGCAGCAAAACCAGCAGCCAAAACCGCAGCCGCCAAGCCTGCAGCGAAGGCCGCGGCCAAACCGGTTGCCGCCAAGGCCGCCGCCAAGCCGGCAACAAAATCAGCTGCCAAACCTGCGGCCAAGCCAGCAGCGAAAACCGCTGCCGCCAAACCCGCTGCCAAGCCTGCCGCCAAACCGGCTGCGGCGAAAAAACCAGCAGTGAAAAAACCGGCCGCGCCGAAAGCCGCTGCGCCGAAAGCTGCTGCTCCAAAACCGGTGACCACACCGCAAGCTCTGGCCAGCACGTCGAACTCCGCCTCGGCTCCAACCCCGGCGCCAGCTTCGACTGTTGCATCGACGCCGTCGACGCCGACCAGTCAGTCCTGATTTTTCAGGGCTCAAGAAAACGCCCGGCCTGTGAAGGTCGGGCGTTTTTGTTTGGGTAAAAACCGTCGGGTTACTCGTGATCTTCGAGATACTGCAAAGCCATTCTCTCCGTCGCCACCTTCACCGGCGGCAACAAATGCGGCGCCACCAGCATCATGATCTGGTACACCACCAGCCGCACTTCCCCTTCGCGATCGAGAATCCGCTGATAGTCCAGCGAGAACAGCAAGGTCATGGTGATCTGTTCCACCAGCTGCCCCAGCGCCTGGGTATCGCTGACCAACTGCCCCGAGGCCTTCAACCGCGCCAGCAGTGATGCCAGCGTACGCTTGAGCACGTTGAGGAACTGGCGAATGCCCTTGGCCAGTTTCGGCAGGCGTCCGGCCAGGTTCGACAGGTCCTGGAACAGGAACCGGTACTGCGCCAGCCGCTCGACGATCAAATGCAGGAACAGCCAGTAATCCTCCGGTGCCAGTTCTACATCGGCGGGTGGGTCGAGCAGTGGCGCCAGTTCGTTCTGGAAGCGCTCGAACAGCCCGAGGATCAGCGGTTCCTTGCCGTGAAAGTGATAGTAGAGGTTGCCGGGGCTGATCCCCATTTCATTGGCAACCTCCATGGTGGAGACGTTCGGCTCGCCCTTTTCATTGAACAACTGCAGGGCACATTCGAGGATCCGGTCGCTTGTTTTCATCCAGTTTTCTTAAAGGGATTGAGGCCGGTCAGCGCACGCGCACGTAGGTGCCGGGTGCTGCCTCCATCGGTGGATAATTGGCGTTGCCCAGAGACATCTGGGTTTCGCGCAGGGTGCCGGAACGCTGCTGGACCCATTCCAGCCATTGCGGCCACCAACTGCCGTCGACCTTTTTCGCGTCGTAGTACCAGGCGCGCGGGTCGCTGCTCAGCTTGCCGTTCTCGACGTAAGTGGCTTTGGGGTTGCTCGGCGGGTTGAGAATGCTCTGTACGTGGCCGCTGTTGGACAGTACGAAGCGTCGCTCGCCGCCCAGCAGCAGGGTCGAGCGATACACCGCGTCCCATGGCGTGATGTGGTCGTTCATGCCGGCCACGCTGAAACTGTCGACCGTGACTTTCTGCAGGTCGATCGGTGTGCCGCAGACTTCCAGGCCTCCCGAATGAATCAGCGGGTTGTGCTTGAAGAAGTCCAGCAGGTCGCCATGAAACGCGGCTGGCAGGCGGGTGCTGTCGTTGTTCCAGTAGAGGATGTCGAACGCCGGCGGCTCCTTGCCCAGCAGGTAGTTGTTGACGAAGTAGCTCCAGATCAGATCGTTGGGCCGCATCCAGGCGAACACCCTGGCCATGTCGCGACCGTCCAGCACGCCTTTCTGATAGGAACGGCGCTTGGCCGCTTCGAGGGTCTGTTCGTCGGCGAACAGCGTCGCCGGGGAGTCGATCTGACTGTCGAGCAGGCTCACCAGATAGGTCGCGCTGGAGACCCGCCGCAACTGCCGCTTGGCCTGCAAGTGCCCCTGCAGTGCAGCGATGGTCAGCCCGCCGGCGCAGGCACCCATCAGGTTGACCTCCCGAGCGCCGGTAATCGCCCGGCAGACGTTCATCGCTTCCTCCACGGCCTCGACGTAGGTCGAAAGGCCCCATTCGCGATGGCGCACGTCCGGGTTGCGCCAACTGATCATGAAGGTCTGCAAGCTGTTCTTCAGGGCGTACTGGACGAAGCTGTTGTTCGGGCTCAGATCGAAAATGTAGTACTTGTTGATTTGCGGCGGCACCACCAGCAGCGGTTTCGAATACTGCTTTTCGCTCATTGGCTTGTACTGGATCAGCTCGAGCAGTTCGTTGCGAAACACCACCGAGCCGGTGGTGGTGGCAACGGTCTTGCCGATCTCGAAGGCCTGTTTGGTCACCTGGCGCGGCAGGCCATCGTTGTGCAGCAGGTCATCGAGCAGATGGCTCAGGCCGCGCACCAGGCTGTGGCCGCCGGAGTTGAACAGCTCCTTGATCGCCAGCGGATTGAGCAGCGTGTTGGAGGGCGCCACGGCGTCGTTGATCAGGGAAAAAGCGAAGTGCGCACGGGCGCGATCGTCGTCGCTCATGCTGCTTTCGTCGATCCAGCTCCTGACCTGTTTCTGCCAGCTCAGATAGGCCTGCAGGCCCCGGCGGTAGAACGGATTGAGGCTCCAGGCCGGGTCGGCGAAACGGCTGTCATTGGGGTTGGTCGGGTGCAGGGTTTCACCCAGCAGCACGCGTCCGAGCGCACCGCCGAGTTTCAATGCGTGTTTCGCACTGTGGATCGGGTTGCGCAGGCCATGGGCGGCGACGCTGCGCAACGTCGAAATCAGATCGCGGCCACGCAGGCCGGTCATTGCACTCTGTGCATTGATGAACACGGCAGGACTGGGCACTCCACCCGTCGCTGGTTTGTCGCGCATGACTCAACACTCCTTCGTCTTCAGGTCAAAAACAAACACACCGAACCAGAACACCATAGACGCTGTTGTGGGTTGTTGCCTGCGCGGCGTCCTGCCACGCACTTGCAAAGCGCTCTGCAAGGAGCTGTCCAGAAAACCGGATCGGGCCGGTTATCCGCCCAGCGGTGTCGGGTGGGGGTGCATCACTGCACGAAGACGTTCCTCCTGCAGGAATTTCATGATGATCGGCGCCACGGCTTCGGCCCGGGTGATCAGGAACAGATGCCCGTCATCGATGATGTGCAATTGCGCGTTGGGAATTCGCCAGGCGAGCAGGCGCATGTTGATCAGCGGGATCAGCGGATCGTCATCACCGGCCAGCACCAGGGTCGGCTGATGGATCTTGTGCAGCCAGTGAATGCTGGTCCAGCCCAGGCCCGCGAACAGTTGCCAGTAGTATCCGAGCTTGCCCGCCGAACGTACCTTGGCCGCGTGACTGGCGGCGAGCGTCGGGTCGCGTCGGAACGAGCCACCGTAAATCATCGGTGCGATGCGGATCACATGGGACGGCTGGATGTAGCGGCGTGGGCTGGCCATCATCCACAGCACCTTCGGCTTGCCCGGCACCATCACCGCGCCCGCCGCCGTGGCGGCCAGTACCAGCTTCTTGCAGCGCTCGGGATAGTCATGGGCGAACTGCTGCGCCAGCGCGCCACCCCAGGACACGCCGATCACATTGACCTGTCCGTAGTCGAGGTAATCGAGCATCCGTGCCGTCAGCTTCGCCAGCCCCGGAAAGCGATACGGCCGGCTCGGCGTCGAAGAACCCCCCACACCGGGCACATCGAAGGCGATCACTTCCAGGTCCGGATCCAGCGCCGCGACAAAAGGAAACACCAGCTCCAGGTTGGCGCCGATGCCGTTGAAAATCAGCAAGGGCGTCAAGTGAGGCTTGCCGGGGCGGACCGCCGTGCGGATGGTCTGGCCATCCAGCTCGACAGTTCGAAAGATGAACGGGTGCGGCATGCTTCAAGGCCCTATGGGTCGATCTCAGTATCACCTCGTACCCCTTGTGGGAGCGGGCTTGCTCGCGAAGGCGTCGTGTCAGTCGCCATTGATGTTGGCTGATCAACCGCTTTCGCGAGCAAGCCCGCTCCCACAGGGGAGTGAGGTGTGTCGGTTACCGCTCGTGTACGTAAGTGCCCGGCGAGGCTTCACCTGCCGGATACGCCTTGTTGCCCAGTTTGGTCGGCGCCTTTTTCAACTCGCCTGACCGCGCGGCCTGCCACGCCTGCCAATACAGCCACCAGGAGTCGGCGTGCTTGGTCGAGTTTTCCTGCCAGTCATCGGCATTGGCGGTCATTTCATCGCTGGTCATGTAGCGTGATTTCGGGTTGCCCGGCGGGTTCAGGATGCTCTGGATATGCCCGCTGCTGGATAGCACGAATTCCACCTTGCCGCCAAACAGCTGTGCTGACTTGTAGCAGGACTTCCACGGGGTGATGTGGTCGTTGGTGCCGGCCAGCGAGAAGATGTCGGCGGTCACCTGCTTGAGGTCGATCGGCGTGCCGCACACTTCCAGTGCATTGGGGCGAATCAGTGGGTTGTTTTTGAACATCTCGATCAGGTCGCCGTGGAACGCGGCCGGCAGTCGAGTCGTATCGTTGTTCCAGAACAGGATGTCGAACACTGGCGGCTCGTTGCCGAGCAGGTAGTTGTTGACCCAGTAGTTCCAGATCAGGTCGTTGGGGCGCATCCAGGCGAAGACCTTGGCCATGTCTTTGCCTTCCAGCACGCCGGCCTGATACGAATGACGCTTGGCCATCTCCAGGGTCTGCTCGTCGACGAACAGCGCGACGTCGCTGTCCAGCGTTGTATCGAGCACGCTGACCAGCAGGGTCAGGGCATTGACCTTGTTTTCACCGGTGGCGGCGTAGTGGCCGAGCAGGGCGGTGCAGGTGATGCCGCCGGAGCAGGCGCCGAGCATGTTGACGTCCTTGCTGCCGGTGATCGCGGTGACCACGTCGACCGCTTCCTTCAGGGCTTCGATGTAGGTCGAGAGGCCCCACTCGCGCTGTTCCTTGGTCGGGTTGCGCCAGCTGACGATGAAGGTCTGCACATTGTTGCGCAGGCAGAAACGCGCCAGGCTCTTGTCCGGGCTCAGGTCGAATACATAGAACTTGTTGATCTGCGGCGGCACCACCAGCAGCGGGCGCTCGTGCACTTGCTCGGTGATCGGCTTGTACTGGATCAGCTCCAGCACGTCGTTGCGAAACACCACCGCGCCTTCGGTCACGCCCAGGCTCTTGCCGACCTCGAACGCGCCCATGTTGACCTGGCTCGGCATGCCGCCGTTGTGCACCAGATCCTTGGCCAGATGCGAGAGGCCGTCGAGCAGGCTCTTGCCGCCGGTCTCGAAGAAGCGTTTGACTGCCGCGGGGTTGGCCGCCGTGTTGGTCGGCGCCATGGCTTCGGTCATCAGGTTGATCACGAAGTGGCCGCGCGCAATGTCCTTGGGCGAGAGGCTGCTGTCGTCGATCCAGGCATGGAGTTCCTTGCGCCATGCCAGGTAGGTTTGCAAGTAACGTTTGTACAGCGGGTTCTGACTCCACGCCGGATCGACGAAGCGACGGTCATCGCTGGCCGGTTGCAGTTCTGATTTGCCGAACAGCACGTTCTTCAGTTCGAGACCGAAATGAGTGACGTGCTTGACGCTATGGATCGGTTGTTTGATGGCCTGGGTCAGCACCATTCGAGCAGAGGCCAGCAGATCCTTTCCGCGAAGCCCAACGACAGGATTCAGCCCCAGGGTGTTTTCCGAGGCCTGGTACTTCAAATCATCGTTATTCTTGTTACTCATCTACGACGCTCCATTGTCCTGAGACGAGTACCCGGTTTCTGCTGTGCAGTTCCACAGCCAATGCCAGGTACTACTGCTCGGGTGACCGTTGATTCTGCATAGCTGCTTTACAGTCGTAGAGCACTGCAGGGAACTTGCCAGTTCCATTGGTTACCCGAGATTGATTTTTTTCGCAAGCAGCCGATCCCGGGCCGCTTTAGCGGAGCATTCAAACAGATGAATCTAGAAAATGCCCTCTAAACAGTACGAGGCGCGGACTAGAGCATCAGCTTGACGACAGACTCGTCCGGGTCGCGGGTTTTGCCGGCGGCTTTGAGCTCGGCCAGATAATCCGCCCAGAGTGCGTCATAACGTCGCCCCAGTTCGTAGAGGTAATCCCAGGTGAACAGGCCGCTGTCGTGACCGTCGTCGAAGGTCAGTTTCAGTGCGTACTGACCGGCCGGTTCTACCTTGGTCAGGCCGACGTGCAGCTTGCCGAATTGCAGGATCGGTTTGCCGTGGCCCTGGACCTCGGCGGAGGGGGAATGCACACGCAGGAATTCGGCGGGCAGGGTGTATTCCTCGCCGGACGCGTATTTGAGCGACAGGGTTTTCGAGGCTTTGTGCAGTTTGATGTCGGTAGGGAGTTGGGTCATCGCCGGCGTTCCGTCAGGTGAAAAAAATTGTGGGAGCCGATGGCTCCCACAGTTTCACGACCACTGTAAGTATGGCTTACAGGATATAACGGGACAGGTCTTCGTTCTGCGCCAATTCGCCCAGGTGGCTGTTGACGTAATCGGCGTCGATCAGGATCGCCTTGTCGTCGTGGGCGCTGGCCAGATCGCCGGCACTGAACGACACCTCTTCCAGCAGGCGCTCGAGCAACGTGTGCAGGCGACGGGCACCGATGTTCTCGGTCTTCTCGTTGACCTGCCAGGCGATCTCCGCCAGACGCTTGATGCCTTCAGGCTGGAACTGGATGTTCAGGCCTTCGGTCTTCAGCAGCGCGCAGTATTGCTCGGTGAGCGAGGCGTGCGGTTCGCTGAGGATGCGCTCGAAGTCTTCCGGGCTCAGGGCCTTGAGTTCGACGCGGATCGGCAGACGGCCTTGCAGCTCCGGCACCAGATCGCTCGGCTTGCTCAGATGGAACGCGCCGGAGGCGATGAACAGGATGTGGTCGGTCTTGACCATGCCCAGCTTGGTGTTGACGGTGCAGCCCTCGATCAGCGGCAGCAGGTCGCGTTGCACGCCTTCACGGGACACATCGGCACCGCCGACATTGCCGCGTTTGGCGACCTTGTCGATTTCGTCGATGAACACGATGCCGTGCTGCTCGACCGCTTCCAGGGCCTTGGCCTTCAACTCTTCTTCGTTGACCAGGCGACCGGCTTCTTCATCGCGCACCAGCTTCAGCGCTTCCTTGACCTTGAGCTTGCGGGACTTCTTCTTGCCCTTGCCCATGTTGGCGAACAGGGACTGAAGCTGGTTGGTCATCTCTTCCATGCCCGGCGGCGTGGCGATCTCGATGCCGGCCATTTCGGCGACTTCGATCTCGATTTCCTTGTCGTCCAGCTGACCTTCGCGCAGGCGCTTGCGGAACAGCTGGCGGGTGTTGGAATCCTGGGTCGGCGCTTCTTCGTTGCTGAAACCCATGCGTGCCGGTGGCAGCAGGGCGTCGAGGATGCGGTCCTCGGCGGCGTCTTCGGCACGGTGGCGAACGCGGGTCATTTCCTGCTCGCGCAGCATCTTGATCGCGGCATCGGCCAGATCACGGATGATCGATTCGACGTCGCGGCCGACGTAGCCGACTTCGGTGAACTTGGTCGCTTCGACCTTGATGAACGGCGCATTGGCCAGCTTGGCCAGGCGACGGGCGATCTCGGTTTTACCGACACCGGTCGGACCGATCATCAGGATGTTCTTCGGGGTCACTTCAACGCGCAGCTCTTCAGGCAGCTGCATGCGACGCCAGCGGTTGCGCAGGGCAATCGCGACGGCGCGCTTGGCATCGTCCTGGCCGATGATATGGCGGTTGAGTTCGTGGACGATTTCGCGGGGAGTCATGGACATAGTAATTGACGGTCCTCAAGCAGAAACAAGCCGTGGCACAGGGGCCGTATCAGGCTTCTTCAGCGAGATCCTGCTCCTCAATGGTCTGGGTGTGGTTGGTGAATACGCAGATGTCGGCAGCGATGCCCAGTGCGGTTTCGACGATTTCACGGGCCGACAGGTCGGTCTTTTTCAACAGCGCGCTGGCTGCAGCCTGGGCGTAACCGCCACCGGAACCCATGGCGATCAGGCCATTCTCGGGTTCGACCACGTCACCGTTGCCGGTGATGATCAGTGAAGCGTCCTTGTTGGCGACCGCGAGCATCGCTTCGAGGCGGCTCAGGGAGCGGTCGGTGCGCCATTCTTTGGCGAGTTCGACGGCGGCGCGGATCAGATGGCCCTGATGTTTCTCGAGCTGGCCTTCGAAACGTTCGAACAGGGTGAAGGCGTCGGCGGTGGCACCGGCGAAACCGGCGATGACCTGACCGTGGTACAGGCGACGAACTTTCTTCGCGTTGCCTTTCATCACGGTGTTGCCGAGAGAAACCTGGCCGTCGCCGCCCATGACGACTTTGCCGTGGCGGCGGACTGAAACGATGGTGGTCAAGGGAAGAGTCTCCACACTGCGGGGCGAAAATGCCTTATGCCCATTCATATGGGGGTGGTGGAGAGGATTTCAACTGCGGGGAGGGAGAGGGGACGAGCGGTGGTTTGCGCGGGGTCGTTCTCACGCAAAGCAACGTGATCGCTCCCACGCTCCGCGTGGGAATGCCTCAATGGAGCTCCGCGTCCCTGCGGCAAGGGACGCGGAGCGTCCCGGGCTGCATTCCCACGCAGAGCGTGGGAACGATCGGTGGGGAGTTGTTAGCGGCTCTGGCGTTGTTGTAACAACAGGTTGCTGAAACCTGCGCCCGCCAGTTGTTTCTGGGCGGTGGTCAGTTGTTCGCGGTTGCTGAACGGGCCGACCAGTACGCGATACCAGGTTTCATCCTTCACCGTCCCGGATTCAACCGCTACCGCCTGGCCGAGCAGAATGATCTGCGCGCGCACCTTGTCGGCATCGGCCTCTTTGCGGAACGAGCCGGCCTGGAGGAAGAACTTGGTCACCGGCGCAGCCTTGGTCACCGGTGGCGCTGGCGGCGGGGTGATCCCGGCCAGTGCAGCCTGCGCCCGCGCCGTGTCGATCTTCGCCGCTTCCGCCGGGGTCACCGGCGTGGTCGGGATCGCCGGCACCTGTGGCGTCGGCAGGGTTTTCTCCGGCACCGCATCAGGCGGCACGATCACTTCCGATTCCGGCAGCAGGGTGTAGAAGTCGTACTTCGGCTTCACCGGTTGCGTCGGGCTCGGCGGGGTCTTGTTGGCCTCGGCGATCTTGGTGGCCTTCTGTTGTTGCTGTTGCTCGACCTTCTCGCGCTTGACCGTGTCGCTGCCCTTGCCCGGCTCCAGTTTCATCAGGAACACGATGAACGCGCCGACCGTCAGGCCGATGGCCATCCACAGCCAACCCGGAATCGGTTGCTTCGCAGGAGCTTGGTAACGGCTGGCGCCACGCTTGGGTGCAGGTTTTTTCTTGGCAGCCAACTTACATACGCTCCAGGGTTTCCAGGCCGAGCAGTTCCAGGCCTTGCTTGAGGGTACGGCCGGTCAGCGCGGCAAGGCGCAGACGGCTTTGCATTTGTGCCGGGGTCTCGGCGGCGAGGATCGGGCAGTTCTCGTAGAAGCTGGAGAACAGGCCGGCCACGTCGTACAGGTAGGTGCACAGGGTGTGTGGCGTGCCCTTTTCCGCAACGTTGTTCAGCACTTCACCGAACTGCGCCAGTTTGGCCGCCAGTTCCTGTTCGTGCGCCGCTTCGAGGACGATCTGGCCGTCGACTTCGCTGAAATCCTTGCCCAGTTTGCGGAACACACCAGCCACACGAGTGTAGGCGTACAGCAGGTACGGCGCGGTGTTGCCTTCGAAGTTGAGCATCAGGTCGAAGTTGAAGCTGTAGTCGCTGGTGCGGTGCTTCGACAGGTCGGCGTATTTCACCGCGCCGATGCCCACGACTTTGGCGATGTTGCGCAGTTCGTCTTCCGCCAGTTCCGGATTCTTGTCTTTCACCAGGGTGTAAGCGCGTTCCTGAGCTTCAGTCAGCAGATCGATCAGCTTCACGGTGCCGCCGTCACGGGTCTTGAACGGACGGCCGTCGGCGCCGTTCATGGTGCCGAAGCCCATGTGTTCCATTTCCATCGGATGGGTCACGAAGCCGGCCTTGCGCGCCACGGCGAACACTTGCTGGAAGTGCAGGGCCTGACGCTGGTCGACGAAGTACAGCGCACGGTCGGCCTTGAGCTTGCCGCTGCGGTAGCGCACGGCCGCCAGGTCGGTGGTGGCGTACAGGTAGCCGCCGTCAGCCTTGACGATGATCACCGGCAGCGGCTCGCCTTCGGCGTTCTTGAATTCGTCGAGGAACACGCACTGGGCGCCGTTGCTTTCGACCAGCATGCCGGCGGCTTTCAGGTCGTTGACCACGTTGATCAGGTCGTCGTTGTAGGCGCTTTCGCCCATCACGTCGGCCATGGTCAGTTTGACGTTGAGCAGTTCGTAGATCTTCTGGCAGTGCGACAGCGAGATGTCCTTGAACTTGGTCCACAGTGCCAGACACTCGGCATCGCCGGCCTGCAGCTTGACCACCAGGCCACGGGCGCGGTCGGCGAATTCCGCTGACTCGTCGAAGCGTTGCTTGGCGGCGCGGTAGAAGTTTTCCAGGTCCGACAGCTCGTCGCTGGTGATCGGGTTTTCCTGCAGATACGCCATCAGCATGCCGAACTGGGTGCCCCAGTCGCCGACATGGTTCTGACGGATGACGGTATCGCCGAGGAATTCGAGTACCCGCGCCACGCCGTCGCCAATGATGGTCGAGCGCAAGTGGCCGACGTGCATCTCTTTGGCCAGGTTCGGTGCCGACAGGTCGACCACGGTGCGTTGCGCCGGACCGGCCTTGCGCACGCCAACGTGATCGTCGGCCAGGGCGGCGTCGAGGCGCGAGGCCAGTGCTTGAGTGTTCTGGAAGAAGTTGATGAAACCGGGACCGGCGATTTCGGCCTTGGTGACGTTTTCGTCAGCCGGCAGGGCGGCGATGATTTTTTCCGCCAGATCACGCGGTTTCATGCCGGCAGGCTTGGCCAGCATCATCGCGATGTTGCTGGCGAAGTCGCCGTGGGTCTTGTCCCGGGCGTTTTCCACCTGGATCGCCGGCGTCAGGCCTTCAGGCAACACACCTTCGTTGACGAGTTGGGTGAGGGCTTGTTGGATCAGCTGGCGAATGGTGTCTTTCATGGTCTTCTCTTTCGACCGCAAGCGCGGCGGCGCATCGATGCGCGGGTGGAAAAACTGGGCATTATCCGTTGCGAAGACGGGCTTGCCAACCTTAGCAGGCAGGATGTGGATGTGTGGTGACAATTCGGCCGGTTTTGCCCGGTCAGTACAGATCCACCGGGTCGACATCCAGCGACCAGCGCACCGCCCGGCCGCTCGGCATTTGTTCCAGCGCCAGCAGCCAGCTCGCCAGCAATCGGTGCAGCGGCGCCCGGGCCGTGGCCTGCAACAGCAGCTGCGCGCGGAAGCGTCCGGCCCGGCGTTCCATCGGCGCCGGCACGGGGCCCAGCAATTCGATTCCGCTCAGGTTCTGTTCGGCCAGCAAACGCTCGGCCTCGCTGCAGGCTTCATCGAGAAAGCCTTCGGCCTGTCCCGGCTTGTGCGCTTCGGCGCGCAGCAGGGCGAGGTGGGCGAACGGCGGCAGGCCGGCGGCGCGGCGTTCGCTAAGGGCCTGCTCGGCGAAGGCGAAGTAACCCTGCTCGGTCAACTGCACCAATAAAGGATGGTCGGCCAGATGCGTCTGGATGATCACCTTGCCCGGTTCTTCCGCCCGCCCGGCACGGCCGGCGACCTGCACGATCAATTGCGCCATGCGCTCGCTGGCGCGGAAGTCGCCGGAAAACAGTCCGCCGTCGGCGTCGAGGATCGACACCAGGGTGACCCGGGGGAAGTGGTGACCCTTGGCCAACATCTGGGTGCCGACCAGAATGCATGGCTGGCCTTTCTGGATCGTGGCGAACAACTGGTTCATCGCGTCCTTGCGCGAGGTGCTGTCACGGTCGACGCGTAGCACCGGATAGTCCGGGAACAGAATCGCCAGCCGTTCCTCGGCCCGCTCGGTGCCGGCGCCCACCGGCCGCAGATCGACCTTGTTGCACTTCGGGCACTGGCGCGGCACGCGCTCGACGTAACCGCAGTGGTGGCAGCGCAGTTCGCCGTAACGCTGGTGCACGGTCATCCGCGCATCGCAACGCTGGCACTCGGACATCCAGCCGCAATCGTGACACAGCAGGGTCGGGGCAAACCCCCGGCGGTTGAGGAATACCAGCACCTGCTGGCCGGCGGCGAGGGTCTGGCCGATGGCTTGCTGCATCGGCCCGGAAATGCCGCTGTCCAGCGGACGGCTTTTCACATCCAGGCGCAGGAATCGTGGTTGCTTGGCACCGCCGGCCCGTTCGTTCAGCCGGAGGAGTCCATAGCGACCGGTGTAGGCGTTGTGCAGGCTTTCCAGCGATGGCGTCGCTGAGCCGAGCACGATCGGGATGTTTTCCTGCCGCGCCCGCACCAGCGCCAGATCCCGCGCGTGGTAACGCAGGCCCTCCTGCTGTTTATAGGAGCCGTCGTGTTCTTCGTCGATGATGATCAGCCCCGGATTTTTCATCGGGGTGAACAGCGCTGAACGAGTGCCGATAATAATATCGGCCTCGCCGTCACGGGCGGCGAGCCAGGCATCCAGACGATCACGATCGTTGACCGCCGAGTGCAGCAGGGCGATGCGCGCATTGAAACGTTGTTCGAAACGGGCGAGGGTCTGCGGGCCGAGGTTGATCTCCGGGATCAGCACCAGCGCCTGCTTGCCGGCCTCGAGGGTTTCGCGGATCAGCTGCAAATAGACTTCGGTCTTGCCGCTGCCAGTGACCCCGGCGAGCAGGAACGCGTGATAACTGTCGAAACCGGCGCGAATCGCCTCGTACGCGGCGCGCTGTTCGCTGTTGAGCGGCAGCTCGGGCTGGGCCAGCCAGTGTTCATGGCGCGCGCCGGGAGCGTGGCGGCGCACTTCGACCTGCACCAGATTCTTGGCCAGCAGCAGGTCGAGGCTGTCCTTGCTCAGCATCAGTTTGCTCAGCAACTGATGGGCGACGCCGTGAGGGTGCTGGGCCAAAGTTGCCAAGGCCTCACGCTGGCGCGGGGCGCGGGCGATGCGCGGGTCATCGAGGCTGGCGCCGGGGGCGGCGGACCAGAAGCGTTCCTGCCGAACCTCGGCCAGTTCGCCCTGACGCAACAGCACCGGCAACGCCCAGCTCAGAGTGTCGCCGAGGCTGTGCTGATAATACTGGGCCGTCCACAGACACAGCTTGAACAGCGCCGGCGGCAGCGGTGCGGTGGCATCGAGCAGGGCCAGCGCCGGTTTGAGTTTTTCCACCGGCACTTCGCTGGTGTCAGTGACTTCCACCAGAATCCCGATCATCTCCCGCCGGCCAAACGGCACCCGCAGACGCATGCCCGGTTGCAACTGCGAACGCAGCACGCCGGCCGGGGCCCGGTAGTCGAACAGGCGGCGCAGGGGCGAAGGCAGGGCGAGGCGCAGAATGGCGTCGGGCACGCGGGGGGATCTCGATCAACAGGCGATTAAAAGGACTGCGTACATAACCTGTGGGAGCGAGCCTGCTCGCGAAAGCAGTGTGTCAGGCGACGAAGATGCTGGCAGATAGACCGTCTTCGCGAGCAGGCTCGCTCCCACAGCGGTAGTGCAATGGGCCGGGAGCCTAGCAGACGGTCGGTCTCAGTGACAGCTTGCGTGATCGGGATTGTCTGGTAGAATCCGCGGCCTAATTACGTGCGGTATTCAACAATCGTGTTGGATGGCGGCACGCCAGCTGAGGAAAACACCATGAAAGCCGATATCCACCCGAATTACCCAGAAGTTGCAGTAACTTGCAGCTGCGGCAACAAGTTCGAAACCCGTTCGACCTTCGGCAAAGCCCTGGCGATCGACGTTTGCAACGAGTGCCACCCGTTCTACACCGGTAAGCAGAAGACTCTGGACACCGGTGGTCGCGTTCAGAAGTTCGCCGACCGTTTCGGTGCTTTCGGCGCGAAAAAGGCCTAAGGCCCTTCATTCTGGAAAACCTCAGCGGCTTTTCCGGTCTGATGAAAAAGGCGTCCCTTGCGGGCGCCTTTTTTGTGTCCGCGATTTGGCTCTCCGCCGCCCAGGCCTTCTGCCCGGCGCCGTCCGGGCTGGACAGCGCCACGGTGCAGCGGGTGGTCGACGGCGACACTCTGCGCCTGAGCGACGGGCGCAATGTGCGGATGATCGGTCTCAATACGCCCGAACTCGGCAAGCAGGGCCGCAGCGACGAGCCGTTTGCGGTTGCCGCGCGCAAGCGTCTCGAAGCCCTGGTCGCCGAGAGCGACGGGCGGGTTGGCCTGCGACTCGGCGCCCAGCCCAAAGACCATTACGGCCGCACCCTGGCCCATGTTTTCAGCGCCAGGGGTGAGAACCTCGAAGCGCAGATGCTCGCCGATGGCCTCGGTTTCCAGGTCGCGGTGGCGCCGAATGTCGATCTGGTCGATTGCCAGCAAGCCGCCGAACGCCGCGCGCGAGAGGGCGGGCTTGGCCTGTGGAAGCGCTCACCTGTACTGAAAGCGGAGCAGATCGAGCGTTCGGGGTTCGCGCTGGTCAGCGGGCGTGTGAGCAAGGTTCAGCGCAATCGCGGCGGAATCTGGATCGAGTTGCAGGACAAGCTTGTACTGCGCGTTGCACCCAATCTGCTGGACCGTTTCGATGGTGCCTCTCTGCAAGCGTTGAAGGGCAAGCGGATCGAGGCCCGTGGCTGGGTGGTCGACCGTTCTCGGCGCGGTGGATTGAAATCTGGCCAGGCGCGCTGGCTGTTGCCGCTGACCGATCCTTCGATGCTCCAGCCGTCCCGCTGAAGAAAAAATTGTAGACATTTTTTCAGTCGATTGTGAACAGTCTAGCCCTTGTGCGCCGTGGCTCTTGGCCCAAAGTCGTAGGGCAGGGCGCTTGACAGGGGTGACCGGGCAGTCTTGTGGGGACTTTGCGAGGCGCGTATCCTCGCTGACCAGTCTGTCCAACAGTAAAAAGCGGAATGCCAAAATGTCTGATCTGAAAACTGCCGCTCTCGAATATCATGCCCATCCTCGTCCAGGGAAGCTGAGTGTCGAGCTCACCAAGGCCACTGCTACCGCCCGCGACCTGTCGCTGGCCTACAGCCCCGGCGTAGCTGAACCAGTGCGCGAGATCGCCCGCGATCCTGAACTGGCCTACAAGTACACCGGCAAGGGCAACCTGGTTGCAGTCATTTCCGATGGCACCGCGATTCTGGGCCTGGGTAACCTCGGCCCACTGGCTTCCAAGCCAGTGATGGAAGGTAAAGGTGTACTGTTCAAGCGCTTCGCCGGTATCGACGTATTCGACATCGAAGTCGATTCCGAAAGCCCGCAAGCCTTCATCGACACCGTAAAACGCATTTCCATCACGTTCGGCGGCATCAACCTGGAAGACATCAAGGCTCCGGAGTGCTTCGAGATCGAACGCGCCCTGATCGAGCAGTGCGACATTCCGGTGTTCCACGATGACCAGCACGGCACCGCGATCGTGACCGCTGCGGGCATGATCAACGCCCTGGAAATCGCTGGCAAAACCCTGGCCGACGCCAAGATCGTCTGCCTGGGCGCTGGCGCAGCCGCCATCTCCTGCATGAAACTGCTGGTGAGCATGGGCGCCAAGGTCGAGAACATCTTCATGGTTGACCGTACCGGCGTGATCCACGCTGGCCGTGACGACCTGAACCAGTACAAGGCCGTGTTCGCTCATCCTACCGAGAAGCGCACTCTGGACGACGCCATCGAAGGCGCTGACGTATTCGTCGGCCTGTCGGGCCCGAACCTGCTGAGCGCCGAGCAACTCAAGCGCATGGCGGCCAACCCGATCGTCTTCGCCTGCTCCAACCCGGATCCGGAAATCTCCCCGGAACTGGCTCACGCCACCCGCAACGACGTGATCATGGCCACCGGCCGTTCGGACTACCCGAACCAGGTCAACAACGTGCTGGGCTTCCCGTTCATCTTCCGCGGTGCCCTGGACGTTCGCGCCAAGCGCATCAACGAAGAAATGAAGATCGCTGCCGCCAACGCCCTGCGCGAACTGGCCAAGCTGCCGGTCCCTCAGGAAGTGTGCGACGCCTACGGCGGCATCTCCCTGGAATTCGGTCGTGAGTACATCATTCCGAAGCCAATGGACAAGCGCCTGATCACCGTGATCTCCGACGCCGTGGCCAAGGCTGCGATCGAGACCGGCGTAGCAACCCTGCCGTATCCGAAGAACTACCCGCTGAAAAGCGTGGATGATGTGTTCAACGGCTAAGTCGTTGTAGTGCTTCAACCGAAAGCCCCGGCTCGCGAGAGTCGGGGCTTTTTTGTGCCTATGAATTCTGTGTTGTCGGCGAGGGCCTCTTCGCGAGCAGACCCGCTCCCACAGGTGAAATGCATTCCAATGTGGGAGCGGGCTTGCTCGCGAAGGGGTCAGTCCATGCAATACAAATCTGGCAGGCATAAAAAAGCCCCGCACTTCTCACGAAGGCGGGGCTTTTTGCGGATCAGGATCAGAACAGGTCGATCGGCGCCTGTTCATCCGCCGGCAGCGGGCTGCCCGGTGCCGTGCCGTTGCCGATCTCGTTGACCGACGGTGGAGTGTCCTCAGCCTTGAACAGCTCGAAGTAGGCGCCTGGCGTGCTCGGCGACGCTGCGCGGCCGCTGACCGGGTCCACCCGCAGACTGAGGATGCCTTCCGGTTCCGGCTGGACATGCGGCGGCTTGTCCTTGAGCGCTGCGCTCATGTAGTTCATCCAGATCGGCAGCGCCACGGTGCCGCCGAACTCCCGGCGACCGAGGCTTTCCGGCTGGTCGAAACCGGTCCAGACCGTGGTCACGTAATCGGCGTTGTAACCGGAGAACCATGCATCCTTGGATTCGTTGGTCGTACCGGTCTTGCCGGCGATGTCGCTGCGGCCCATGGCCAGTGCGCGACGACCGGTGCCGAGCTTGATCACGTCCTGCAACATGCTGTTGAGGATGTAAGTGGTGCGGCCATCGACGATGCGCTCGGCGACTGCCGGCGCTTGTGGCACCGCTGCAGCGCCCGGCGCTTCGCCCGGCACCGGTGCGGCGTTGACGGTGAACGACTGGCTGGCCGGCGCCGCGATGCCGTCAGTGGCCGAGGCGCCTTGTGGCACGGTCGGCGGATTGGCGACGAACAGCGTGTCGCCATTGCGGCTTTCGATTTTGTCGATGATGTACGGGGTGATCTTGTAACCGCCGTTGGCAAAGGTGCTCCAGCCGGTGGCGATTTCCATCGGTGTCAGGGTCGCGGTGCCCAGTGCCAGGGACAGGTTTGGCGGCAGGTCCTGCTTGTTGAAGCCGAAGCGGGTGATGTAGTCGATGGTCTTGCCCACGCCCATGGCTTGCAGCAGGCGGATCGAAACCAGGTTGCGCGACTTGTACAGCGCTTCACGCAGGCGGATCGGGCCGAGGAAGGTGTTGGTGTCGTTCTTCGGGCGCCAGACCTTGTCCAGGTACTCGTCGACGAACACGATCGGCGCGTCGTTGACCAGCGTGGCAGCGGTGTAGCCGTTATCCAGCGCGGCACTGTAAACGAATGGCTTGAAGCTCGAACCCGGCTGACGCTTGGCCTGCATGGCACGGTTGTAGTTGCTCTGCTCGAAGGCGAAACCGCCGACCAGCGAGCGGATCGCGCCGTTCTGCGGGTCCAGCGATACCAGCGCGCCCTGGGCCTGCGGAATCTGGCTGAACTTCAGCGAATTGTTCGGCTGGCGCTGCACGCGCACCAGATCGCCGACCTGCGCCACATCCGATGGCTGACGCGGAGCTGCGCCCATGCTGTTGGTATTGAGGAACGGGCGGGCCCACTTCATGGTGTCCCAGGCAACGTGTTCTTCACCGGTGCGGGTCAGCACCTGCAGGCCGTTCTTGTCGACCTGGGTGACGATGGCCGGCTCCAGGCTGCTGATGGTGCGTTGCTTGGTCAGCTCGGTGGCCCAGGCTTCGCGGGTCTTGCCCGGCAGGCGCGATTCAGGGCCACGGTAGCCATGACGCTGATCGTAGGTCATCAGGCCTTCGTGCAGCGCGGTGTTGGCCATTTCCTGCAGATTGCTCGGCACCGTGGTGGTGACGCGGAAACCTTCGGTATAGGCGTCGCTGCCGTAGCGGCCGACCATTTCCGCACGGGCCATCTCGGCGATGTACGGCGCGTTCACTTCCGGGGTCGGCACGTGGTAGCTGGCGTTCAGCGGCTCGTTGATCGCGGCGGTGTAGTCGGCCTCGGTGATCTTGCCGAGCTTGTACATGCGCCCGAGGATCCAGTCGCGACGCTCTTTGCTGCGCGCCGGGTTGGCCAGCGGGTTGAAGCGCGACGGGGCTTTCGGCAGGCCGGCGATCATCGCCATCTGCGCCAGGCTGACTTCGCGGATCGACTTGCCGTAATACACCTGCGCCGCCGCCTCGATGCCGTAGGCGCGGTTGCCCAGATAGATCTTGTTCACGTACAGCTCAAGGATCTCGTCCTTGGTCAGCTGGCGTTCGATCTGCAGGGCCAGGAGGATTTCCGTGGTCTTGCGCGAGAAGCTGCGTTCGCTGGTCAGGAAGAAGTTCTTCGCCACCTGCATGGTGATGGTGCTGCCGCCGGACTGGATGTGCCCGCTCTTGACCAGTTGGGTCGCGGCACGCATCAGGCTGCTCGGATCGACGCCATAGTGGTTGGCGAAGTTGTCGTCTTCAGCACTTAGTAACGCATTGATGAAATTGGGGGGAATGTCGGCGAAACGGATCGGTGTGCGGCGCATTTCGCCAAATTCTGCGATCAACTTGTTGTCGCTGCTGTACACCCGGAGCGGAATCTGCAACTGAATGCTTCTCAGCGCCTCCACAGATGGCAAACCCGGACTAAGGTAAAGAAACGCGCCACTGAGAACTAAAAGCAGTCCGCAGAAAACGGCGACGATGGACCAACCGAAGAATTTCAGCAGACGAATCAAGGCTTTTGGACATCCAGGGCAAAGAATGAATTGGGCGACAGGGTTCCGGGAACACACAGAACGGCCCGCGCCGGCAGTAAAAAGCGGAAAAAATCGCTGGGCATTATAAGCACTTTTCCGCTGGGGGCGTCATTTGCGCTTCTGTCAAGACGGGGCGAGGGAACGCAATGCGCATTACAGAGTCCGTAACTCACGGAAAGTCATAGGGAATTGGTAGTGCTAGGACTCTTCAATAAAAAGACCAATACATTGCTGGGGATCGATATCAGCTCCACTTCGGTGAAGCTGCTGGAGCTGAGCCGTCAGGGCGAGCGCTACCGGGTCGAGGCGTACGCGGTGGAGCCGTTGCCGGCCAATGCCGTGGTCGAAAAGAACATCGCCGAACTCGAAGGCGTCGGGCACGCCCTGTCCCGGGTGCTGGTCAAGGCCCGCACCGGGCTGAAAACCGTCGCAGTGGCGGTAGCCGGTTCTGCCGTGATCACCAAGGTCATCGAGATGGACGCCGGCTTGTCCGAGGACGAGCTGGAAAACCAGCTCAAGATCGAAGCCGACCAGTACATTCCCTATCCGCTGGACGAAGTCGCCATCGATTTTGAAGTCCAGGGCATTTCGCCGCGCAACCCCGAGCGCGTCAACGTGCTGCTGGCCGCCTGTCGCAAGGAAAACGTCGAAGTCCGTGAGGCGGCCCTGGCCCTTGCCGGCTTGACTGCGCGGGTGGTAGACGTCGAGGCCTATGCGCTGGAACGCTCCTTCGGCCTGCTGGCCACGCAACTGGCGGCCTCCCAGGAGCGCCTGACGGTCGCGGTGGTCGACATCGGCGCGACCATGACCACCCTCAGCGTCCTGCATAACGGGCGGATCATCTATACCCGGGAGCAACTGTTCGGCGGTCGCCAGCTGACCGAGGAAATCCAGCGCCGCTATGGCCTGACCCTCGAGCAGGCCGGGCTGGCCAAGAAGCAGGGCGGGCTGCCGGACGATTACGTCAGCGAAGTCCTGCAACCGTTTCGCGAGGCGCTGGTACAGCAGGTTTCACGTTCACTGCAATTCTTCTTCGCCTCCGGCCAGTACAACGCGGTCGATCACATTCTGCTGGCCGGCGGCACGGCCTCGGTGCCGGGGCTGGACCGGCTGATCGAAGAGCGACTGGGCACACCGACCCAGGTCGCCAATCCGTTTTCCGACATGTCCTTGAGCAACAAGGTCAACGCCGGAGCCCTGGCGAGTGACGCGCCGGCCCTGATGATTGCCTGCGGGCTCGCGCTCAGGAGTTTCGACTGATGGCGCGGATCAACCTTCTCCCCTGGCGCGAGGAGCGCCGCGAAGAACGGCGCAAACGCTTCCTGCTGGCCCTGACCGGCGTGGTGGTCGGTTCCGTCGGCGCGCTGTTCATTGCCGCGCAGGTTTTCAGCACCGCCATCGAGCATCAACGGGCGCGTAACGATTACATCGGCAAGCAGATCGCTGTGGTTGATGAGCGCATCAAGCAGATCAGTGAGCTCAAGGCACGTCGCCAGCAACTGGTAGAGCGCATGCGCATCATCCAGGACCTGCAGGGCAACCGGCAGGTCAGCGGGCGGATCTTCGATCAACTGGCGCGGACCCTTCCCGACGGCGTCTATTTCACCAGCGTGAAGATGGTCGGCAAGACACTGTCGATCAGTGGTGCAGCGGAGTCGAACAATCGGGTGTCCGACCTGATGCGCAATCTCGAAGCGTCCGACTGGTTCGATGCCCCGACCCTGAACGAAGTCAAGGCAACCACGGCGGGGCAGCTGGATCAGGCCAACATGTTCCAGTTGACTGTACATCAGACCCGGCCGAAGAACCTGGAGGACGAGCCATGAAACCGTCCGAATGGCTGGCCAGCCTGCGCAGTATCGACTTCAACGAGCTGGATACCGGCAACATCGGCTCGTGGCCACCGGCAGTAAAAGGCCTGGCCGGAGTGCTGCTGATGATTCTGGTACTGGCGCTGGGCTACAACTTTTTCGTCAGCGACATGGAAAGCGAGCTCGAAACCAAACGTGCGGAAGAAGCCACGCTCAAGGAGCAGTTCTCCAGCAAGGCGCACATGGCGGCCAATCTGGAGCTGTACACCCAGCAGATGAAGGAGATGGAAAACTCGTTCGGCGTGTTGCTGCGGCAATTGCCCAGCGATACCGAAGTGCCCGGGTTGCTGGAGGACATCACACGCACCGGACTGGGAAGTGGCCTTGAGTTCGAAGAGATCAAGCTGTTGCCGGAGGTGACGCAGCAGTTCTACATCGAATTGCCGATCCAGATCACCGTCACGGGCGCCTATCACGACCTCGCCACCTTCGTCAGTGGCGTGGCCGGATTGCCGCGAATCGTGACCCTGCACGACTTCGAGCTGGCGCCGGCCAACCCGGAAGGCGGGACGAAGCTGCGCATGAGCATCCTCGCCAAGACGTACCGCTACAACGACAAGGGGCTGCAAAAATGAGCCCGATCCGTTTTCTTCTGTTGTCGGCATTGATGCTGGGGCTGAGCGGTTGCGGCGGCAACGACTTCGGCGATCTCGACGCCTACATGAATGAAGTGCGTCTGCGACCACCGGGCAGGATCGAGCCGACGCCAACCTTTCGTTCCTACCCGACGTTCACCTACAGCGCCGCGAACCTGCGCAGCCCGTTCTCGCGTCAGGTGCGGGTGGATCTGGCCGGGCAGCAGCACGGCTCGCGCAACGTCAAACCGGATCCGAACCGGATCAAGCAATACCTCGAAGGTTTCAACATCGAGCAGTTCGAGATGGTCGGCACGATTTCCAATGCCTCCGGTTCCTTTGCGCTGCTGCGCGGGGCGGGCGGAGTGCACCGGCTGAAGGTCGGCGATTACCTGGGGCGCAACGACGGGCGCATCGTCGCGATCAGCGCCTCCCAGGTCGATGTGGTCGAAATCGTTCCCGACGGCGAAGGCGCCTGGCTGGAGCGGCCGCGCACCATTCCTTTGAAAGAGCACTCATAGTGGAAGTCGAACAATGAACAGGATTTTCTCCACCCTCGGTTTTTCGCTATGGATAGCGCTGCTTTCACCGATGGTTCAAGCGGCCAACCTGAAGACGCTGGATGTTGCCGCGCTGCCGGGTGATCGCGTCGAGCTGAAGCTGTCGTTCGACGGCCCGCCGCCGCAGCCCAAGGGTTACACCACCGACTCGCCGGCGCGCATCGCCCTCGACCTGCCGGGAGTAGCCAGCCAGCTCGCGACCAAGACCCGCGACCTCGGTAGCGGCAATGCGCGCTCTGCCACGGTGGTCGAGGCCAATGACCGCACCCGGTTGATCATCAATCTGACGCAACTGGCGCCGTATGACGCCCGGGTGGAGGGCAACACGCTGTTCGTGGTGGTCGGGCAAGGCACCAAGGCCACCGCGCCGCGACCTGCCGCCAAGACACCGCGCTCCACGCCGGTGGCAGCGCCGGCGCGGACTTACGCACCCGTCGCCAGGGCCATTCGTGGTGTGGACTTCCAGCGTGGCACGGCGGGTGAGGGCAATGTGGTCATCGACCTGTCCGACCCGACCATCGCGCCGGACATCCAGGAACACGACGGCAAAATCATCCTCAACTTTGCTCGCACCCAATTGCCAGAGCCATTGCGGGTGCGTCTCGACGTCAAGGATTTCGCCACCCCGGTGCAGTTCGTCAATGCCGGCGTCAGTGGAGATCGGGCGACCATCACCGTTGAGCCCGGCGGCACGTTCGACTATTCCACCTACCAGACCGACAACAAGCTGACCGTGAGCATCCGGCCGCTGACGATCGACGACCTGCAAAAACGCAATGCCGACCGCAACAGCTACAGCGGCGAGAAACTGTCCCTCAACTTTCAGGACATCGACGTGCGTTCGGTGCTGCAACTGATCGCCGACTTCACCAATCTCAATCTGGTGGCCAGCGACACAGTGCAGGGCGGAATCACCTTGCGCCTGCAAAACGTGCCGTGGGATCAGGCGCTGGATCTGGTGCTCAAGACCAAAGGCCTGGACAAGCGCAAGGTCGGCAATGTGTTGCTGGTGGCGCCGGCCGATGAAATCGCCGCCCGCGAACGGCAGGAACTGGAGTCGCAGAAGCAGATCGCCGAGCTGGCGCCACTGCGTCGTGAACTGCTGCAAGTGAACTACGCCAAGGCGGCGGACATCGCCAAGCTGTTCCAGTCGGTCACCAGTGCCGAGGCCAAGGTCGACGAACGGGGTTCGATCACCGTCGATGAGCGCACCAACAACATCATCGCCTACCAGACTCAGGATCGCCTCGACGAACTGCGGCGGATCGTGGCGCAGCTGGATATCCCGGTGCGCCAAGTGATGATTGAGGCGCGGATCGTCGAGGCCAACGTCGATTACGACAAGAGCCTGGGTGTGCGCTGGGGCGGGTCGATCCAGAACAAGGGCAACTGGAACACTTCCGGGGTCAGCAACGGTTCGTCGACCACCATCGGCACGCCGGGGAGCACCAGCACCAACTCGCCGTTCGTCGACATGGGCACGGTCAACAACACGTCCGGGATCGGCATTGCGTTCATCACCGACAACGTCTTGCTGGACCTTGAGCTGACGGCGATGGAAAAGACCGGCAACGGCGAAATCGTCTCGCAGCCCAAGGTGGTCACCTCGGACAAAGAGACCGCGAAGATCCTCAAGGGCACCGAGATTCCGTATCAGGAAGCCAGTTCCAGCGGCGCTACGTCGGTGTCGTTCAAGGAGGCCTCGCTGTCGCTGGAGGTCACGCCGCAGATCACCCCGGACAACCGCATCATCATGGAGGTCAAGGTCACCAAGGACGAACCGGACTACCTGAACAAAGTGCAGGATGTACCACCGATCAAGAAAAACGAGGTCAATGCCAAGGTGCTGGTGAACGACGGCGAGACCATCGTGATCGGGGGCGTTTTCTCAAATACTCAAAGCAAGGTCGTAGATAAGGTGCCATTTCTTGGCGATGTGCCGTATCTTGGCCGCCTTTTCCGGCGTGATGTGGTTTCGGAGAAAAAATCCGAGCTGCTGGTATTCCTCACTCCGCGTATCATGAATAACCAGGCGATTGCTGTGAGTCGTTGATTCTGTGCGAAATTTGATTCTTGTAGGACCGATGGGGGCTGGAAAAAGCACCATCGGCCGATTACTGGCCAAAGAGCTGCGCCTGCCGTTCAAGGATTCCGACAAGGAAATTGAGCTGCGTACGGGCGCCAATATCCCGTGGATCTTCGACAAGGAAGGCGAGCCCGGTTTTCGTGATCGTGAGCAGGCGATGATCGCCGAGCTGTGCGCGTTCGACGGCGTGGTGCTGGCGACGGGCGGCGGCGCGGTGATGCGTGACGCCAATCGCAAGGCCCTGCACGAGGGCGGGCGGGTGGTGTATCTGCACGCCTCCGTCGAACAGCAGGTCGGCCGCACCTCCCGCGACCGCAATCGCCCGCTGTTGCGCACGGCCAATCCCGAGAAAACCCTGCGCGACCTGCTGGCGATTCGTGATCCGCTGTATCGGGAAATCGCCGATCTGGTGGTGGAAACCGACGAGCGGCCGCCACGCATGGTGGTGCTCGACATTCTTGACCGCCTGGCGCAACTTCCGCCCCGTTAAAGCGCCGCCCGAAATGCGCTATCCTCGGCGTCCTGTCGAGGGTTGTGGCGGATCGCACGCAAGCGGCGTCACATCACTCAAGACCGGGGACATCCGATAATTCAAGGCAGGACGCCTGCTTCCATCTTCACTGTGGGGACACATGCAGACACTCAAGGTCGATCTAGGCGAGCGCAGCTACCCGATTCATATTGGCGAAGGCCTGTTGGATCAGCCTGAACTGCTGGCTCCGCATATCCATGGGCGGCAGGTGGCGATCATCTCCAACGAGACCGTTGCGCCGCTCTATCTCGAGCGTCTGACCCGCAGTCTGTCGCAGTTCTCGGTGGTTTCCGTTGTGCTGCCGGACGGCGAAGCCTTCAAGAACTGGGAAACCCTGCAACTGATCTTCGACGGCCTGCTGACCGCTCGTCATGACCGTCGCACCACGGTGATCGCCCTCGGTGGCGGTGTGATCGGCGACATGGCCGGTTTTGCAGCCGCCTGCTACCAGCGCGGCGTCGATTTCATCCAGATTCCTACCACGCTGCTGTCCCAGGTCGATTCGTCGGTGGGCGGCAAGACCGGGATCAACCATCCGCTGGGCAAGAACATGGTCGGCGCCTTCTACCAGCCGAACGTGGTGCTGATCGATACGGCCTCCCTGAAAACCCTGCCAGCGCGTGAACTGTCGGCCGGTCTGGCGGAAGTCATCAAGTACGGCCTGATCTGCGACGAGCCGTTCCTGACCTGGCTCGAAGACAACGTCGACGCCCTGCGTGCACTGGATCAGAAAGCCCTGACCTATGCCATCGAGCGTTCCTGCGCCGCCAAGGCGGCGGTAGTCGGTGCCGATGAGAAAGAAACCGGTGTGCGCGCCACGCTCAATCTCGGCCACACCTTTGGCCACGCCATCGAGACCCACATGGGCTATGGTGTCTGGTTGCACGGTGAGGCGGTCGCTGCTGGCACGGTAATGGCGATGGAAATGTCCGCGCGCCTCGGCTGGATCAGCGAGCAGGAGCGTGATCGCGGCATCCGACTGTTCCAGCGGGCCGGTCTGCCGGTGATTCCGCCGGAAGAGATGACCGAGGCCGATTTTCTCGAACACATGGCAATTGACAAAAAAGTGATCGACGGTCGTTTGCGCCTGGTGCTGCTGCGCCGGATGGGCGAAGCGGTGGTGACCGACGATTATCCGAAAGAGGTTTTACAGGCCACGCTGGGAGCGGATTACCGCGCTCTGGCTCAGCTTAAAGGTTAATAAGATTCCGATGACTAGTTTGCATGCCGACGAGGCGTTCCTCGGCCATTTCCAGTTAAGTCACGACCCTTTCGCACCACGGGTCCCGGGCTTCAAATTCTTCCCGGCCCAGCGCAAACCGGTGCTGGGTCAACTGCACCACCTGGCGCGTTACAGCCAGTTGCTGCTGGTGGTCACCGGCCCTCAGGGCAGCGGCAAGACGTTGCTGCGCCAGGCTTTGGTGGCCAGCACCAACAAGCAGTCGGTTCAAAGTGTTGTCGTCTCCGCTCGTGGCGCCGGCGATGCGGCTGGTGTGCTGCGTCAGGTTGCTCAGGGGCTGGATGTCGCCCAGGCCGAGGTCGGGGCGATCCTCGATCAGGTCGTACAGCTGGCGCTGACTGGTCAGGAGGTCTATCTGCTGGTGGATGACGCCGAACAGCTCGACGAATCCGCGCTCGAAGCCCTGATGGCTTTGGGGGCCGGCGCGCCGGAAGGCCGTCCGCACGTGTTCCTGTTCGGTGAGTCGTCGCTGATTGCACAGCTTGAGGCGCTGCACCTTGAGGAAGAGCGTTTCCACGTCATCGAACTGCAGCCGTACACCGAAGAAGAAACCCGCGAATATCTCGACCAGCGGCTCGAAGGCGCCGGCCGGGGCGTCGAACTTTTCACCGCGGATCAGATCTCTGATATTCACGAAAGCTCCGAGGGTTGGCCCGGCAACATCAACCAGGTCGCTCGCGATGCACTGATCGAAGTCATGATTGCCAGCCGCTCTGCGGTGAAGCGTCCAAGTATGGGGTTCAACATGCCGAAGAAACACGTATTGGCGATTTCCGCCGTTGTCGTGGTGGCGGTCGCTGCCGCCTGGCTGATGCCCGGTCGCAACAAGGCGCCGACCACCGGCGCACCGGCCAATGAACAGGCACAACTGCCACTGGGTCAGGGTGGTGCGCCGAACGTGGAGTTCGCCGGTAACACCCAGCCGATGCCCTTGCCGCTGGTCGGCAATTCGCAGCCGGTCATGCGCAAGCCCTTGGCCGAAGCGGCCGGCGGGATCACCGAAGGTGACGACGGTGTGCCGCTGGAAGGTTCCAGCAATACGCCGCCAACCGTGACCACTTCTGCGCCGCCGGTCGGTGTGCCGGCCGGTCCTGTACCGACGCCGGTTCCGGTCCCTGTCCCTGCGGCCAAACCGACACCGGCTCCGACCCAGGTGGCTACCGCCAAGCCAGCACCTGCTCCGGTGGCCAAGCCGGCCCCGGCGCCTGCCAAGCCTGTGGCAGCGGCCAAACCGGCCGAGAAAGCCGCCGAGAAGCCGGTTGCCGTTGCCAAAGCCGCCGGCGGTAGCTGGTATGCAGGTCAAGCACCGGGCAACTACGTGGTGCAGATCCTCGGCACCAGCTCTGAAGCCGCCGCGCAAAACTTCGTCAAGGAGCAGGGCGGCGAGTACCGCTATTTCAAGAAAGTCCTCAACGGCAAGCCGCTCTACGTGATCACCTATGGCAGCTTCGCCAATCGTGATGCGGCCGTTTCTGCCATCAAGGCCTTGCCAGCGAAGGTTCAGGCTGGTAAACCTTGGCCTCGCACTGTCGCCAGCGTCCAACAGGAACTGGCAACAACTCGCTGAAGATTCGGCGGCCTTACCCAGGCCGCCTCTCCAAGCACCTCAAAATTTCTACAAGTGCGCGCCGCCCTTACGGGCCGCGTGCCTTGTGGTGTCTGCGTCACAGTAGTCTTTGAGTCGTTGCGGTCAAAATTAAAAAAGTTTTGACTAGCACAGCAGATCGTTTTAAACCTTTCACAAATGCGACATGGATTTGCGATATTTCGTCGTCAAATTTGTGAGCCTCTGTGTCGCTGTGTACAATGACCACCCTTTTGCCCCCGCAAAGCCGGCGTACGTTCGGCGCTAGGTGCAAGTGGTTGAATTGAAAAGAAATTTGCCTCGAAAAGAGGCAGCCTGGTGAGAAAGTGTCTATGAAAGCAGGTCTGTACCAACCAGATGAATTCAAGGATAACTGCGGTTTCGGCCTGATAGCCCATATGCAGGGCGAACCCAGTCATACCCTTTTGCAAACGGCCATCGAGGCCCTGACCTGCATGACCCACCGCGGTGGGATTAATGCCGACGGCAAGACCGGTGACGGTTGCGGTCTGCTGATTCAAAAACCCGACGCCTTCCTGCGTGCCATTGCCCAGGAAGCCTTCAGCGTCGAGCTGCCCAAGCAATACGCCGTGGGCATGGTCTTCTTCAATCAGGATCCGGCCAAGGCCGAAGCCGCTCGCGAGAACATGAACCGCGAGATCCTGGCCGAAGGCCTGCAACTGATCGGCTGGCGCAAAGTACCGATCGACACCAGCGTCCTCGGCCGCCTCGCCCTTGAGCGCCTGCCGCAGATCGAGCAGGTGTACATCGGTGGCGAAGGCCTGAGCGATCAGGACATGGCGGTCAAGCTGTTCAGCGCCCGTCGTCGTTCGTCGGTGGCCAACGCCGCCGACACCGACCACTACATCTGCAGCTTTTCCCACAAGACCATCATCTATAAAGGCCTGATGATGCCGGCCGATCTGGCCGCTTTCTATCCGGACCTGGGTGACCAGCGCCTGCAAACCGCAATTTGCGTGTTCCACCAGCGCTTTTCCACCAACACCTTGCCGAAATGGCCGCTGGCCCAGCCATTCCGCTTCCTCGCCCACAACGGCGAGATCAACACCATCACCGGCAACCGCAACTGGGCTCAGGCCCGTCGCACCAAGTTCACCAACGATCTGATGGATCTGGAAGAACTCGGCCCGCTGGTGAACCGCGTTGGCTCCGACTCTTCGAGCATGGACAACATGCTCGAACTGATGGTCACCGGCGGCATCGACCTGTTCCGTGGCGTGCGGATGATCATTCCGCCTGCGTGGCAGAACGTCGAAACCATGGACCCGGACCTGCGTGCGTTCTACGAGTACAACTCGATGCACATGGAACCTTGGGACGGCCCGGCCGGCGTTGTGATGACCGACGGTCGCTACGCGGTGTGCCTGCTCGACCGTAACGGTCTGCGCCCGGCGCGCTGGGTTACCACCACCAACGGTTTCATCACTGTCGCTTCGGAAATCGGCGTCTGGAACTACCAGCCGCAGGACGTGATCGCCAAGGGCCGCGTCGGTCCTGGCCAGATCCTCGCCGTGGACACCGAAACCGGTCAGATCCTCGACACCGACGCGATCGACAACCGTCTCAAATCCCGTCATCCGTACAAGCAATGGCTGCGCAAGAATGCCCTGCGCATCCAGGCGACCATGGAAGACAACGATCACGGTTCGGCTTTCTACGACGTCGATCAGCTCAAGCAATACATGAAGATGTATCAGGTCACGTTCGAAGAGCGTGATCAGGTACTGCGTCCGCTCGGCGAGCAAGGCTACGAAGCCGTCGGCTCGATGGGCGACGACACGCCGATGGCCGTGCTGTCCCAGCGCGTGCGCACGCCGTACGACTATTTCCGTCAGCAGTTCGCGCAGGTGACCAATCCGCCGATCGACCCGCTGCGTGAAGCGATCGTGATGTCGCTGGAAATCTGTCTCGGTGCCGAGCGCAACATCTTCCAGGAATCGCCGGAACACGCGTCGCGCGTAATCCTCAGCTCGCCGGTGATTTCCCCGGCCAAGTGGCGCTCGCTGATGAACCTCGACCGCCCGGGTTTCGAGCGGCAGATCATCGACCTCAACTACGACGAAAGCGTCGGCCTCGAAGCGGCGATCCGCAATGTGGCCGATCAGGCTGAAGAAGCCGTGCGTGCCGGTCGTACCCAGATTGTCCTGAGCGACCGCCATATCGCGCCGGGCAAACTGCCGATCCACGCCTCGATGGCCACCGGCGCGGTACACCACCGTCTGACCGAAAAAGGCTTGCGCTGCGACTCCAACATCCTGGTGGAGACCGCCACCGCGCGCGATCCGCATCACTTTGCGGTGCTGATCGGTTTCGGCGCCTCGGCGGTGTATCCGTTCCTGGCCTACGAAGTGCTGGGCGACCTGATCCGCACCGGTGAAGTGCTGGGCGACCTCTACGAGGTGTTCAAGAACTACCGCAAAGGCATCACCAAAGGTCTGTTGAAGATCCTGTCGAAGATGGGCATCTCGACCATCGCCTCGTATCGCGGTGCGCAGCTGTTCGAAGCCATCGGTCTGTCCGAAGAAGTCTGCAACCTGAGCTTCCGTGGCGTGCCGAGCCGCATCAAAGGGGCGCGTTTTGTCGACATCGAAGCCGAACAGAAAGCACTGGCCACCGAAGCCTGGAGTCCGCGCAAGCCGATCCAGCAGGGCGGTCTGCTGAAGTTCGTCCACGGTGGCGAATATCACGCGTACAACCCGGACGTGGTCAACACCCTGCAAGCCGCCGTGCAGCAGGGCGACTACGCCAAATTCAAGGAATACACCTCACTGGTGGACAACCGTCCGGTGTCGATGATTCGCGACCTGTTCAAGGTCAAGACCCTCGACACGCCGCTGGACATCAGTGAAGTCGAGCCGCTGGAATCGGTGCTCAAGCGCTTCGACTCCGCCGGTATCTCGCTGGGCGCTCTGTCGCCGGAAGCGCACGAAGCCCTGGCCGAAGCCATGAACCGCCTCGGTGCGCGTTCCAACTCCGGCGAAGGCGGCGAAGACCCGGCGCGCTACGGCACCATCAAGAGCTCGAAAATCAAGCAGGTCGCGACCGGCCGTTTCGGGGTGACCCCGGAATACCTGGTCAATGCCGAAGTGCTGCAGATCAAGGTCGCCCAAGGCGCCAAGCCGGGCGAGGGCGGGCAACTGCCGGGCGGCAAGGTGAACGGGCTGATCGCCAAGCTGCGTTACGCAGTGCCGGGCGTGACTCTGATTTCGCCACCGCCGCACCACGACATCTATTCCATCGAAGACTTGTCGCAGCTGATCTTCGACCTGAAACAGGTCAACCCGAAGGCGCTGGTTTCGGTGAAGCTCGTGGCTGAAGCAGGCGTCGGCACCATCGCCGCCGGTGTGGCCAAGGCCTATGCGGACTTGATCACCATCTCCGGCTACGACGGTGGCACCGGTGCTTCGCCGCTGACCTCGATCAAATACGCTGGCGCACCGTGGGAACTCGGCCTGGCCGAAACCCACCAGACCCTGCGTGGCAACGACCTGCGCGGCAAGGTCCGGGTGCAGACCGACGGCGGCCTGAAAACCGGCCTCGACGTGATCAAGGCCGCGATCCTCGGCGCCGAAAGCTTCGGCTTCGGTACTGCGCCGATGATCGCGCTGGGCTGCAAATACCTGCGTATCTGCCACCTGAACAACTGCGCCACCGGCGTCGCGACCCAGAACGAGAAGCTGCGCAAGGATCACTACATCGGCACCGTCGACATGGTGGTGAATTTCTTCACCTACGTCGCCGAAGAAACCCGTGAGTGGCTGGCCAAGCTGGGCGTGCGTTCCCTCGAAGAGCTGATCGGCCGCACCGATCTGCTGGAAGTCCTCGAAGGCCAGACCGCCAAGCAGCATCACCTGGATCTGACCCCGCTGCTGGGCAGCGATCACATCCCGGCGGACAAGCCTCAGTTCTGCGGCGTCGAGCGCAACCCGCCGTTCGACCAGGGCCTGTTGGCCGAGAAAATGGTCGAGATGGCGACATCGGCGATCAACGACCTCAGCGGCGCCGAGTTCGACCTGGATATCTGCAACTGCGACCGTTCGATCGGCGCAAGGATCTCCGGCGAAATCGCGCGCAAGCACGGCAACCAGGGAATGGCGAAAGCGCCGATCACCTTCCGCTTCAAGGGCACTGCCGGTCAGAGCTTCGGCGTGTGGAACGCCGGCGGTCTGAACCTGTACCTGGAAGGCGATGCCAACGACTACGTCGGCAAAGGCATGACGGGCGGCAAACTGGTCATCGTGCCGCCGAAGGGCAGCGTTTATCAGACTCAGAACAGCGCCATCATCGGCAACACCTGCCTGTACGGCGCCACCGGCGGCAAGCTGTTCGCCGCCGGCACCGCAGGCGAGCGTTTCGCCGTGCGCAACTCCGGTGCCCACACGGTCGTGGAAGGCACTGGCGATCACTGCTGCGAGTACATGACCGGTGGTTTTGTCTGCGTCCTGGGCAAGACCGGTTACAACTTCGGCTCTGGCATGACCGGTGGTTTCGCCTACGTGCTCGACCAGGACAACACTTTCGTTGACCGGGTCAACCACGAACTGGTGGAGATCCAGCGGATCAGCGGCGAGGCGATGGAATCCTATCGCAGCCACCTGCAGAACGTGCTGAACGAGTACGTCGCGGAAACCGACAGCGAGTGGGGTCGTGAACTCGCCGAGAACCTCGATGACTACTTGCGTCGTTTCTGGCTGGTCAAGCCGAAGGCTGCCAACCTGAAATCGTTGCTTTCCAGCACCCGTGCCAACCCGCAGTGATATGCGCCTGAAGAGTTTGATGAGGTTTTAACAATGGCTGAACGTCTGAATAACGACTTCCAGTTCATCGATGTCGGGCGCAAGGATCCGAAGAAGAAACTGTTGCGTCAACGCAAGAAAGAGTTCGTGGAAATCTACGAACCGTTCAAACCCCAGCAGTCGGCCGACCAGGCCCACCGCTGCCTGGGTTGTGGCAACCCGTATTGCGAATGGAAGTGCCCGGTGCACAACTTCATTCCGAACTGGCTGAAGCTGGTGGCCGAGGGCAACATCCTCCAGGCTGCCGAGCTGTCGCACCAGACCAACACCCTGCCGGAAGTCTGCGGCCGGGTGTGCCCGCAGGATCGTCTGTGCGAGGGGGCCTGCACCCTCAACGACGGCTTCGGTGCGGTGACCATCGGTTCGGTCGAGAAGTACATCACCGACACCGCATTCGCCATGGGCTGGCGCCCGGACATGTCCAAGGTCAAACCGACCGGCAAGCGTGTCGCGATCATCGGCGCAGGCCCGGCGGGCCTCGGTTGTGCCGATGTGCTGGTGCGCGGTGGCGTGACCCCGGTGGTGTTCGACAAGAACCCGGAAATCGGCGGTCTGCTGACCTTCGGCATCCCCGAGTTCAAGCTCGAGAAGACCGTGCTGAGCAATCGCCGCGAAGTCTTCACCGGCATGGGCATCGAGTTCCGCCTCAACACCGAGGTCGGCAAGGACGTGACCATGGAGCAACTGCTCGCCGAATACGATGCCGTGTTCATGGGCATGGGCACCTACACCTACATGAAGGGCGGTTTTGCCGGTGAGGACCTGCCGGGCGTTTATGACGCGCTGGATTTCCTGATCGCCAACGTCAACCGCAACCTGGGCTTTGAAAAGTCGCCGGAAGATTTCGTCGACATGAAAGGCAAGAAGGTCGTGGTGCTGGGCGGTGGCGACACGGCGATGGACTGCAACCGCACGTCGATCCGCCAGGGCGCCAAGTCGGTGACCTGCGCCTATCGTCGTGACGAAGCGAACATGCCCGGCTCGCGCAAAGAGGTGAAAAACGCCAAGGAAGAAGGCGTGAAGTTCCTCTATAACCGCCAGCCGATCGCCATCGTTGGTGAAGACAGGGTCGAAGGCGTGAAAGTGGTCGAGACCCGTCTCGGCGAACCGGACGCCCGTGGCCGTCGCAGCCCCGAGCCGATCCCGGGCTCCGAAGAGATCATCCCGGCCGACGCCGTGGTCATCGCCTTCGGTTTCCGCCCGAGCCCGGCGCCGTGGTTCGAACAGTTCGAAATCCAGACCGATAGCCAGGGCCGCGTCGTTGCGCCCGAGCAAGGTCAGTACAAGCACCAGACCAGCAACCCGAAAATCTTCGCCGGTGGCGACATGGTGCGCGGTTCCGACCTGGTGGTGACGGCGATCTTCGAAGGCCGCAATGCGGCGGAAGGGATCCTGGATTACCTGGGCGTCTAACCGCGATCCCGAGCTGAAATGCAGTAAACCTGTGGGAGCGGGCTTGCTCGCGAAGAGGGAGTGTCAGTCGACAGATTTGTTGTCTGACACACCGAATTCGCGAGCAAGCCCGCTCCCACATTCGTTTCAGGGTGTTGCTGATAGCGCATTTCCTGCGCGACAAATTGACCCGATAGACAAAAGGCTGACCTGCATCCGTGCCTTTTGCGTCGCGCTCTGAGAAAATGCCCGCACTTTTTTTCCGGATGCCGACATGACTGCCCTGAAGAACGACCGTTTCCTCCGCGCCCTGCTCAAGCAACCCGTAGACGTCACCCCTGTGTGGATGATGCGCCAGGCCGGCCGCTACCTGCCGGAATACCGCGCCAGTCGTGCCCAGGCCGGTGATTTCATGAGCCTGTGCATGAATCCGGAATTCGCCTGCGAAGTCACGCTGCAACCGCTGGACCGCTATCCGCAACTGGACGCGGCGATCCTGTTCTCCGACATCCTCACCATTCCCGATGCCATGGGCCAGGGCTTGTACTTCGAGACCGGTGAAGGTCCGCGCTTCAAGAAAGTCGTCAGCACCCTGGCCGACATCGAAGCCCTGCCGATCCCGGATCCGCACAAAGACCTCGGTTACGTGATGGACGCGGTCAGCACCATCCGCCGCGAACTGAACGGCCGTGTGCCGCTGATCGGTTTCTCCGGCAGCCCTTGGACCCTCGCCACGTACATGGTCGAAGGCGGCTCGTCGAAAGACTTCCGCAAGACCAAGGCGATGCTCTACGACAACCCGCAAGCCATGCACCTGCTGCTGGACAAGCTGGCGCAGTCGGTGACCTCGTACCTCAATGGCCAGATCAAGGCCGGCGCGCAAGCGGTGCAGATCTTCGATACCTGGGGCGGCAACCTGTCGGCGGCGGCGTACCAAGAGTTCTCCCTGGCCTACATGAAGAAAATCGTCAGCGGCCTGATCCGCGAGCACGACGGTCGCAAGGTGCCGGTGATCCTCTTCACCAAGAACGGCGGCCTGTGGCTGGAAAGCATCGCCGACGCCGGCGCTGACGCACTGGGCCTGGACTGGACCTGCGACATCGGCAACGCCCGCGCTCGCGTCGGCGACAAGGTCGCCCTGCAAGGCAACATGGACCCGACCGTGCTGTACGCCAAGCCTGAAGCGATCCGCACCGAAGTCGGGCGCATCCTCGCCAGCTACGGCAAAGGCAGCGGCCACGTGTTCAACCTCGGCCACGGCATCACGCCGGAAGTCGATCCGGAACACGCCGGCGCGTTCCTGCGCGCGGTGCACGAGTTGTCGGCGCAGTATCACGAGTGATCGGCGCTCAGCTCTAATGTTAGAAAACAAAAACGCCCGGCTTATGCCGGGCGTTTTTTGTGGGCGTGAATCAAGCTTTGACGCCACCCAGCGGCGGCAGCTTCGCCAGCTTCAACGCCACCAACAGCGCCACCAGCAGCAGCGCGCCGATAAACAGGCCAATCCCGTTCCACCCGGCCATGTGCCAGAACACCCCGCCCGCCGTCCCGGCGATGCTCGACCCGGCGTAATAGCTGAACAGGTACAGCGACGACGCCTGGCCCTTGGCCTTGAGCGCCCGACGGCCGATCCAGCTGCTGGCCACCGAGTGTGCGGCGAAGAAACCGAAAGTGAAGATCAGCATGCCGATGATCACCAGTGGCAGCGGGGTGAGCATCGTCAGCGCGAGGCCGGCGAACATCAGGGCGATGGTGGCCCACAGCACTTTGCGGCGACCCAGTTTGTCGGCCAGCGAACCGATTTTGGCCGAGCTGTAGATACCCGACAGGTAGACCACCGACAACAGCCCCACAAACACTTGATCCATGTGGTACGGCTCGGCGAGCAGGCGATATCCGATGTAGTTGAACAGCGTGACGAACGCGCCCATCAGCACGAACGCCTCAAGGAACAGCAGCGGCAGGCCTGCATCACGAAAGTGCATGGTGAAACCATCGAGCAGGCTGCGTGGATGCAGCGAGCGGGAGCGGAAGTTGCGCGACTCCGGCAGGATTTTCCAGAACACCGCCGCCGCGATCAGCGCCAGACCGCCGATCACCAGCATCGCCGTGTGCCAGCTGACGAAGTCGATCAGTACGCCGGTGATCAACCGCCCGCTCATGCCGCCAATCGCGTTGCCGCCGATATACAGGCCCATCGCCAGACCGATGTGTTGCGGATGGATTTCCTCGCTCAGGTAAGTCATTGCGACCGCCGCCAGACCGCTGAGCGACAACCCGATCAGCGCACGCATGATCAGCACACCGTGCCAGCTCGGCATTATCGAACTGGCGATGGTGCACAGGGCTGCAGCAAACAGCGCGGCGACCATCACCGGTTTACGCCCGACCCGATCGGAAATCGGGCCGGTGATCAGCAGACCGAACGCCAGCATGCCGGTGGCCACCGACAGGATCAGGCTGCTCTGCGCCGCGTTGATCGAATATTCGTGAGACAGCAGCGGCATCATCGGCTGCACGCAGTACAGCAGGGCGAACGTCGCGAAGCCGCCGCTGAACAGCGCAAGTACCGTGCGCATGAACGCGGGCGTGCCTTTCTCGATGTAGATCTCTTGCAGTTCGGTCAGCACATCGTCCGCCGCAGCGGGCGGGACTTCATGGGCCAGTGGAGCGACGGCGGTTTTCACATCAGACCTCGGAGGGCGCGGGCAGGCAGGCAATGAAAAAATCATATAGCTGGCTAATGTTTCTATCCAATATATTGTTCGACCTGTTTGATAGCTTTAACGACTTAATGGGGTGTCCATGGAATTGCGTCACTTGCGCTACTTCATCGCCGTCGCCGAAGAACTGCACTTCGGCCGCGCCGCACAGGTGCTGGGCATCTCCCAGCCACCGCTGAGCCAGCAGATTCAGGCGCTGGAACAGGAAGTCGGCGCACGGCTTTTCGAGCGTACCAATCGTCGGGTTGAACTGAGCGAAGCCGGGCGACTGTTTCTGGAGGAAGCGCGGCTGGTGCTGGCCCAGGTCGATAAAGCGGCCGACGTGGCCCGCCGTGCGCAACTCGGCGAGCTGGGTGAACTGAAGATCGGCTTCACCTCGTCGGCACCGTTCAACTCGACCATTCCCCAGGCGATCTTTTCCTTTCGCCAGCGTTTCCCGGCCGTGCACCTGAACCTGCGGGAGATGAGCAGCACCATGGTGGCCGACGCACTGGTGGACGAGTCGATCGAGGTCGGCATCATGCGCCCGCTGGGTTTGCCTGATTCGCTGAGCGTGGTCGAGTTGACGCGCGAGCCTCTGGTGGCGGTGCTCAGTTCCAAGCATCCTCTGGCCCAAGGCAGTGAGGAAGGTCTGTTTCTCTCGGCGTTGGCTCTGGAGCCGTTCGTGTTCTTCCCACGCAGCTATGGCAGCGGTCTGTACTCGCAATTGATCAGCCTGGCCCGTGACGCCGGGTTCAGTCCGCACTTCGCCCAAGAAGCGGGGGAGGCGATGACGATCATCGGCCTGGTGGCGGCGGGCCTGGGCGTCTCGGTCATGCCGGCCTCGTATCAGCGGATGCGCATTGACGGCGTGGTCTACCGACCGCTGCTCGATCCCGAGGCCGTGACGGCGGTGTGGCTGGTGCAGCGCAAGGATCAGAAATCGCCGATGGCCAAGGCCTTTGTCGAGCTGCTCACGCGCAAGGTCGAAGCCGGTTGATCAGGGCAGCCGCACCAGATCGCCCTTCAACGCCACCCGCGTCACAAACACCCCGGCCCGACATTCGTATGTGTTCAGATCCTTGCGCACATGCTGGTCGTAATAGCTGACGATGTTGGTCACCGCATTGGCGCCGACGCGCTTGGCCTCGGCCTGCAGCGCAATCAGGTTCGACTGCAACACCCACTCGCAGGAGTCGTGATCGCTTTTGTTGAAACCGTTGGTCTTCAAGTCGCTGACCACCCCGCGCTTCAACAACTGCGGTGTGCCCTGGGGCCCGTTGCCGATCAGATAAAACTTCACACTGCCATCCAGCCGCCCGGCACGAATCGCATCCGACAGCACGGTTTCGAACGGCATGTACATCAGATTGGTGGCGTGGCTGGCACTGGGGAGCAGGCTGAAAAGGGCGGCGGCGATCAGGGCTTTTGCTTGCATGGTCATCTCCTTGACGTAACGCGCAGTAAATCATGGGTATGACGAGTGTAGACGCCATATATCGCGCACTGTCAGGCGAGGTAAATCCCGAGTTTGGAACGATCCTGAAAGTCATGAAAGCGCTGGGGCTGAAGTTGCATGCCAGCACATGAGCTGAACGACGAAGGGCGCCCTTCGTCGTTTCCGGCAGTTACTGAACCGTCGCCAGATCACCCTTCAAGGCAACGCCGGCCATGATCGCACCCGCGTGGCACTCGTAGTTCTTCGCATCCTTGCGCTCGTTGCTCTTGTAGAAGCTGACGATGTTGGTCACGGCGTTGGCGCCGGCGTTTTTCGCCGCCTGGTGCAGGCTGATGATGGCCGATTGCACGACCCACTCGCAGGCTTCCTGGTCGGACTTGTTGAAGGCGTTGGTCTTCTTGTTGGTCACCGCGCCAGGGCTGACGACGCTGACTTTGCCGGCCGGGGCGTTCCCCGCCAGATAGAACTTCACGCTGCCGTCGATCTTGCCGGTACGGGTTGCTTCTGCGACCGCCTTGTCGAACGGCAGGTACACCGCCGTGTCACGGGCCTGGCTGACGGCTGGCAGCGCGCAGATGAGCAGGGCGGCAGCGAGTTTGTTCAAACGCATGGAGGTCTCCTTGACCTGGATTAATTCGGTGGCGTCCAGCGGCGGAAGATCAGCGAGGTGTTGACCCCGCCAAACGCGAAGTTGTTGTTCATCACGTAGTCGTGGTGCATCTGGCGGAATTCGCCGCGCAGGTAGTCGAGCTTGCCGCAGTGCGGATCGACCTCGTCGAGGTTGAGCGTGTGCACGTACAAGTCACGGTTGAGCATTTCGATGCTGAACCATGACTCCAGCGCACCGCAGGCACCCAGGGTGTGACCGAGGAAGCTTTTCTGCGAGCTGATCGGCATGTGTTCGCCGAACAGACTGCTGGTCGCCAGGGTTTCGGCGATATCGCCCTGTTCGGTGGCGGTGCCGTGACCGTTCACGTAACCGATGGCGTCGGGTTCCAGACTGGCGTCTTCAAGCGCCAGCTCCATGGCGCGGCGCATGGTGATCTGTTCCGGCCGGGTCGTGTGCTGGCCGTCGGCATTGCTGCCGAAACCGACGATTTCGGCGTGAATGTGCGCACCGCGCGCGAGGGCGTGTTCGAGCTCTTCGAGCACCAGCATGCCGCCGCCTTCACCGATCACCAGACCATCGCGGCCCTTGTCGTACGGGCGTGGCGAGGTTTGCGGCGCATCGTTTTTCAGGCTGGTGGCATACAGCGCGTCGAACACCATGGCCTCGGTCGGACACAGCTCTTCGGCACCACCGGCGAGCATCATCGGCAGGCGGCCGAACTTGATCGCCTCGTAGGCGTAACCGATGCCCTGGCTGCCGCTGGTACAGGCGCTGGAGGTCGGGATCAGGCGGCCGGTGAGGCCGAAGAAGATGCTGATGTTCGCCGCGGTGGTGTGCGGCATCATCCGCACATAGGAGTTGGCGTTCAGGCCTTCGGCCACCGAGTTCAGCAGCATGTTGCCGAACGCCTTGATCTCGTCGGTGCTGCCGGTGGACGAGCCGCAGGCCACGCCCATGCGCCCGTCCTTGATCGATTCGTCGCCCAGCAGGCCGGCATCGGCCAGTGCCTTTTCGGCAGCGCCGACGGCCAGCCGCGAAACCCGACCCATGCTGCGCAGTTGCTTGCGGGTCCAGTGCGCCGGCACCAGAAAATCATCGATCGGCCCGGCCAGTCGGGTGTTGAGTTCGCTGAAACGATCCCACTCGTCCATCCGGCGGATGCCACTGCGGTTGGCCGCAAAATTGCCGGCGATGGTGTCCCAGTCGCTGCCCAGCGAGGTAATGCCGGCCATGCCGGTGACGACAACGCGCTTCATCAGCACAAGCCTCCGTTGACCGCCAGGACCTGGCGGGTGATGTACGACGCTTCCGCCGACATCAGGAAATTCACCGCACCGGCCACCTCTTCAGGGGTGCCCATGCGTTGTGCCGGGATCATTTTCATCAGTTCTTCCACTGGCACGTTTTCGTCGAGCATGGCCGTGTCGATCAGGCCCGGCGCGACACAGTTGACTGTAATTTTGCGCTTGGCCAGTTCGATCGCCAACGCTTTTGCGGCGCCGATCACGCCGGCCTTCGAAGCGCTGTAGTTGACCTGGCCACGGTTGCCGATCAACCCCGAGACCGAGGTGATGCAAACGATGCGACCGGCGGCGCGGCGGCGGATCATCGGCATCATCACCGGGTGCAGGACGTTGTAGAAACCGTCGAGGTTGGTACGCAATACCACGTCCCAGTCGTCATCGCTCAGGGCCGGAAACGCGCCGTCGCGGGTCAGACCGGCGTTCAGCACCACGCCGTAATAGGCGCCGTGAGTTTCGACGTCGGCTTCGAGGATGGCTTTGCAGGTTTCGCGCTCAGCCACGTCGAATTGCAGGATGCGCGCATGGCGGCCCAAGGCTTCGATTTCGGCCTGCACGGCTTGTGCGTCGCTCAAGCCACTGCGGCAATGCACGACGATATCGTGGCCGGCCCTGGCCAGACGCAGTGCGATGGCGCGGCCGATGCCACGGCTGGAGCCGGTGACCAGTACGGATTCAGTCATCGTTCGACTCCCTGGATTGTTGAAGATATTGGTCGGCCTGCGGCGGGCGGAACACGTTCAGCCGGGCGCTGGCTTCGATGCCGGGCGCATTGATGTGGCATTCGAACACGCCCATGCCGTTGTCGTCTTCCAGCGAGCGAATGCCGTGGATGGTCAGCTCGCTGCCGACCGGGAACGCTTCGACATTGCACTCGAACTTGCGGGTGCCGAGCAGAAAGCCCAGCTCCACTGCGTTGCCTTTCTGCCGTGCATGGCAGCCGGCGAATGCAGCGACGCTCTGCGCCATCAATTCGACGCCGACCCATGCCGGCAGGCTGCCGTCGGGCAGGTTGAACGGGCCATCGGGCTTGACCGTGAGGGTGGTGTGGATCTGCTCGTCGTCGAAGCCGAGGATCCGGTCGATCAGAATCATGTCGCCAGCGTGGGGCAGCAATTCGGCGAGCGGCCAGTCATTCATGGTGCATCTCCGATAATCAGGCTGACGTTATTGCCACCGAAGGCAAACGAATTGCTCATCAGGTAGCGGGGTGCAATGGACGCCAGGCGCTCGCTCGCGGTCACCCACTTCAGCGCTGGCAGGTCGGGGTCGGCCTGGCCGTCCCAGACGTGGGGCGGCAAGGCGCGGTCGGGGTTGTCGGCACTCAGGCTCAGCCAGCAGAACGCGGCCTCCAGCGCTCCGGCAGCCCCGAGGGTGTGGCCGGTCATGGGTTTGGTCGAGGAACAGGCCACGCCCTGCGGGAACAGGGTGGCAACGGCCAGGCTTTCCATGGCGTCGTTGTGTTGGGTGGCGGTGCCGTGCAGGTTCAGGTAACTGATTTGCGCGGCTTGCAGTTGTGCGCGATCCAGCGCCTGTTGCATGGCTTGCAACGCGCCGCGACCCGACGGTTCCGGCGCGGAAATGTGGTGCGCGTCGGAACTGGCGCCGGCGCCCAGCAGGGCAATGGCCGGGCCGTCGCCGCGCTGTCTGCTCATCACGAACAGCACCGCCGCCTCGCCGATGTTGATGCCGTTGCGGTTGGCGGAGAACGGATTGCAACGCTGGTCGGATACCGCTTCCAGCGACGAGAAGCCGTTGAGGGTCAGTTTGCAAAGACTGTCGACACCACCGCACAGCACCGCATCGCACAGCCCCAGATCCAGCAGGCGTCGTGCACTCATCAAGGCCCGGGCGCTGGAGGTGCACGCGGTGGAAATCACGTAGGCCGGGCCGCTCAGTTGCAGCCAGTCGGCGAGGAAGGTCGCCGGGGCGCCGAGTTCCTGTTGCCGATAGTCGTAATCGGCCGGGAACTGCTGGTCGCGAATGTAATGCGCCAGACCCCGGCTGGCCTCGTCGATGCCCGAAGTGCTGGTGCCGAGCACCACACCGATACGCTCCGGGCCGTAGGCCTGAATGGCGGCGTCGATGTCGTCGCGAATCTGCAACGCGGCTTCCAGCAGCAGCTGATTGTTGCGGCTTTTGTGCGCGGCCATCTGCGGCGGAATGAGCGCCAGATCACCGCGCACGGCGGCCACCGGCAGCTCGCGCTCCGGCACCCAGCCAGCCTCGTGGCGTATGCCCGAGCAATTGCCGGCGAACAGGTGGTGTGCGATTTGCTGCTTGTCACGGCCCAGGGCACAGATCACGCCGAGGGCGTTGAGGTAGGCGGTCATGGCGTCGATTCACCTAAGGGAGACACGCGATAGTGCGGGCCTTGTGGCAGATTCAATTCGAAGCTCGACGGTTGTGAATATCGGATGTTCCAGCGTGCCGGCAGGGAACGTTGCCCGTCGTGTTGTTGCGCCGCGGGGTAATTGCGCGACAGCTCGCCGGCAGGTGTCAGGGCGAACAACAGCGCGGCGAACAACTCCCGGGCCTCCGGATTCGGCGGCAGCAGGCCGTCAGCCTGCCAGCGTCCGTCGATCAGTTGCTGACGGGCCTGGGGGATGCCCAGCGGATCCATCATCGACCAGCGGATGCCCGGGCCCTCGCGCTGGATCACCAGCAACCAGTCCTGACGCTGTCCGGCTTGCTGGCGCTCGATGTGCAGTTGCAGCGGCAAGGGCAGCGTAGGGTTATCCACAGGCAGCGGCGCCTGGCTGGCGCAAGCGGTCAGCAGCAGGACGCAGGCGAGCAGCAGAACACGCAGCATCAGACGACCTCTTCCAGCGGTTTGCGCGCCACGACATTGACCAGGGTTTCTTCACGCTGGCCAAACGGCTTCGGTTTGCGCAGGCCAAAACGTTCCAGCAGGCCAAAATCCTTTGCACGGCTCCACCACAGGTACGGATAGGAAACATTCCGCTCGGCGAACTCGAATCCCTGCTGGCGGATCATCTCCAGATATTGCGCCGCACTCTTCTGCACGTGCATCGGATGACGGAACAACCAGCGGATGACCCACGTATCAATGTATGCCTCGGTGGACTCGGCGAACAGCAGATAACCTCCGGGTTTGAGCACCCGGTAGAACTCGGCCAAGGCTTTTTCCTGTTCCACGAGGTGATGAAAGGTCTGGTGACAGAACAGCAGGTCGACGCTCGCATCCGGGACATTGAGTGTCGCGCAGTCGCTGCCGATCAGCTCGACGGCAAACCCCTGGCGCGCTGCTTCGGCGGCGCTCAATTCCAGGCTGTGCGGGTCGGCATCGACGCCGATCAAACGTTGTGGCGCGAAGGTCTGGCGCAGGTGGCCGAACGACTTGCCCTGACCGCATCCCGCATCCAGCAGCACCGGACTGGCCGGCAGCGATTCGCTGAACAACCCGCGCAAGTCGTTGATCGCCACGCGCAGCACATGGTGCTGCCAGGTGTGGCTGCGCAGGAACCAGAAGCCGAAACGGGTTTCCTCGACGTAGCTGTCGCTCAAGTAATTCATGGGGCGTCCTTTGCACAGAGTTCGGAGATCATCTTCAGCCGGCGACGCGCTTCGCTGACGAACGGGTTGCGTTCGTCCCAGGCGTAACCGGCGAGGATCGAGCAGATCATGCGACGGATTTGCGCCGAGCCTTGCTCGTGGAAAATCACGTCCTGGAAGGTGCCGGCGTACCAGCCCTCGACATAGCAGCGGAAGGTATCGACGCCGCGCTTGAGCGGTTCGGCGAACTCGCTTTGCCAATCCACGGTTTCGCCCTGCAACTGCCGATGCAGCACGCCGGCGGCCATACTCGCCGAGCGCATGGCGATGGTCACGCCGGAAGAAAACACCGGATCGAGAAACTCCGCCGCGTTGCCCAGCAGCGCGAAACCTGGGCCGTGCAGGGTTTTGACGTTGGCTGCATAACCGCCAAGGGTACGCGCCGGGGTGTCCCACACGGCGTTGTTCAGCACTTTGGCCAGACTCGGGGTTTCAGCGATGAAACCACGCAGGCAGGCATCGAGATCGGCATCGCGACCGTTGAAATGTTCAGCGGCAGCGACAACGCCCACCGAGCAGCGACCGTTGCTGAACGGGATTGTCCAGAACCAGATGTCGCGATGCTGCGGGTGGGTGGTGACGAGGATTTTCTCGCGGTCGAAGGCCGGGTGGTCGATGTGATCTTCGACATGGGTGAACACGGCCTGGCGCACCGGGAAATTCGACGGTGCTTCCAGATCGAGCAAGCGAGACAGCACCCGGCCGTAGCCGCTGGCATCGAGCACGAAAACAGCCTCGACACGGTACTCGCTGCCGTCTTCGCGACGCACATCGAGTTGCGGACGCGGACGCTCGAAGTCGACGCTGACAATGGCGTCGCCATAACGGATTTCCACGCCTTGCAACGCTGCCTGATCGGCCAGCAGTTTGTCGAAGTCGGCGCGTTGTACCTGGAAGGTGGTCGGTTTGCCGCCGGTGAATGTATCGCCGAAATCGAACGCGCTGTAGTGCTCGCCCCAGGCAAATGCCGCGCCGGTCTTGCGCTGGAACCCGGCGGCGTTCACGGCGTCGAGCATTCCCGCTTCTTCGACGAAATCCAGGCAATGACTGAGCAGGCTTTCGCCAATGGAAAACCGCGGAAAATGCTGGCGCTCGATGACCAGCACGTCGTGCCCCTTGCGCTTGAGCAACGCGGCGGCGATGGCGCCCGACGGGCCGGCGCCGATGATCACGACCTGACGGGATTCCATTTCAACGATTGGCACGGGAGCTCCCGGGTACGGCAATAGGGTTCAGTGACCTGCGGTGCAGGCCGATGAAGGCCGGCAACAGCGTCGCGATCAGCCCCATCAGCATCAGCGCAAAGTACAGCGCCGGGCTGATGATCTGTTGTTGCAACAGCAGGTTGAGAAAAACGATTTCGCTCAAGCCGCGAATGTTCAGCAGCACGCTTTCGCGCCAGCGACTGGCGCCTTCGAACGAGGCGCCGGCCCAGCCAAGACCCAGCCAGTTGCCGAGCAGTTTGCTGGCGATCGGCAACAGCAGCAGTGCTGTCCATTGCACAACGCCGAGGCTGGCGAGGGCGCTGTGCACATCGATCTGCACAATGCCGAACGTCAGGATCAGCGGGATCGCAATCGACGTCTGCAAACGGTTCATCCAGCGTGTCGGCAGCGGCAACACCAACGGCACCTTCAGTGCGGCCATGCACAGCAGGTAGCCGATGCCGAAAATCAGTGCATTGAGCTTGTAGTGCTCGGCCAGCACCAACAGCGCAAAAAAAACCAGGCTGTAAGTCAGCGGCCGGCGGATGTCGAACACCCTAAGCAGCAATGGCACACAGGCCAGCCCCAGCGGCAGCAACAGACTGCTCAGGTGCAGGCTGCCCTGGGCGAGGCCGAACAGGGTCCAGCAGGTCAGGTCGATCAGGATCGCGGTCTGCACCAGACGCCGGGTGGCGGCGGGCGGGTAGTCGATGTGGCGCAGGTACAGGTACAACACCGGGATCGCGGTGATGGCGAACACCAGACCGATCGCCAACGAGGTGATCCATGGTTGCGCTGGCAGCAGCCAGTACGTCGTTGCGAGTCCGCAGGCGAACGGCACGGCGAAACTCGGCACGGCGATTTTCACGCTCTGGCGATCCAGGCGCAGGTCGATCACGTCGCTGAGAATGTGCCCCAGCAACAGCGCAAAACTCAGGCTGTAGAGATTCTTCAGCCAGGCCGGCGCAATCAGGTCGGCGCCGCTGAGCTGCCAGCCCGGTTCGATCCAGAAATACATCAACAGCGGCAGCACGAAGCTGGCCAGCAGCAACTGGCTGACAATCGGAATCAACCCGAAATGCCGGCCGACGCGGGTGGCCACGGCGAACAACGCCAGCGCCATCAGCCAGAAGCCCGCGACTATCATGCTGCCGGCTCCGCGACTGTCGCCGCATGAGCATGACGCCCGGCCCAGGGTGCGAGCATGAAACTGAAGGCCAGCCCGAGGCTCACCGACAACCCGAAATTGCTCACCGCCGGCGTACTTGACACTGCCAGCAGGCCGAACGACAGCCAGGTCGTCAGCGCCGCCAGCAAAGTACCGAGCAGACTGACCGCCGCGCCGCCGACCTGTTCGCGCATGAGGATCGCGTAATCGACGCTGATAGCGGTCACCAGCAGCAGGCCGAACAGACTGAACAGCGTCAGCGGCTGACCGAGCCAGCCGAGGCTGGCCAGACTGCAGAGCGCCGCGAGCAGCGGCAGGGAAACGATGCGCAACGCGCCGCCAAGGCCGAACGGCAGGATCAGCACCAGCACGATCAGCACGCAGGAGGCGAGTTTCAGTTCGGCGGCGCTGATCTGGGTTTCGGCAAATACCCGGTTCAGGTCACCGAGTCGATCCACCAGCTCCACGCCGGGCAAGTCCAGTGCCTGCACCCGCAGCAGTGCCGGGTTGTTCAGGCCTTGCAGGCTGACCATCGCCGCCACACCGCCCTCGGTCGGGCCGAGCCACAAGGTGCGGTAAGGCTCGCCGAGAGGGCCGACGAGTGCGGCATCGATGTCTTCGGCGGGCAGGGATTGCAATTGCGTCAGTTCGGTTTGCAGGGCTGCCAGCGGTACGCCGACTTCAAGCAGCGGCTGCCAGAACTGCGGCAACTTGTTCAGGGCTTCGCGCACCTGTTGCTGCTGGCTGGGCGGACTGACCAATTGGTTGAGCGCCAGAAAGCCCTGCAACTTGTCGAGGTTGACCAGTTGCTCCAGTCGCTCACTCAGCGCTGCCTGACGTTCCAGCAGTTGCTCCTGGTTTTCTGCGCGCACCAGGAAGAACTGGCTGGTCGGTTGATAACCGGTGATGCGGGCGATGGCCTGCGCCTCATCGGTCAGGCGCTGCGGCGCGCCGACCCACTGGCGGATGTCGTTCTTGCTTTGCAGTTGCACCAGACCGCCGGCGCAGAAGGCGATCAACAGGGCGAACAGAATCGGCGTGCGCACGTGCTCCAGCAGGGTTTCCCGAAGGTTGACCATGCGTTCGGCCAGCCGCAGCGGCCACTGCGCCGGTCGCAGCTCGACGCCGCTCAACAGCGCCGGCAGCAGGCACACCGCCGACAGGTAGGCACCCAGCAGCCCAGCGGCGGAAAACACGGCGATCTGGGTCAGGGCCGGGAACGGTGTCCAGGCCAGCGCCAGATAGCCGATGGCGCTGGTGATCAGGCTCAGGGTCAGGCCTGATACTGTCAGGCGCAGCGCCGGCCAACTGCGCCATGGCTTGAGGCTCCAGCTCTTGGACAGGTAGTGCAGCGGGTAATCCACGGCTACGCCGATCAGGCTGGAGCCGAGCACCAATGTCATCACGTGCATGTGCCCGAACAGCGCCACGCAGGCCACTGCACCGAACAGCATGCCGACCAGCACCGGGATGAACGCCAGCAGCACCCGCCAGCGGCGGAAGGCGAGCAGCAACAGCAGCAGAATGCCGACCGTGGCGCCGCCGCCGACCCAGGTCATTTCCCGGGTCGCCTGCTGCTGACCGTTGGCGGCGTACAGCAGGCCGCTGGCGGCCAGCAGTTGCACGTCGGATTTCGCCGCTTGTTCGCGGCTGTGTTGCAGCAGCGTGGCGACTTGCAGCGGCAGGCTCATGTCGAAGGCGTTGCCGGTGGTGCGTGCGCGCAGCAGCACCCAGCTCTTGCCGTCGGCATCGGCGATCAATGCACCGCTGCCGATGTCCAGTTGCACCGCGCCATGTTGCGGCTGGCTGTTCTGGATGCGTCCGGTCAGGCCCAGCCAGTCGTCCTGACTCGGTACCAGACTGAAACCGGTGAACGGATCGAACAGCGCCTGCACCCGTTGCTGGATAAAGGCGTCCGGGTGTTCAATCAGCAGTTGCCGATCATCCGCCGAGAGCATCGCCAGCCGCCCTTGCAGCAACTGCGTGCGCAGCGCGGGCAAATCGGCTTGCAGATTCCACTGGACCTTTTCGAACAGTCCGCTGGCCTGCCACTGCTCGCCCAAGGTTTGGGCCATGGCAACGGCTTGCTGGCGATCGGTGTGACCGACCAGCACCAGCATTTCCCGGTTGAGCGGATCCTGCATGCGTTGTTCGGCCCGCTGCTCGATGGCGTCCGGGTGGGTGCCGGGCACCAGCTCCATCAGGTTGGCCGACAGTGGTGCGCCGTCGCGCCACTGCCAGGCGCCCAGTGCGACAACCGCCAGCAGCAGGATCAGGAACAGCCAGGGCAGCCTGCGTTCACTCGGCAAAGTCATGTTGCTCCGCGTCGCTCAACGGTTGGTCGGCGGTGCTGTCCTGCATGCGCAGCACGGTGCTGTCGCCTTGGGTTTCCATCAGTTCGATGGTATTCACCAGCGTGCCGCCGGTGATGTTGATCTGATTGAAAACCTGCTTGAGCAGCACCGAGCGCGGGGTCAGTGTCAGATGCCATTGCTGCGCATCGCCGCTCAGGGCCAGTTCGAAATCCCGTTGCAGACCGCTGCTGTCGCCTTGCAGCACGGCGAGGAACAAACGGTTCTGCTCGGCGCCGGCACTCTTGCCGGGCAACAGTTGCCAACCGTTTACGTCACGACGGGCGATGCCTTTGGCGCTGATGCGGTAATCCTGCTGCAACGGGGTTTTCAGCAGCCAGAGCAGGCCGTGGTTTTTCGCCAGCACGAAGCTGCCCTTGCTGATCAGCGGCTGGGGCAGGGCGCGCAGGTGCTTTTCCTGGATGAACTGGCCGTGGATCACGTCCGGCTTCGCCAGTTGATCGCTCAACTGTTGCAGGTCGAAGGCGTTGGCCAGCGATGACAGCGTCAGCAGCGCCAGGACCCCAAGGGATTTCACGAACACATTCATCGCAGCATCCTTTCCACGGCATCGGTGAAGACTTTCGGCGAGGCCAGTTGCATCTCGCGGCTGCTCACCTCGACGGCGACCTGTACGGAGCTGGCGCGGGTCAGGCGTTCGCCGGTCCGGGCGTCGGTGATCAGGTAGTGAATCTTCAGGCGGTTTTCCCATTCCACCAGACTGGCGCGCACGTTCAGCCGCTGACCGAACACCGCGCCGCGCACGTAGCGCAATTGCAGGTCGATCACCGGCCAGGCGTAGCCCGAGTCGACCATCTGGTTGTAGTTGTGGCCGATCTTGTCGAGCAACGCGCAGCGCGCCACTTCCAGGTATTTCACGTAATGGCCGTGCCAGACGACGTGCATGGTGTCGACGTCAAAGAACGGCACGAGGATTTCCGTATCGGCGTGAAGCACTCCGGCGCTACGCATGCAGCCTCCAGTGTTGTTCGGCGATGCGTTGCAGGCACAGGCGCAGTTCGCCTTCCAGCGCGCGGTCTTCGATCACTGGCGGGAAGTCTTGGGCCAGCTCTTCGTGCATGGCGGCCAGGGACGGTGGCAGCGCTCGCGCGTCCTCATCACGGCTGCGCAGCCACACACCCTGATTGGCCGCGAGCAAGGTGGCGGCGGCGACCTGTTCGGTCAGCTCCAGCACACGAATGGCGTCGCGGGCGGCGATGGTGCCCATGCTCACCTTGTCCTGGTTGTGGCACTCGGTAGAGCGCGAGAACACGCTGGCGGGCATGGTGTTTTTCAACGCTTCGGCGGTCCAGGCGCTGGCACCGATCTGCACAGCCTTGAAGCCGTGGTTGAGCATCGCCCGATCAGCGCTGGCGCCAGACAGGTTGCTCGGCAAACCGTGGTTGTAACGCTCGTCCACCAGCAGCGCGAGTTGTCGGTCGAGCAGGTCGGCGACGTTGGCCACGAGGTTTTTCAGGCTGTCCATGGCGAACGCGATATGCCCGCCATAGAAGTGCCCGCCGTGCAGCACGCGTTCGGCTTCGGCGTCGATGATCGGATTGTCGTTGGCGCTGTTGAGTTCGGTCTCGATGAACGAGCGCAGCCAGTTCAGGCTGTCGGCCAATACGCCGAGCACATGCGGTGCGCAGCGCAGCGAGTAGCGATCCTGCAAGCGGTGCAGCGGCGCGGTCGGCGCGTCGATCGCCAGATCCTTGCGCAGCCACGCGGCCACCTGCATCTGACCCGGATGCGGTTTGGCGGCGAACAGGCGCTCGTCGAAGTGCTCCGGATTGCCTTGCAGCGCCACCACGTTCAACGCGGTGATGCGGGTGGCCAGTTGCAGCAGGTAATCGGCGCGGGCGTAAGCCAGGCAAGCGAGGCCGGTCATCACGGCGGTGCCGTTCATCAGTGCCAGCGCTTCTTTCGGGCGCAGCACCAGCGGGGTCCAGCCCAGTTCACGATGCACATCGGCGGACTGGCGGCGCTGACCTTGGAACATCACTTCACGCTCGCCGGACAGGGTCGCGGCGACGTAGGACAGCGGCGTCAGATCGCCGCTGGCGCCCACCGAACCCTCTTCGGGGATCAGCGGCAGGATGTCGTGTTCAAGAAACGCATGCAGGCGCTCCAGCAGTTCGATGCGCACCCCGGACACGCCGTGGCACAGCGACTGCAAACGCGCCGCCAGCACCGCGCGGGTAGCCTGGGCGTCGAGCAGTTTGCCCAGCCCGCAGCCATGGAACGTGTAGAGATGCTGTGGCAATGCTTCGACGTGATGCAGCGGCACCGCAACCACGCAGGAGTCGCCGTAACCGGTGGTCACGCCGTAAATCACGCCTTCCTTGTCCAGCAGCGAGTCGAGGAACCGCGCACCTTTGGCGATGCGCTCACGGTAGTCGGCGTCGCTCTGCAACTGCACGGGCGCCTGACGATTGGCCAGGGCCAGCACGTCTTCGATGCGCAAAGGGCGTTCGCCGAAGGTTACCGGCTCATGGGTTGGCGTCGTCATCGGTCTTCCAGAAAGGGTAAAAGTTGAACCATTGCTTCGGTGCTTCAAGACAATAGTGACTCAGGCGTTCGGCGTAGCGGGTCGCCCACTGATGAATGACCTGTTCGCGATCGCGGCGCGTCCACGTCACGGCATCGGTGAACGGCTCGAGGGTCAGGCGATAGTGTCCGTCAGGTTGCTTGAGGCACATCAGCAGATTGACCGGGCATTTCAGCAGGCCGGCCAGCAGCCACGGGCCTTGCGGGAACCGCGCCGGATGGCCGAGGAAGTCCACGGTCACGCTGCGCCCGCCGTGCAGCGGCACCCGGTCGCCGGCAATCGCCAGCCATTCGCCGCGCTCCAGGCGTTCGTGCAGTTGCAGCATGATCACCGGGTCCAGCTCGCTGACCTGGATCAGCCGCAGATTGGTCGCCCCGGCTTCACCCAGCAGCCGATTGAATTGTTCGGCGTGCTTGGTGTGCACCAACACATTCATGGTGACCTTTTCGCCGATCTCCGCCAGCGCCCGGCAGACTTCGAGGTTGCCCAGATGCGCGCCCACCAGCATTTGCCCGCGACTGCCACGCAACTGATTGCGCAACAGCGCGGGGTCGATGATTTCGATCTGTTCGATGCGCAACTTGCGGTTCCACACGTCGAGCTTGTCGAGCAGTGAATCGGCAAACGCCATGAACTGGCCGAACACGCGCCACAGGCTTGGGCGCAATTCGTCGCGACCGCTCCAGTCGGCCAGGCGCTGCTGATACTGCCAGGCACTGCGCCGGGCCGTGCGGCCGAACAGGAAAAAGTACAGGACGATGCCGTACAACAGCGGGCTCAGCAGGCGTCGGCCAAGAACCCTGGCGGCGAACGCGGTGAATTTCATCAGCACAAAGCTGCCGCGTTCTTCGCGGTCGGCCCAGTGCTTCTTGTCGGTTTCGACGGTCATGCGCGCCACCGTCGCCAGAGGATGGCGGGCGAGCGCAGCAACATGCCGAAGAACAGGCGCGTGTGCATGCTCGAAATCAGCACGTTGTCATGGAACATCCGAAAGTGCGACACGCCGTCCAGCGGGTAATGCACGCCGGTTTGCAGCCAACGCATCGGCTGGTTGCGCCAGGACAGGCGCACGAGGATGTCCGAGTCGAAATCCATGCGCTTGCCGATCCGGGCCGAGTCGATCAGCGCCAGGGTCGGCTCCAGCGGATACACCCGGAAACCGCACATCGAGTCGCGGATCTGCAGCGACAGGGTGTTGATCCACACCATCACGTGAGTCAGGTAGCGGGCGTACAGGCGACCCTTGGGCACGCTGGCGTCGTACAGTGGATAACCGCAAATCAGCGCTCGCGGATGGGCGCGGGATTCTTCGACGAAACGGCTGACGTCCTGCAAGTCGTGCTGACCGTCGGCATCGACCTGCAAGGCGTGGCTGAAGCCCAGTCGCGCTGCTTCACGCAGGCCGGTCATCACCGCGCCGCCCTTGCCCTGATTGGTGGTGAGGCGCACCAGATACACCCGCTCGCGTTCGGCCAGCACATCCAGCACGGCTGCGCAGGATTTGCTGCTGGCGTCGTCCACCAGAATGCACGGCAAGCCTTGGGCGAGCAGGGCGTCGACCACCGTGGAGATCGCGGTTTCGTGGTTGTAGACCGGAATGACTGCGCAAGGATTATGCATTGACAGTCCCCAGCAGAATCCGCCCGCTGGAGCAGGTCGCGGTGTCGTTGCGGTAGGCGAAATACAGCTTGCCGCGTTCGGGGTCAAAGCGCAGGTGCAACTGGATTTCATCGCCTGGGCGCACGAGTTGCTGGAACTTCAGCACTTCCATCCCGGCGAATGCACCGGACAGGTTCAGCAGTTTCCGACCCAGGTTCAGCGCCCACTCGACCTGCACCACGCCGGGCAGTACCGGGGCCTTGGGGAAGTGGCCGCTGAAGTAAGCGAGGTCTGGCGGCACGCTCAGTTGCAGGCTCCACTCGCCCTCGGTTTCGGTCTGTTCCAGAACCTCCGGAGCCTTCGGACGCGGCGCCAGCAGCAAGGCTTCGACCTCGGCCTGGGGCAGCTTGCCCTGAGGGTTCAGCGGCAGTTGTCGCAACAGGCGCCAGCGCCGGGGCAGGGCGAGGGCTTCGCAATGTTCGCCGAGGTGACGGCGCAGGGTTTCGGTGAGGCTGCGCCGGCCATGTTCGCGCAGGGCAAACAGGCCGGATTCGCTGAGCACCAGCAAGGCGCCGAGGGACGCACGGTTTTCCTGTACTACGCCCAGACGCGCTTCGCTGACCCAGTCGTGGGCCACCAGCGCCTGTTCAAGCATCGGCAGGGAAATACGTTTTTCTTCGAGTTTGACGATCCGGTCGAGTCGCCCGAGCAGTTCGAAGCGACCATCGGCAGCAATGCGTGCCGCATCGGCGGTGTGTTCGACGTGTCCGGCGGGCAGGTACGGTGACGCGATCAGCAGTGCGCCGTCGCCGTCCTGGCTCAGCTCGACACCGGCAAACGGCTGCCACAGCTGTTGGCCCTGACGCCAGGCGATGCCGCCGGTCTCCGAGCTGCCGAGGATCTCCGTCGGCCACTGCTGCAGGCGCTGGTGCAGACTCTGCGCGGCATCTGCCGGCAGCGCGCCACCGGAGGAAAACACCCGGCGCACGGCGCTCAGGGCCGGCCAGTCGAGGTTGTCGCCCATGCGCTTGAGCAGTGCCGGGCTGGCCACCCAGGCGAAGGCCGGGTGTTCGCGGCTGGCGCGCTGCAGGTCTTCGGGAAAGGCCAGTTGTTTGCGCAGGAACGGGCGCCCGGCGCACAGCGGCCACAACACACGGAACAACAGGCCGTAAATGTGTTGGGTGGCGACGCTGCCGATGATACAGGCCTCGCCGAGATCCACTCCCCACAGTTGCTCCAGGGCTTGGACTTCGTTGGCCAGTTGCCGCAGGGATTTGTCGATGCGCTTGGGTTCACCGCTGGAGCCGGAGGTGCACAGACTCAGGCGGCACTGGTCGAGATCCAGTTCGGCGCCCGTCAGTGCGGTGTGCTGCAAGTCGCTCAGGTTCGCGTCGTCTGCGTGATCGGTCAGCCACAGGTCGACTTCGCCTGACCAGCGCTGGCGGGTCTGCGCCTGCAGATCCGAAGGCAGCAACACGCTGGCGCCCGCTCGCCAGGCACCCAGCAGGGCGATCGCCAGTTCCGCGGCATCGTCCAGGTGCACGGCCAGGCGTTGCACGCCTTTGGCCTGCAGGCCGGCGGCCAGGCGCAGGGCCTGCTCGCGCAGATGTCCGTGATCGACTGCCGGCGCGACAGTGACTGCGCGTCCCGGCAGATCCTTGAGCAACAGTTGCTCAAGTCTTATCCAGTTCATGGGCGACCTCTTACCCGTTGTCGTACCAGCCATTCAATGGCAAACATCAGGCCGATCAATCCGTAGGAGATCAGGCCGGTGTACAACATCCACCAGTGCAGCGGCGCCCAAAGGGTCAGCAGCGCGGCGCACAGACCGTTGCAGAAGAAAAACACGCTCCAGGCCACGGTGACCTGGCGGGTGTAGCGGATCGCTTCGGGCGGCAACTGCGGCTCGCGAATCCGCGCCAGGCGTTCAACCATCGGCGGCCCGTATTTCAGGCTCAGACTGAACAGCACCAGCATGAAACCGCTGATCAGCACCGGATACCAGCGCAGCAACAGCGGGCTGTCGAACAGCGCCAGCAGCAGGCAGAACACGATGGCCACGCAGGCCATCCACAGGCTGCCGGGCTTGCGCTCGCCGGTCAGCGCGCGGGCCAGCCACAGGCTGCCCAGCAGCAGACCGAACTGCCACGGCGCAAAGTGCTCCATGCCGAAGTACACCGCAAAGGGATAAAGCAGGCCCGCCAGCAGCAGGCCGAGGCCGATCAGTCGGCTCATGCGGCCGGTTGAACCAGACGGTAGACCGCCTCGACCACGTCACTGACGGTACGCACCGACTTGAATTCCTCGGCGGCGATTTTCTTGCCGGTCTGGCGTTTGATGTGGTCGATCAGGTCGACGGCGTCGATGCTGTCGATTTCCAGGTCCTGATACAGGTTCGATTCCAGGCTCACGCGAGCCGGGTCCAGTTCGAACAGCTCGACCAGGGCATCGCGCAGGGTGTTGAAAATGTCGTCACGAGTTTGCATGGTCCGGTCTCAAGCTGCCTGTTTTGCCGTGACGAACGCCGCGAGGCTCGCCACGTTGGTGAAATGGTTGCGGGTGTCCTTGGCGTCGGCGTCGATCTTGATGCCGTACTTTTTCTGGATCGCCAGGCCGAGTTCCAGTGCGTCGACGGAATCCAGGCCCAGGCCCTCGCCAAACAGCGTCTGATTGTCGCCGATGTCGTCGACGCTGATGTCTTCGAGGCCCAGGGCGTCGATGATCAGCAGTTTTATCTCACGGTGCAGATCGCTCATCTTCGGCGAGCTCCTTGATAAAAAAATGGTGCAGAAAGTCGTTGAGCTTGCGCGAGGCCTGCGGTGCAGGGCCCTGCGCGACAAACGTCTGTGGGTCTATATCGGCCCCGACGCGAAAACTGAAATGAACACGGCGGCTGGGGATGCGGTACCAGGGTTCAGCTTTGGTCAGAGTGGTCGGACTGACCTTGATGATGACCGGTGTGAGGATTTTCGCACCCCGCAGTGCAATGGCCGCCGCGCCCCGATGAAAGGCCGGTGCCTGTCCGGGCTGGGTGCGGGTGCCTTCGGGAAAAATGATCAGGGTCTGGCCGTCTCGAAGTGCGTCGGCGGCGGCATCGAGCATGTCCATGCTGCCGTCGTTGCTGATGTATTCGGTGCTGCGCAGCGGGCCGCGGGTGAAAGGGTTTTCCCACAGGCTTTTCTTCACCACGCAATTGGCGTGGCGTACCAGACCGATCAGAAACACCACATCGATGAGCGACGGGTGGTTGGCGATGATCATCTGCCCCGGGCGGCCAAGGCGTTCGGCGCCCTGGATGTCATAGGTCAGCACACCGGTACGGGCCATGAACCGGACGAAAAACCAGAACAGCCGACTGACGGTCTGCCGCGCCCGCTCCCGATGGGCTTTCGCGTTGCCAGGCAGGCAGCCCAGCAGCGGAAACACCAGCAAACGCAGGCACAGCCCACCGAGCCCGAACAGGGCAAAGCTGAGGGCGGTGGCCAGCAAGCGCCAGTAATAGGCGTCGCGGTGCTTTTCGGTCACGGGTTGCGTTGCCAGGTCCATACACGATTTTTCCAGGCATGTTGGCAAAGGGGTTGCTGGCCGAGCAGGGTTTGCAACAGGCTCAATGCATGGGGCCATTGCGCTTTGGACAGTGCCGGCGGGGCGCTGTTCAGGGTCAGCCGCCAGTCGGTACCGGGGGTCAGCAGCAAGCCAACCGCGTATGGGAACGGCACGTCATCGATCCAGGCCGAATAGGCCGCGGGAGGTTGTTCTTCGGTGATCACCAGCAGTACGGCCGGGGCGCCTTCGTCCAACAGCGCGGCGGCCTCCAGCATGCCGTGTTCGAGGCCGTCGCCGGCGGCGGCAAGGGCCGTCATCTCGCTGGTTTCTCCGCGCATGATCGACCAAAGACCGATGATCGCGTTGTGTACGGAGAGGCTGAACTGAGTCGGTGACAGCGGCTGCTCGCTGGCCAGATCACTGAGAATATCGAACGTACGCGGGGTTTCACCGTGGCGTGAAATGAACACCAGCGGCAGGTTTTCCCGCCCCTCGGCCAACGGCCAGCCAACACTGAAGGCCATGCGCGCCAGGCGACTGAGACGGCGTCGCTGCATGGCCGCAAGAAACGACACATCGGGCGCGGCATCGCTGCTCGGGAGCACGACCGGTTGTCGGCTCCAGGCCTGCCAGGCGTCCACGCTGTCGAGCCCGGGAGCCCACGCGCGCCATTGGGCGATGTTGAAGTTGATCACGGACATTCATCCCGCCCCTGCGGGCTAAAGTGACGCTGTTTTGCCAGCGTCGCAGTTGCGCTGACCCTGCCGGAAGTGGCGTGGCGCTTGGCCCCGAGTGGTGCGCATTATCCCGGTGTGACGAGTGTGTAGCAAATGCTGGTTACATTTTGCGCGCTGAAATGGACCGAAGGGTACATTGTAAAAAATGTCACTTGGCCATTATCCAGAACACGCCGGTTTTTTCTGTCAGGCGGATCAGCAGTCCGTTGCAGTCTTTGCGCCGTGTTCATTGAGATATTGGCGTCTGACTCTGTAGTCCGCGTCCATGAAGGTAGCGAAGCGGGGCTGGGCGACACTACACTCGGTCATTCTTTGATACACGGAGGTTTTGTCATGCGGCGCGTGGTGTTCAATCAGAAAGGTGGCGTGGGCAAATCCAGCATCGCCTGCAATCTGGCGGCGGTCAGCGCCAGCGAGGGCTATCGCACGCTGTTGGTGGACCTCGATGCCCAGGCCAACTCCACTCAGTACCTGACCGGGCTCACCGGTAATGACATTCCGATGGGCATTGCCGACTTCTTCAAGCAGACCCTGTCTTCCGGGCCGTTCTCGAAAAAGAATCAGGCGGATATCTACGAAACGCCGTTCGACAACCTGCACATCATCACCGCCACGGCGGAGCTGGCCGACTTGCAGCCCAAGCTCGAGGCCAAACACAAGATCAACAAGCTGCGGAAGCTGCTCGACGAGCTGTCGGAAGATTACGACCGGATCTATCTGGATACGCCGCCGGCGCTGAACTTTTATGCGGTTTCGGCGCTGATTGCTGCGGATCGGGTACTGATTCCCTTTGACTGCGACAGCTTCTCGCGTCAGGCCCTGTACGGTCTGATCGCCGAGATCGACGAGTTGAAGGAGGACCACAACGAAGGCCTTGAGGTCGAAGGCATCGTGGTCAACCAGTTCCAGGCCCGAGCCAGCCTGCCGCAGCAGATCCTCGACGAACTGATCGCCGAGGGCCTGCCGGTGCTGCCGGTCTACCTCGCCAGTTCAGTGCGCATGCGCGAATCGCATCAGGCCAGCATGCCGCTGATCCACCTCGATCCACGGCACAAGCTGACGCAACAGTTCGTCGAGCTGCACAACCTGCTCGAAGACGCCTGAATAAACCCATGTGAGAGCAAGCTCTCACATGGGTTGGTGGTGTGTCAGATGCCTTGGCTGCGCAACCACGCCATCAGTTGCGGCAATGGAAACGCGCCGCTCTGCCGCGCCACCTCACGGCCGTTTTTGAACAGGATCAAGCTCGGAATCGAGCGAATCCCCAATTGCGCCGACAACTGCTGATTGGCCTCGCTGTCGAGCTTGGCCAGCCGGCACTTGCCTGCCAATTGCCCAGCGGCCTGCTCGAACACCGGCGCAAACGACTTGCACGGCCCGCACCAGTCCGCCCACACGTCTACCAGTAACGGCAGATCGCCCTTGATCTGGCTGGCGTAATCGCCTTGCTTGAGTTCGAACGGCTTGTTCAACAGCACCTCTGACTTGCAGCGCCCGCATTTTGGGTGGTCGCTGAGGCGTTCGGCGGGAATGCGGTTGAGGCCGTTGCAGGAGGGGCAGGGGATGAGGAGTGGGTCGGTCATGATCAGCTCAATGAATAAAACGGGATCGTACGACTGATCTGGAGCCGTACGGATCGATTATCAAGGTTCAGTCGTTCCCGCTTACGACGAGCAACTGATCTCCAGATGCTTGCCCCACTCCGGCGGCCGTTCCGCATAGCTTTCCATTCCAGGCTGTTCCTCGAATGGATTGCTCAGCACCGCGTGCAACCGGCGCACTTCTGAATAGTCACCCTGCTCGGCAGCATCAATCGCCTTTTGCGCCAGGTAATTGCGCAGGATGTACAGCGGGTTCACCGCATGCATCCGCGCCCGGCGCTGTTCCTGATCGGTCGCGCCATCGCGCGCGACACGGGCGACATAACGCTCGCCCCAGGCATCGAAACCTTTGATATCGACGAAGTCATCGCGCAACTGGGCGACGGCCTGTCCGGCTGACTCTTCGCCCAGACGACGGAAGAACAAGGTGTAGTCGACGCCACTGTTCTGCATCAGTTGCAGCAGTTGCTCCAGCAATTGCTGGTCCTCGTCCTCTGCCGTTGTGAAGCCGAAGCGGCGGCGCATCAGGTCGAGGTAATGGGCCTGGAACAGCGGCAGATACAGACCGAGGGTTTCGCGCAGGGCTTCGACGCTGATGAACGGCGTCAGGGCCTGGGCCAGGGCGCTGAGGTTCCACTGACCGACCGGCACCTGATTGCTGAACGAGTAGCGGCCCTGATCGTCGGAGTGGTTGCAGATGAAGTTCGCGTCGAAGTCATCGAGGAAGGCGAACGGGCCGAAGTCGAAGGTGATGCCGAGGATCGACATGTTGTCGGTGTTCATCACCCCGTGGCAGAAACCGTAGGCCTGCCACTTGGCGATCAGTTCGGCGTTGCGCTCGACGATTTCGCGGAACATCGCCAGATACGGCTCCGGCTGCTCCAGGCACCCTGGGAAGTGCATCGCCAGCACATGCTCGCCGAGCAGCTTCTGCTGCTCGGGACGCTTGGTGTAATAGAAATATTCGAAATGTCCGAAGCGAACGTGGCTCGGCGCCAGGCGCAGCACCATCGCGGCACGTTCCTGTTTTTCGCGCCACACCGGGGTGTCGGAGCCGATCACGCACGCGGCGCGTGAAGACGGGATGTTCAGCGCATACAGCGCTTCGGATGCGAGAAACTCGCGAATCGACGAACGTAGCACCGCGCGGCCATCACCCATGCGCGAGAACGGTGTCTGTCCGGCGCCCTTCAGGTGCAAGTCCCAGTGCTCGCCGGCCTCGTTATAGACCTCGCCCAGCAACAACCCGCGACCATCGCCCAGTTGCGGGGTGTAGCCGCCGAACTGATGCCCGGAATAGACCATCGCCCGCGGCTCGGCATCGGCCCACAACTTGTGGCCGCCGAACAGTTCCGCGAATTCCTGGGTGTCGGCCGTCGTCGGTTCCAGATCCAGCAGCGCCAACGCCGCAGGACTGGCGACAACCAGTCGCGGGTTGTCGATCGGTTCGGGCAGCACATGGGCCGAGAACGCGTCGCCCAGGCGAGCGAAGCGGTTGTCGAAGGTCAGTTCGTCGAGGGCTTTCAAGGGCCGGCTCCAGCAGAATGTCCGAGCATTCTGCTGGGAATGACCGGGTTAGTCGAGTTTGGCGGGCGGCGGCTCTTGCAGCGGTTTTTGCTCGCCGTTGACGGGCACGATGGTTTTGCTGTCGTCTTCGATCGGCACCAGTTTGTACTCCTGGCCGTGAAGGTTCTTCAGGTACACCTCCATCTGCCGGAACGAGATGTTGATGTGCTGTTTCTTGAACTCGCGGTTGATGAAGCGGTTGACCTCGTCGATCACCGGGTTGCGGTCACCGAGGTCGCGCACGTGCATGCGCAGCTCGTGGTCGAGGGTGCTCTCGCCGAAATTGAGGAAGTACACGTGCGGCTCGGGTTCTTTCAGCACGCGCGGGTTTTCCCGGGCGGCCTTGAGCAGCAGTTCCTTGACCAGATCCAGATCCGAACCGTAATCCACGCCCAGTTTCAGCGTGACCCGGGTGATGGTGTCGGTCAGCGACCAGTTGATCAGTTGACCGGTGATGAACGTTTTGTTCGGAACAATGATGTCCTTGCGGTCGAAGTCGGTGATGGTCGTGGCGCGGATGCGGATCTTGCTCACCGTGCCCGACAGGTTGCCGATGGTGATGGTGTCGCCGATCCGAACCGGGCGTTCGAACAGGATCATGATGCCGGAGATGAAGTTCGCGAAGATCTCCTGCATGCCGAAGCCGAGACCCACCGACAGCGCCGCCACCAGCCATTGCAACTTGTCCCAGCTCACACCGAGTGTCGACAGGGTCGAGACGAAACCGACCCCGGCGATCACGTAGGACAGCAACGTGGTCGTCGCGTAGGCGCTGCCCTGGGCCAGATTGAGTTTCGACAGCACGAACACTTCGAGCAGACCTGGCAGGTTGCGTGCCAGGGCGAAGGTGATGCCGATGATGATCAACGCGCCGAGCATGTCGCCGATGCTGATCGGCACCATGCTCATGTTGGCGCCGGTGCCGCTGGTGTATTCGTAGAGGGTGATGTTGTCGAGGTACGAGAACACCGAGATCAGGTCCGACCAGACCCAGTAAAGCGCCGCGATGAAGCCGCCGAGCAGTGCCAGACGGATCAGGCGCAGGGACTGTTCGTTGACCTTTTCGATGTCCAGGGTCGGTTCTTCGATCACCGCCTCGCCGTCGCCGGCCTCTTTCGCTGCCTGACGTTTGGCCAGGGCGCGTTGGTAGGCCAGACGTCGAGCCGCAACGGCCAGGCCACGAACGAAAGTGGCTTCGATCACCAGCCAGAACATCAGCAGGTACAGCGTGTTGATCAAGCGGTCGCTGAGTTTCAGCGCGGTGTAGTAGTAACCGAAGCACACCGCGACGAACAGGGCGATGGGCAGCAGCGTGAACATGATCCCCACGGCCTTGCGGAACAGCGAGGCGTTTTCGTGAGTCGGGCTGCTGATCAGCAGGCGACTGAGCAGCCATGCCATCAGGGCGTAGCAGGTCAGCACCACCGGCATGCCCAGCACGTCATCGGCCAGTGCCGCCGGTTGCAGCTCGGCAACCGCCACCACCGCCACGAGGGCCATGACCACCAGGCCGAGGCGACGCACCCAGCCCTGGAGGAATTCGACCTGCGGTTTCTCCCAGCGGAAGTGCAATTCGGCCACGCCACCCGGCGCAAGGATCCGGTAAGCGGTGTAGAACACCAGCCACGCCTGGCCCATTTGCAGCAGGGCGGCGCCCATGTTGGCGTTCTGACCCCGGGCGTCGATCTGCAGCGCCAGCCCGCACAGCGCCAGCCCCAGCGCCACCGGCATCGCCAGCAGGATGTTGATCAGGATCGCCTGCGGCGTGTGCCACTGGCTGTCGCGCTTGAAGTGGCCGATGTCCTGGTGAACCTTGTTCAGGCGTGCATACAGCTGCTTGCGACGCCACAGCAAGGCACCGATCAGCAGCGCCAGTGGCAGGAACAGCAACGGGCGCTGGGTCAGGCCGTCGGTCAGTTCGCTGAAGCTCGACGCCATGGGCAGCGTGTCGATCTGGCGCTTGAGGCGTTCTGGCACACCGCGTATCCACTCGGCGTCCAGCGGCTTGTTGCTGGGAATCCAGAACATCTGTTCATCGAGGGTTGCGCGCAGGCTTTGCGCGGTGCTCAGCAGTTGCTTCTGGTTCAGTTGCAGGGTGATCGATTCGTTGAGGACCGCGCTCAGCTCGCGGTTCAGGCGCTCGAGCAGGTCGGCGCGAGTGTTGGCCAGCTCCAGCAGGCTCTTGCGCAGTTGTGGCGTGACCTGCTCCGGCGGCTGGGTGGACAGCAGGTTGTCGACGTAGGCCGCCGGGTTGCTCAGCAGTTCCCGTTGCTGGCTGACTTCGAACTGATACAGGCGAATATCGGCGATCTGGTCCGCCAGGTCACGGTCGACCTTGAGACGCGGCAGCGACTGTTTCTGTTTATAGAGAATCTTCGACAGCAGCAGGCTGCCCTTGAGCACGTTGATCTGTTCGTCGAGGGCCGAGTCGCTCTGGGTCACGCTGTCCAGTTGCTGCTTGGTCTGCAGGTTCTGCTGAGTGACTTCGTTGAGGCGGTCGGTGCTTTTGAGCAGGTAGTCCGAGAGTTTGAGGTTGGCCGCACTTTCGGTGGCCAGCAGGCTGCTGCCGCCGGCCTTTTGCGCTTCGATGGACTGCTGGGTGACGGTCTCCTGAGACTGGGCCAGGCGCTTCTGGTTGATCAGGGTTTGCAGTTCCTGAATCTCATGGTCCAGGCGATCGGATTTTTCCGTGAGCAGGTCATGCTGGCTGTTGCCCAGATCCTGCAACTGGTTGTTGCCGGCCAGTTCCTGGCGACGCAAAGGGATCAGTGCATTGAGCGCTGCCAGCTCGGCGTTGAGCAGGTCGCGTTGTTCGGCGCTCAGGGTCTTGCCGCTGTCCTTGCCGGTCTTGAGGATGCTGTTGATCTGCTGGATGCGCGTCTGGCTGGTGGAAATTTCGGCCTGGGCACGCTCCGGGCGGGTCTGGGCAGTGATGATCAGACTGTTGGCGTCCGCCAGCGCTTTTTGCAGGTCGCTTTGCTGGGTCGAGCGCTCGGTGAGCATCTGTTCCAGCTGCTGGATGTTTTCCTTGGTAAAACGCTGCGCCACCGGCACCGCAGGGGTGGCTTTGAGTCGCGTCAGTTCACGTGTGTTCTCGATGGTCTGCTTCGGCGCGGTGGCCAGTTGTTGCTTGAGATCGACCAGTTTCTGCTCGTAGTCACGCTTGTTGTTGAGCTGGTTCAGCGTGTTTTGCAGGATCGTCTGCAGGGTCTTTTTATCGGCCTCGGGCAGTTTGCTGTCGGCGATCTTGTCCAGATTGGCCTGTACGGCGTCGCTGGACGGCGGTTCGGCGGCCTGCAGTGGGCCGACAGTGAGACTCAGGCCCAGCAGGGCCGCGACGAAAAAGGAGCGCAGGGTAGGCATAGAGACCGGTCAAGCAAGTGAGAGTGGACGCAGTTTAGAGGAAGAGCCCGGGGCCCGGGCGACTTCCTTCGGGGAATCTGACGCCCACTTTGGCGATCTTGTTCCCGTCCATGACCGCAACCGTCCAGTGGGTGTTGTTCCACTCCACCTGGTCGCCAACGATCGGCGCACCGCCGACTTTCTGGGCGATGAAGTGGCCCAGAGTCATGTCCGGATCGATGCCTTCGGCCGACAGGCCGTAAAGGGCGGCAACCGCTTTGAGCTGGGCGTCTCCTTCGAGCACGAAGTCGCCGAAGAAGCGCAGATCGAGGCCGCGCTGCGGCGCCTGGCTGAAGAGCTTTCCGAGGGCCGGAAGGTTGTGTTCATGGCCGATAACACACAGCAAATCATCGACTTCCAGCACCGTACTACCCGACGGATGGAGCAGTTGCTGACCACGAAACAGGGCCGCGATACGCGTGCCTTCGGGCATTTTCAGCTCGCGCAGGGGCGAACCGATGCACCATTTCTCCGCACCGAGCTTGTAAACGAACAGCTCCCACTCACTGGTGATGTGCACTTCCAGGGCCGAGCGGGAGATCGGCGCCGGCTCCGGCGGCACCGTCACCTTGAGCAGTCTGGCCACCCACGGCAGACTCGTGCCCTGCACCAGCAGCGACACCAGCACGATGAAGAACGCGAGGTTGAAGTACAGCTGCGCATTCGGCAGCCCGGCCATCAACGGGAACACCGCCAGAATGATCGGTACCGCGCCACGCAGGCCGACCCAGGAAATGAAGGCCTTCTCGCGACCATGGAAAGCCTTGAACGGCAGCAGCCCGACCACCACCGACAGCGGCCGCGCGAACAGAATCATCCACAGCGCCAGACCCAGAGCAGGCAAGGCGATCGGCAGCAGGTCATGCGGAGTGACCAGCAACCCCAGCACCAGGAACATACCGATCTGCGCCAGCCACGCCATGCCGTCGAGCATGTGCAGGATGCCGTGGCGACTGCGCACCGGCCGGTTGCCGATCACCAGACCACACAAGTAGACGGCAAGGAAACCGCTGCCGTGCAGGGCGTTGGTCAGGGCGAACACCACCAGACCGCCGGCGATTACCAGGATCGGATAAAGGCCGGTGGCGAGGTTGATCCGGTTGACCAGTTGCAGCATCAGCCAGCCGCCGCCGAGGCCGATCACGCCACCGATGCCGAACTCGCGGATCAGGTGGGTCAGCAGGCTCCAGTGCAGGCCGGTCTGGCCGCTGGCGAGCATGTCGATCAAGGTCACGGTGAGGAACACCGCCATCGGGTCGTTGCTGCCGGATTCGATTTCCAGGCTGGCGGTTACCCGTTCGTTCAGGCCCTTGCCGCCGAGCAGCGAGAACACCGCCGCGGCGTCCGTGGAGCCGACGATGGCGCCGATCAGCAGGCCTTGAATCAGGTTGAGGTCGAACAGCCAGGCGGCGGCCATGCCGGTGAGGCCGGTGGTGATAAGGACGCCCACCGTGGCCAGCGACAAGGCCGGCCACAGGGCCACGCGGAAACTGGACACCCGGGTGCGCAAGCCGCCGTCGAGCAGGATCACCGCCAGCGCGAGGTTGCCGACCAGATAGGCCGTCGGGTAGTTATCGAAAATGATGCCGCCACCATCGACCCCGGCAGTCATGCCGACTGCGAGGATGATCACCAGAATCGGGATGCCGAGACGCGACGAAAGGGAACTGACAAGAATGCTTGCACCTACCAGCAACGCGCCGATCAAGAACAGGCTGTTGATGGTCGTCGCATTCAAAGGCAGTACTCCAGAAGCGGAAAGACGGGCACAAACTGACCATGCAGTCTGCGTGCCAGCGATTCTAACCTGTTGAAATGTGATGCTGTCAAAAAGGTTTTTGCGGCGGAGTCATTAGCGGTTGTGCCTGGCTTCAGACCGCTGCCCTCACCCTAACCCTCTCCCGGAGGGAGAGGGGACTGACCGAGTGGCTCTCTCGAGTTACATCGACCTGAAATAGCGAGTCGAACTCAGGTCTTGAAACGCACGAAGATCTGCTCCCTTTCCCCCTCGCCACCTTTAGGGGGAGAGGGCTGGGGTGAGGGGGTAGCTTTTGATCTTGATCTCAAAATTACAGGCTGAACCGCCCAACCATATTGTTCAGATCCAGCGCCAGGCGCGACAGCTCGTTGCTCGCCGCACTGGTCTGATTCGCGCCGGTCGCCGATTGCACCGACAGATCGCGGATGTTCACCAGGTTGCGGTCCACTTCCCGCGCCACCTGTGCCTGCTCTTCGGCGGCGCTGGCGATCACCAGGTTGCGCTCGTTGATCTCGACGATGGCGGTGTTGATGGTGTCCAGCGACAGACCGGCGCCACGGGCGATGTTCAATGTCGACTCGGCACGCTCGGTGCTGTTGCGCATTGAGTCCACGGCGTGTTCGGTGCCGCTCTGAATGCTGCCGATCATGCGTTCGATTTCGCTGGTCGACTGCTGGGTGCGGTGCGCCAAGGCACGGACTTCGTCGGCCACCACGGCAAAACCACGGCCGGCTTCACCGGCGCGGGCCGCTTCAATTGCAGCGTTGAGGGCCAGCAGGTTGGTCTGGTCAGCCAGGCCGCGAATCACGTCCAGCACTTTGCCGATGTCGCGGGATTCGTTGGCCAGATCGCCGATCAGGGTCGCGGTGCTCTGCACGTCGGCGCTCATGCGTTCGATGGCGCTGACGGTTTCCTGCACCAGATCGCGACCGTCGCCGGCGGAGGTGGTGGCGTTCTTCGAGGCTTCCGAGGTGCTGACTGCGTTACGCGCAACTTCTTCCACGGCGCTGGTCATCTCGTTGACCGCGGTGGCGGCCTGTTCGATTTCGTTGTTCTGCTGGGTCAGGCCACGGGCGCTTTCGTCGGTGACGCTGTTCAGCTCTTCAGCGGCGGAGGCCAGTTGGGTGGCCGAGCCGGAAATCCGCTGCAGAGTGTCGCGCAGCTTCGATTGCATCTTGGCCATGGCCGCCAGCAGGCGACCGGCTTCGTCGGTGCCGTCGACGTGGATCGGCTGGGTCAGGTTGCCTTCGGCGATGGTTTCCGCCGCGTCCAGTGCCTTGGCGATCGGCTTGGTGATGCTGGCGGTCAGCAACCAAGCGAACAGGAAGGTCAGGCCGGTGGCGATCACCAGCAGGGTTACCACCAGATTGAAGGCCGAGGAATACTGGTCGGCGGCCTGCTGGTTGGTTTCGCTGATCTGCTGGCCGTTGATCTGCATCAAGCGGTTGAGCACGGTGTTCATCGCTTCGGAGTTGTCGAGCAGCTGGGTGTTCAGCAGGTTGCGCAGCTCATCGAACTGATTGTTGCGCGACAGGGTTTTCATCCGGTCTTCGATCTGGCGGTACTGGCCCAGCAACTGCACGTATTGGTCGTAGGCCGCACGCTCTTCGGGGCTGCCGATCAGCGGCTCGTAATCGGTCTGGGCCTTGCGGATCTGCTGGTTGCGCATCTCCAGCAGCTCGATGGTTTTCTGCTGGACGTCCGGCTCGCGGTTCACCAGCAAACGGTACGACAGCACCCGCAGGCGCAGAGTCAGCTGGGTGAATTCGTCGAGATTTTTGATGCTTGGCACGCTGCTGGAGGAAATGTCCTCGGCGGCGCCGCGTATTTTGCTCATCTGGTTCAGGGCGAACACGCCGAGAATCAGCATCAGGCCGCCGATCAGGGCGAAGCCGGTGAACGCCCGGGGGGCGATATTCATATTGCGAAGGGACATGGGGGCGTATACCAGGAAGGGCCGCATCCATGCGGGCTGAGACTGCTGTTGGATGACTTATCGGTCATACGACTAAAGTCTTGAGGCGGTGCGCGTATTTGTCGCATGAGAGGGCGGGCGACGAAGTGCAGGAACCAGATCGGCAGATCACAGTCTCTAAGACTCGCAAGAACGGTCGAGCCGCCAGGAAAATCAAGGCCTTGCGCCGGTTTAACCCTGGCGTCAACGACGACTTTTCTTTATCGTACGCGCCCTTTGAAAAAGCCCTGGAAGATCAAAATGTTGGAAGCATCCCTCAGCCAATTGGAACAGCTCGTCAGCGACCTGGTGCAACAGAACCAGACCCTGTCGGAAACCAACCAGACCCTGTCCATGGAACTGGCCCAGGCCAAGGATGAAAACGAAAGCCTGCAACTGAGCCTGATGGAACAGGAAGAAAAGCACGGCGCCACTGCCGCGCGCATCCAGGCCCTGGTTGATCGCGTCAACGCAGGTCCTGTCAGCGCATGAACCACGGTACAGCAGGGGTAAAAGTCATCTCCATCATGGGGGAGGACTATTCGATCAAGGCACCGGCCGGGGAAGAACAGACCCTGCTGGACGCCGCATTGATGCTCAAGGCCGCACTGGCCGACACCAAGAAGAAATACCCGACCCTGATCGGCGACCGCCTGCTGGTGCTGGCGGTGATGAATCTGTGCTCGCAGCAGATTGAAATGAAGAAGCAGCATCAGGAAGAACTCGAGCGTTACCAAGAGCAAGTCAGCGCCACGGTCGAGACCATCGCCAAGACCATCAATCAGGGTTGATGGTTGCGCACAACCAAAGAATAAGATTGTCGATTGCGCTGTATACAATCGGCACGGCTGTTGCAGTGTTTCAGCCTCTTATTCTTTGGGGGTGCTCCATGCAGTTCTGGCGTCGCAGTATTCAATGGCAGTTGATCCTCGGCATGGGCACCGCCCTGCTGGCCAGCATTCTGATCGTGGTTGGCATTTATACCCTGGTGGTCAACCGCCTCGCCCAGAGCTATCTGGTCGAACAGGCGCTGCCGTCGAGCATCGAAGCGACGCGCAACGACATCGAACGAATCCTCGTTCAACCTCTCACCGCCGCCAAGGACATCGCCAGCAACACCATGGTCCGCGACTGGCTGGCCAATGGTGAGGACTCCACCAAAACGGCGGGCTTCGCGCAGTATCTGGAAGGCATCCGCGCCGAACACAAGGCGTTTACCGCGCTGATCATCGGCACCGAATCCAATCACTACATCACCGAAAAAGGCCTGGATCGGACCCTCAGTCGCGACAAACCGGCCGATGCGTGGTTTTACTCGTTTCTCGACAGCAATCAGCCACGAACCCTGAACATCGACAACGACGGGGCCACCGGAGAGTTGGCGCTGTTCATTGATTTGAAGGTGGAGCAGGCCGGCAAAGTGGTCGGTGTCGCGGGGCTCGGGCTGAGCATGAAAGAGCTGTCCGAGCTGATTCACAACTTCAGCTTCGGCGAGCGCGGGAAGGTCTATCTCGTACGTTCCGACGGATTGATCCAGGTCCATCCCGAGGCGCAGTTCAGCGGTAAGCGCACCCTCACGGAGCAGATTGGCGCCAGCGCTGCACAAGCGGTCATGGGCCATAAGGTGGCGACCAACAGCAGCTTCCAGCGCGACGGCGAAGATTTCCTCGCCTTCAGCCTGCCTTTGCGCGACCTCGGCTGGACCCTGGTGGCCGAAGTGCCACAGTCGCAGATCTACGCCGAAGCTCGCCGGGCGATGTGGATGAGCAGCGGCATTGGTCTGGCGGTGGCGCTGGTTTGCCTGGCGCTGGTGATCTGGCTGGCCCAAGGGTTGGTAAGGCCGATTCGTCAGGTAACAGCTGCACTGGTAGCAATCGGTAGCGGTGGTGGAGATTTGACTCACCGGTTAGATTCCAGCCGCGCCGATGAACTGGGCGACCTCGCTCGGGGCTTCAACCGTTTCCTCGACAGCCAGCGCGGGATGATCGGCGAAGTGCTGACCACCAGCGAGCGACTGCGCGTTGCCGTCGGTCAGGTGGCCAGGGTTGTGGATAACACCGCCGAACGCTCCGGCCGGCAGCAGGAAATGACCGACATGGTCGCCACCGCCGTCCACGAAATGGGCCTGACCGTGCAGGAAATCGCCCAGAACGCCGGCAATGCCGCACTTGCCTCGCAAACCGCACGCGATGAGGCGATGCAGGCTCGGGAAGTGGTCGGCGGCTCGATTCGCCATATAGAAAGCATGTCCGATGAAATCGGCGTTGCCGCTGGCGCGGTGGGTGAGCTGGCGCATCAGGTGGCGTCGATCGATCAAGTGCTGGCGGTGATTCGCGGGGTGTCCGAGCAGACCAACCTGTTGGCGTTGAACGCGGCGATTGAAGCGGCGCGGGCCGGGGACATGGGGCGTGGTTTTGCGGTGGTGGCCGATGAAGTGCGCACCTTGGCGCGCCGCACCCAGGCTTCAACCGACGAGATCCAGCAGATGATCGGCAGCCTCAAGCAGGGCGCGGAGAATGCGGTGTCTTCGATGCGCACCGGGCAGGCCGCGACGGGGACTGGGGTTGAGTCGAGCCAGCGTACCGGGGCCTCTTTGACTGCGATTACCGGGCAGGTCGAGCGCATCAGTGACATGAACCACCAGGTGGCGACGGCGACAGAGGAGCAGTCGGCGGTGACCGAGGAGATCAACCGCAACGTGCAGGGGATTTCCGATCTGGCCCGGGCGACGGCGGGGGAGGTTCGGGCTTGTCGTGAGGATTGTCAGATGCTGCAGCGGTTGGCGGATGACCTGGCGCGGCAGATGGGTGGGTTCAAGTTGGTTTGAGTGCCAAGAGCCAAAGAGCCCCTCACCCTAGCCCTCTCCCTGTATGTACCGGAGACATGGTGAACACATGTTCGGAGACATGGTGGACGGTTTTTAGATCCTCTTACCTGCCGTAACAATCTGCAAGTTCATGTCGATTCGGGCGATACGATGTCTACTCCAGTAGACATCGTGGATGCCATCCTCCGCTGTTTCCCTGATCGCTATCGACAGCCCGTGAAATGCTTTTCCGATTGAGTATTCACGGTTCCTCCAGTAA